>NZ_BAAANN010000018.1:29918-178684 GCF_039529815.1 Amycolatopsis minnesotensis | reverse complement strand
CATCGACGGCTGGAACACCCGCTGCCACCCGTTCACCTGGACCAAGACCGCCGATCAGATCCTGCCCCACGCCACCCGTCAACGAACCTCAGACGCGTGACACTAGCCAGCCCCGGGCGTCATCCACGCCTGGCAGTTCATCATCTGTCATGACCGAATATTCGACTTCCATAGACCCTTAAGTTTGCAATGCCAAGCATACAGCACGTTATTCGATTGCCTACTTAAGGTCAGCCAAGACCTGCTCGGCAGCATACCTATCCATCCTGGATGCGCCCGGATTCTCTTTTAGCCACCTGTTCATTGCACTAATGTATTCTGTGCATTTATTAATGTGATCCGCGCCTTTGATTTTCCAGCCCCACTTCTGAAGTGCACGCTCGGCACGAGCGGCCGACATTGCGCTTCCGTTTCCTAACGAGGCACCTGGACGCCATAGATCGTTCATGATGTTTTGCAACCGAACGTCCTGAACAGGTGGCTTAGCCATCTGCGCCCGCAATGATTTTATGAGCATTTCGTGAAGTTCGCCAACTTGCCCTAAGGCGCGCAGCTCGGACACGGAGGCCGTACCAAGGAGCCTGCGCAGCCATGATCCACCGCCGATCCCGCTTTCCTTGTAGGCCAGCATGATGTATGGCAGATCAGCCAATTGGTTGCGCAGTCCTTGACCGCACGCAACTGGCCGGTCGGAGCAGTATTCGCGCAGGAGTTGCGCACTCGCGTCGGCACGGCCCTTCAACTGCGACCACAAAATGCTGGCGTCAGATAGCCATATGTCGAAATCGTGCGCCAGAGAGTCACACGATCCTGCGCCGATATTGGCAGGGATAGTTACCCCATTGAGGTAACAGACACCGTCGAGGTACAGCACGACAGAGCCGTTTTCATAGTCCGCGACACCAACATCACCGCCCTGCCCGGTCCCTCCACGTCCGTTCAGACGAGCGTCATTCTCAGCACGTTGTCGTTCCAGAAGTAGCTGTGCAGCATGAGCGGCTGCATCACCCGCCGCCTTAGCATCGGCCCCGGCAGCGTTGGCGGCTGCTCGAGCGTTGCGAGAGGCTTCTTCGGCGGCAACAGCATAGGCGCGGGCGCGAGCGGCCGAGGCTTGAGCAGCCGCAGCCGAGGCTGCGGCGTTGCGGGCTGCTTGTTGGGCGGTGGCAGCGGCGTTGCGGGCGATCTTCGCGGAGGCGACGGCTTGTTGGGCTGATTCTTGTGCGTCGTGTGCTGATTTGGCTGCTGCGGCGGCGTAGCCGGCTGCGACGTCGGCGTGGTGCTGGGCTTGGGTTGCGTAGCCTGCGGCTTCGTTGGCGGCATTACGGGCGAGCGCGGCGGCTTTCGCCGCGTTGGCGGCGGCTTCTTGGGCTTGCTGTGCGGCTTGGGCGGCTTCGGCGACGTAGCGGGCGACTTGGGCTGTGTGCGCGGTGGTGTTGTGGTCGCGTTGCGCGGCTTGGTGTTGTCCGATGTCGAGGAACTTCCGCAGGTAGGACACCGGTCCGGACAGCGCGGCTTGCGCGGCGGCTTTGACCTCGGGCCCACCCTGGTAGAGGATCTGGTTGACGGCGATGCGGTCGTCGTGTTCACGCGCGATGTGCTGGCCGGTGGCCAGGAACTCCCGCAGGGCCTGCGGGGTGTGGGCGTCGAGTGCCTTGGTGGCCCCGTCCTTCATGGCCGGTCCACCGGAGCTGAGCAGTTGTACGACGCGAACGCGGTCGTCGGTTTCGCGTTCGGGGTAGTCCTGCTCAGCGAGGAACCGGGTCACGGCAGGGTAGTCACCGGCCAGCGCGGTGGCGGCGCCGGTTTTCAGGCCGGGACGGTCGGTGGTGTCGGCGATCTGAGTGAGCCGGGCGCGGTCGTCCTGCTCGTTTGCGCTCAGACGGGTACGGCCGACGAAGTCGACCACGACATCCTCGTCCCCGAGCAGAGCTTGTTCGGCGGCGGCTTTGGTGAAGGGACCGCCAGTGCTCATCAGGCGCATCGCGACCTTGCGGCCGTTGCCCACCACGACTTCCCGTGAGGCGCCGGGAGCAGTTGCAGTCTCGAGTAGCGCGCGAGTCTCGACGTCCAGGCGTGCGGCGTCGGCGACCTGCCAAGCGGTGTCGGAGGCCTTGTCGGCCTCGTCTTGCTTGGCCTGCTCGGCATCGGCCACGGCCTGGTCCTGCCACGCCTGCAACCGGGCGGCATCGGCGGCACGACCGGTCTCATCGACCTTGCGAGCCTGATCCGCCGCAGCGACGGCGGCGTCGGCAGCGCGCAGCGCCTCAGCAGCGTGCGCGGCGGATTCATTGGCCGCGTTCTCTGCTTCACCGGCGTGGTCGGCAGCCTCGCGGGCGGCTTGAGCAGCACGTTCGGCATGCCCTGCGGCGGACTCGGCGGCGGCTTTGGCGTCCATCGCCGCGGCCACGGCCTGGCGCGCCAACGACTGGGCAGCGTTCGCGGCCCGAGTCGCGGTCGCCGCAGCCCGTTTCGCCTTCGCCGCCTGTGCTGAGGCCTGCTCCGCCTTCACACCAGCCTGGCGGGCCCAACCACCGGCCTCACCCGCAGCTCCAGCAGCGTTGTCAGCATTAGATGCAGCACTAGCGGCAGCGTCGGCGGCCCGTCCAGCGGCCAAGGCGGCGTCGATGACGTGTGCGACGGTGGATGCAGCGTCTTTCGCGGCCGTTGCTGCGGTGTCGGCATCGACCGCCGCCGCACGAGCCGTGTTGGCCTTCGCGCCGTCACGGATCGCGTCATTGGCAGCACCCTGAGCGCGAGCGGCAGCGCGCCCTGCCATCGCCGCCGCGCTGGACGCACCGGCCGCAGCCGCGGCGGCCGCACGGGAAGCCTTCACCGCCGCAGCGGCGGCGCCCAGCGCCACCTGGGCCGCGCTGGCCGCGCCCGCTGCCGCCGCGGCCGCACGGCCTGCGGCGGAGGCTGCGCGTCCAGCATCAGTCTTGGCCGCCGCGGTCTCTTCCGCCGCGCGCTGGGCGGCCTCCTTCGCCAAGCGCGCGGCCTCGACCGCACGCTTGGACGCCTCTTCAGCTGCGGCGGTTTCAGTGACCGCGCGGCCTTGTTCGTCCTTGGCGACCTGTGCGAGGTGGGAAACCGAGAGCAGTTCCTGGTCGCGTTCGCGGGCCAGGTACTGGCCGGTGTTGATGAACTCGCGCAGCGCCTCGACCGACCCGTCGTCGAGTGCCTGGGAAGCGACGCGTTTGACCTCAGGACCACCGGCGGACAAAATCTGCACGACCTGGACCCGGTCATCGGTCTCCTGCGCGGTCTTACGGCCGGACTGCAGGAACTCGACCAGCGCTTGGGTGGTTCCCATGTTGAGTGCACGCTGCGCGGCATCGCGGACACCGCGGCCTTGTGCAGCGGCGAGGATCTGGTTGACCTGGACGCGTTGATCGTCTTCCCAGGGGCTTTGCCAGCCCGAGTTCAGGAACGCGCGGATCGCGGTGATCGACCCGTCGTTGAGGGCTTTCTCTGCAGCTTCCCGCACCCCTCGCCCGGTCGAGGTGAGCGCCTGCACCACACGGACTCGGTCATCGGCCTCCCGCGCCGCATCCAGCGCGGTACGCAGGAACTCCTCAACCTGACTGTCGGTACCGGTCAATGCGGCCGCGGCAGTGTCGCGCACACCACGGCCACCGGTCTTCCACGCCTCCAGCACACGCTCACGCGGAGACTGTGCCGCCGGGGCGGGACCATCACCCGCAGGAGAGGGCGTGTCGGCGGCGTACGCGGCGGGCGCGGTGAGCAGGCCGATGATCAACGACAGCACCAGTGTCAGAACCAGCCCCGCACGGGACAGCCGCCGTCGCCTGGTCATCCCGGGCGTGTTGGGTCTCCAGACCACAACACTCTGACGTGGAAATTGTTCACCAAATCTGCTCGCCACGTTGTTTACTTTCCCCTCGCGAACAAGCGCCGAACGTCGGCGTGATCCCCTACTAAAGTATTGCGACACACCGGGCACAGCCGACGGCGCTCGCGACAGCGATCCTGTCGGAGAACCCGGCTTTTGGCAACAAAAATGTTCCCTGCCACAAACGACACCCCGGGTGATGCGGAACTGTCGGTGGCTGCGATTAGCGTGGGTGGTCCGCGAAGCAAGGGGCGCGGACTTTCACCCATTTGCCGGAGGGGATTTCTATGTTTTCGTTATCGTGCTCGCGTGTCGCGAGCGCCGTGGGGGCAGCGGTCGCCGCCGCAGTGATCGGGGTTTCCGCAGCCGCCGTGGCGGTCGCCGGACCTTCATCGAACGCGCCGGGCGACGATCTGCCGCAGCGGTCGACCGTGGAAGACCGGTCCTACCCCGGCGCCGCGAAGATCCTGGCGGAGCGCAGTATTTCGCTGAAGTCCGGGGACGGGAGGATCCTGCTCGTCGACTGCGGCAGCGCGCCGGACCTGGTCGAGGTCTACAGCCGCACGAAGGGCACCTTCTGCTTCAAGATCATCGGTGCCACCGGATATCTGGCCCTCGATCTGCCCGAGACCTACACCGTCAAGGGGAACAGCCATCGCTTGCAGGTCAGCCTCACCGCGCAGGGTCGCACCACCACAGCGACCGTGGAGAAAGAATCGTGGACCCCGGTCGGCGAAGGAACCGGCGGGGCTCCCAGCGTTCTCGTCGAGATCCGCACCCTGTAACACCGCACACGAACCCGCACACCCGAAGTTCGTTACTAATTCTTCGGTGACGGTCCGATAACAACAGCCTGGCGAGTTTCGGTTGAGTTGATGAGGCAACAAGGAAACACCTCGTGGCTCGTTCCGACGCCATTCTCATTCGCAGTCGTGTTCAACCAAGGAGTCACATACGTGTCCTCGAACCATTCCTTCCGGCGGAGAGCCACTGCCCTGATCGCCCTGGCCATCACCGCGACCGGTGTGCTCGCGGCGCCGTCCGCGTCGGCGATCAGCGGTGGTACCCCCGCTGCTGACCGCAGCTACCGGTTCGTCGCGAAGATCACCGTCGGGGAGCAGAGCTGCACCGGCGCGCTGGTCGACCCGCAATGGCTGCTCACCGCCGCCAGCTGCTTCGCCGACACCCCGGATCAGGGGTTCCACATCCCCGCCGGGCCACCGCGGCAACGCACCACCGCGGTCATCGGCCGCACCATTCTCACCCAGGACGACGGCCAGGTCACCACCATCACCGACCTCGTGCCCAAGGGCGACCGCGACCTCGTGCTCGCCAAACTCGCCACCCCCATCACCGGCATCGCCCCCGTGACCATCGGCCGTACCGCTCCCGCGCCCGGGGATGTACTGCGGATCGCCGGATACGGGCGCACCGCCACCGAATGGGTCCCCAACCGCTTGCACACCGCCACCTTCACCACCGGTGAACTCACCGGCACCACCTTCGCCGTCACCGGCAAAGACCCCGCCACCGCCTCCACTTGCCGGGGCGACGCCGGTGGCCCTGCGCTGCGCGAAACCAGCGACGGCACCGAACTGGTCGCGGTGAACAGCGTGTCCTCGCAAGGCGGCTGCATCGGCGAAACCGACACCCGCACCGGCTCCACCGAAGCCCGCGCCGACAACGCCGGCGACTGGATCCGCGCCACCGTGCCCAATCTCGCCATCACCTGCCAACCCTCGGCACCCATCTTCACCACCCGCGCCGACGGCTCCATGTGGCTCTACCAACACAGCGACCCTCGCAACGGCGGCTTCTCCTGGATCAACGGCAACGGCCAAGCCATCGGCTCCGGCTGGCTCAACTCCCGCGCCATCGCCGCACCCGACGGTGTCCTCTACCAAGCCAACAGCAACGGCGAACTCCGCCGCTTCCGCTGGAACGGCACCAGCTGGGACCGCGCCACCGGCCCCACCCCGTACTACCAGGTCATCGACGGCGGCTGGGGCCGCTACGCGAACGCGGAGTACCGCAACCGCATCACCGTAGACGCCACCGGGCACATCTACACCATCGAGCCCGACGGCAACCTGCACTGGCGCACTTACGACACCACGACGAAAAAGTGGGACCACCGCGTCCTCAAGGACGGCTGGGGCAAGTACGACCTCATCGTCGCCGCCGGCGACGGGATCCTCTACGCCCGCACCCCGGGCGGTGACCTGTTCCGCTTCGCCTACAACGCGGCCACCGGCGAGTGGACCCAGTGGGCCAAGCCGTCGGGCACCGGCTGGAACATCTTCAAAACCGTCACCTCCCCCGGCGCCGACGTCCTCTACGGCTCCTACCCCGCCGAAGACGGCGCCCTGCTCTGGTACCGCTATCTCCCCGCCAGCGGCACCTGGGCCGACACCGGCCGCACCAACGGAAAACTCATCGGACACGGCTGGTACGGCCTCTACGACATGACCGCCACCCCCAACACGTGCCATCTCACCACCTAAACGGATAGCCCCTGTTGGACACCCCGGAGGCGGGGTGTCCAACAGGCAGGGCGCAACCCCGGAAACAGAGGATGCTGCAGCGTCGATTCTCGTATGCCGCGGCGTCTTGGTCACGACAGCCGCCATCGTCCCGCGCAACAGTTCCGGTGCCCAATCAGCCAGCGGCCCACCCGAACTCGTTGGGCACGCTACAGAAAGCCTGTATATGACCGGGCTGGCGGACGAACCGCCCTGCGGCCCAAAGACCATCGCTTCCAGCGTCGAGCGGCATGCAAGAGTTCGCATACCGACTCGACCGTGCCCCCGGCAGGACTCGAACCTGCGACCTAGAGATTAGAAGGCTCTTGCTCTATCCAGCTGAGCTACGAGGGCCAGCCAGCTCGACTGCCCCGATGTGCGGACCCGCGTGGCGCGGTGTCGAACCGTCTCAGCGAGTCTAATCGGCGCAAACGGCCGGAGAGTTACACACCTGATCTTCTCAGGGTGCGGATGCCCGCTGAGCTGCGGATTTTCGCAGGAGCGAGCGAACAGCACACGCCGCCCACACGGGTCGGGGCGTCAGTCGCTCGGCGGTTCACCCTCCCAAAGTACCTCGAAACCTGCCACCATGGGGACCAGAAGGCTCTTGCTCGTGTCCCAGCGGCTACGCGGAGGTCATCCACGGCCGATATACGGCATCGCCGTGGCGGTGATGGTCAGGAACTGGACGTTGGCGTCGAGCGGCAGGCCGGCCATGTAGAGCACGGCCGACGCGACGTGTTCGGCGTCGAACGTCGGCTCCGGCATCGTGCGGCCGTCGGCCTGCCGCGCGCCCTTGGCGATGCCGGCGGTCATGTCGGTCGCGGCGTTGCCGATGTCGATCTGGCCACACGCCACGTCGTAGGCGCGCCCGTCCAGGGACAGTGACTTCGTCAGGCCCGTGATCGCGTGCTTGGTCGCGGTGTAGGCGACGCTGCCCGGCCGGGGGGCGTGCGCCGAGATCGAGCCGTTGTTGATGATCCGGCCGCCCCGCGGGTCCTGTGCCTTCATCACGCGCACGGCTTCGCGGGCGCAGAGGAACGAGCCGGTGAGGTTCACGTCGACGGTGGCGCGCCAGTCCTCGACGCTGATGTCCGCGATGTCGCCGGACGGGCCGAAGCCGCCCGCGTTGTTCACCAGCAGGTCCACTCGCCCCCAGCGGTCCCGTGCGGCGGCGAACAGCGCTTCCACCTGTTCCGGGTCGCTGACGTCCGTCGGCACCGCCAGCGCGCCGTCGTGGGCGCCCGCGGTTTCGTGCAGCGCGTCCGCCCCGCGGCCGGCCAGCGCCACCTGGTAGCCGTCGCCGAGCAGTGCCCGTGCGACGCACCTGCCGAGTCCGGATCCCGCGCCGGTCACCACCGCGATCGCCATGCGCACTGCTCCGTTCGTCCCATTTCGCCCGCAACGTTCACTTCGTGGCCGTCGCGCCTTCACCGTAGACGGTAACTTCCGCGCGCCGGGCCGACGATTTACCCAGCGGGGGAACGGGCGGACTTTCCACCCGCGAACGCGAACCGGACAGGCGGGGAATGAAGAAAACGCCGAGGTTTCAACTGATCGGTGCAGCGAATGACAAAGTCCGCTGGCGGTTACTGGGCGGGAACAACGCGTCACTCGGCACCGGCGCGGGCAGCTATCGGGGCGCAGCGGAATGCATCAATGCGATTCAATGGCTCAAGGACAACCTGACGACGACGCGTGCCGAGTTCAGCCATGCCAGCGGCGGGAAGTGGCGGTGGCTGCTGTACGCCGACGCGGAACTCCTCGCCATGGCCAACCACGCCTACGGCAGGAAGATCGAGGCGAAACACGGGTTGGAGCGGTTTCTCGCGGCCACTCCCGAAGCCGTCGTCCGCACCGGAGGCGCGAGCATAGCGGACTGGCGGACGAAATATAAGATGAATTCCCCGGAGGCCCCGCTTCGGTAGCCGGCAACTACGGTCCGTGCATTCGTCGGCCCTTAACCAACGTGCCGTCGGGCGGGAACGAAAAGCACCTGATCCGGCCAGGCTGATCCGGCGGAATTGTGGGTGCCACGGTTCTTCCAGTGGCAAGACGGAGAACAGGAAGAGAGCGCAGTGAACATGCGAGTTCGTACGACTCGACTTCTCGGCACCGCCGCCCTCGCCGCGGGCGCGTGCGTCCTGCTGGCCGGTACCGCCGCCGCGGTCCCGAACCCCAACGGCACCAAGGAGGTGCTGACCGCCGCGGGCTCGGACACCATCTTCGACGTCACCGGGGCGATCTTCACCGCCGCGAACGGCAACGCGGGCAACACCGACCCGGACAACTTCGTCAACGTGCCGCCGGTGCTCGCCGCCGGTGGCACGTTCACGGTTCCGGGTGACGCCTTCGCCGCCTCGGTCACCTACGCCAACCCCGGCAACCTGCCCCCGAACGGCTCCGGCGCGGGCAAGACCGCGCTGAAGACCTCCGCCGACGCGGGTGACGGCGCGATCGACATCGCCCGCTCGTCCTCCGGCCGCGCGACCAGCGACCCGGCGACCTTCGAGTTCTACGGCTTCGCGAAGGACGGCGTGACCTGGTCGGCATCCTCCACCGGGGCCGGCGCGGGCCGCACCCTCACCCTGACCCAGCTCCGCAACATCTACAACGGCACCATCACCAACTGGAGCCAGGTCGGCGGCACCAACACCCCGATCAAGGTCTACCTGCCGCAGGCGAACTCCGGCACGCTGGCCTTCTTCACCGGGACCGTGCTCGGCTTCGACCCGACCACCAAGCCGGTGACGATCAACCGGTTCCAGGAGAACGAGGGCAACACCATCCCGGCCGCCGACCAGGCCGCCGCGATCGCCCCGTACTCGATCGCCCAGTGGGTCGCGCAGGGCAACAACGCCGTCAGTGACAAGCGGGCGGGCTTCTTCGCGGGCACGCTGACCGGCGCCGGCTCCAACGGCGCCCCGGTTTCGGGCGCCGCGGGCAGCTACGCCCCGGCGTTCACCGACGGCTTCCTCGGCGCGCGCACCGTGTACCACGTTCTCGACACCCGTTCGAAGTCCTACGGCCAGGCGCTGCGCGGCGTCGGCTTCGACTCGACGGGCCAGAGCCCGCTGTGCCACGGCGACCTCAACGCCACGCTGAAGACCTTCGGCTTCAAACCGCTCGCCGCGAACTCCGCCGGTACCACCTGCGTGAAGTCCTGACGCAGCACAGAAAAACGGGGCCCGGTGGCGCGATCGCCACCGGGCCCCGCCCTTTTCGGGGACCTACTTCGCGGGCACACCCAGCGCGGCGAGCGCGGGCGCGGCGAGGATCACGCCCTTGCCGGTCACGTTGTCGTAGCCCGGCGCGCCGAGGTCGGTCGCGCTCGACACCAGCGCGGTGCGGATGTCGGCCGGGGTGGCGGTCGGCTTGCCGGACAGCAGCAGCCCGGCGATCGCGGCGGCGTGCGGCGCGGCGGCCGAGGTGCCGAAGAACGGCGCGAACCCGGTGACCGTGGTGGTCACGCCGTCGGCGGCGGTGATGTCCGGCTTCTGGCGCACCGCGCCACCGGTGCTGGACACGTTGCCCGGCGTGATCGCGGTGCCGTCGGCGTTGTAGAACTGCTTGCGGGTGCCGTCGGAGCTGAACCGCTCCCACTTGCTCGACGCGCTGAACGTCGACGGGAACGGGCCCGCCGGGTTCGCCGGGTCACCGGTTTCGAGCGGACGCCCGAACGCGGCGGCGGCCGGTGCGGCGGCGACGCTGAACGCGGCCGCGGCGGCCGAGTGGCCGGAAGTGACGCCCGCGGTGCTGAAGGCCTTGAGGCCGCCGGATGCGGTGAACCGGCCGCGGATCACGTTCAGCGCGAGGAACCGGTCGGCGCCGCTGTACTTAACCACGGCGACCTTGTAGCCGGAGCCGCTGCTGGGCACCTGCGTGATCTCGTACGGGTTCTGCGAACCGGTCTGCGAGTCCTGGCTGGAGGCGACGACGCTACCCGCGGAGTTCAGCACGTACAGGTCGTAGTCGCTGTTCGACCTGCCCCACGGGTCGGACCAGAACAGCGTCACCGGCTTGCCGAGCGAGCCTGCCGAAAGCGGGTCGTAGAGCTGGGTGCCCGAGCCGGGGTCGAAGTCGTGCGCGGTACCGGAGACGCCGCTCAGCTTCTGCCCGGAGTTGCGGTAGTCGCCCTCCCAGTAGCCGCTGCTGCCGTCGGTGAGGTTGCCCGAGTTGCCTGCGGAGGAGAAGTACAGCGCGCCGGACTTCGTCACGTCGTTGACCGCCTGCGCGACCGGGCCGTCCTGGAACGGCGACTCGTCGAAGTAGGCGACGTCGTCGACGATGACCTGGCACTTGCCGGTGGCCCGCAGCGCCTTGATGTTCGCCGCGAAGCTGGCCTCGCTGGTGAACGCGGTGGCGAAGCCCAGCGTGGCGTCCGGTGCGAGGTCGTGCACGATATCCAGCATCGCGGTGCCCTCGTCACCGCTGCCCTGCTGTCCGGAAAGGACGTCCACAGTGGGCAGTTCACCGGATGACTGCGACTTGCCGAGCGAGTCGATGCCGTCGGAGAGCACGCAGATCTTGACGCCCTTGCCGGACACGCCGTACTTGGTGCGCGCGGCATCGGCGCCGTGGGCCTTGTCCCCTTCGGACACCGTGGCGGCGGCGACGGCGTTGGCGGCGAGCTGCTGCCGCGAAGAACCCGTTTGCGGCGACTGCTCGCGCCAGGTCATGGCCTGCCCCGCCGGGGCGACCTCGGCGACGTCCGCCCGCGCGGCGATCCCGTCGACCGCGGTCAGCGGCAGCTCGGCGCGGACCTGGCCGCCGGTGTTCGCCCGCACGGCGCCACCGGTCGCGGTGACCGCTCGCGCGAGTTCCTGCCCGCCGCCCGCCGCGGTGATGTCGACCGAGACGGTGCCCGCGCCGGACACCGGCACCGAGGTGCGGTAGTCGGGCAGCTTCTTCGCCAGGCCGTGGTCGGCACGCAGCCGCTTCTCGACGACGAGGGAACTGGCCTGCTTGCGCTCGGCAGGGCTCAGCGTCTGCTTGATGCTCTGCAGGGCACTGATCCCGGTCTCGGTCCGCGCGGCGTCGGAATCGGCCCGCGCGGGCGCTGCGACGGACACGGACGCGGAAAGGAGAACGGCGCCGACAGCCAACGGCACCGCGTAGCGGGTGACACGGTTCAACCGCACCATGAATGGACTCCCTGGAAGTGACAGGCCCCGACACACCCTGGGCGGGTGCGACCTGATCAAAACCTAAGAAGCCAGCGCGGCCCAGGACACCCACCAAAGTCGGGAAACCGGGCGCACGCCCATATTCTGGGAGCGCCGTTGGTCGCAAAAGCGTCCTAACCGGACAGGCTCAGCAGGTGGGCGAAGGCGTGGCGCTCTCCGGTGCGGAGCTCGGCGCCGAGGACGAGGACGAGGACGTGCTCGGCGGCGCGGGGCACTGAGACGAGGAAGGCAGCTCTGGCTTGGATGTCGGCGAACCGGATGAGGAACCGGTGGACGGCTTCGTCGGCGGCTTCGGCCCGACCGGCGGCAACACCGGCCCCACCGGCGGTGCGGGCGGCGGCACCGGAGCGGGAGCCGGGTGCGCGACGGGAGCGGCAGGCGGCGGCACCGGAGCGGCCATCGGCGCGGGGGAACCGGTCACCGGGACCGCGGTCACGCCGTGCGCGTAGGCGTCCGCCCAGAGCAGCACCGTGCGCACGTAGGCATCGGAGTGGTTGTACCGGAACACCGCCTTCGCGCGCTGCCGGGGATCGCTCAGGTCACCGCCACCGGCGCACAGGTAGCGGCCCGCGGCGACGGTCGAGTCGTTGATGTTGTCCGGGTCGTGCACGCCGTCGCCGGTGTACCCGGCCCAGGTGCCGGGGATGAACTGCATCGGGCCGACCGCGCGGTCCCACACCGGGTCGCCGTCGTAGCGGCCGCCGTCGGTGTCGGCGATCGCGGCGAACCCGCCGGAACCGTTGAGCGGCGGGCCGAGGATCGGGGTGAGCGTCCGCCCGGTCCCGTCGACGCGGCCGCCCCGCGCGTGCCCGGATTCGATCCGGCCGATGCTCGCGAGCAAGGGCCACGACAAGCGGCACGACGGCGCGGTCTGTGCCAGCGACCGCTCCGCGCGCTGGTACGCCACCAGCACGGGTGCCGGGATTCCCGCGCCCGACCCGCCAGCGGCCGACGGCGCGCCGAGCGGGACGATCGGGACATCCGCGGACGGCCCCGCCTGCTGGGCGAGCAGCAGCGGGTCGCCCGCGGCGGCGAGCAGGTCCGCCGAGGGCGAGGTCTGGGCGGTCACCGTGCCGTCGGCGCCGTGGACCGGAGCCGGTGGCGCCTGCTGCGCGGCGAGCGCGACCGGAACGGCGGCGGTACCACCGCCGACGAAGGGGATGAGCGCGAGCGAGCCCGCGGCGAGGCAGGCGACCTTGGCGCGCCGGGCCGCGGCGGCTCTTCGGCGGCGGGCTTCGGCGCGGCGTTCCCAGCGGTTCACGATGATTTCCTTGTCGGATAGGGATTTCAGGCCCAGGCGGGCAGGAGGCGCCACAACGCGATGGCCGCGAGCGCGGCGAGGGTCAGCATCGCGGGTGCGGTGAGGACGTAGGTCGACACCAGCCGCCAACGCCGGTAGAGCCAGGTGGCGCCGACGGCCACCGCGGTGAAGCCGCCCAACGCGAGTACGAGCATCGCCCACGCACTGGTGTCGCCGCTGCGGCCGTCCTGCGCGTCGGCCTTGCCGTTCTGTGGTGCCGGGGAGAACGGCTTGCCTTCGAGGGTCGCCGTGACGACGGTGGCGGTCTCGGCGGCCAGCGGCCACCACGAGGTCGACGTGACGAGCGTCAGCCGGTCATCGCCGGTCTTGCCGTAGTCCTCGCCTTCGTCGAGCGGGCGTTCCGCCGTCCCGGTGACCCGGTAGACGGATTTGCCCTGGGTGGTCGCGATGACGATTTCGTTGCCAGGACGCAGTTCCGCGAGCTTGGCGAACGGCGCGCCGTACCCGGAGAAGCGACCGGCGATCGCCGCGTTGCCCGGCTGCCCGAGCCCGGAGGTGCCCGGCACGTGCCCTGGCCCGGACGCGGTCTGCCCCGGCGCCACGCCTTCCAGCACGACCTGGTGCAACGCCAGCGTCGGGAACTCCATGACCGCGACGGGCGTGCCGAACTCGGCTGGCTTCTTCGGCGCGGTGGCGCCGAGGAGGCTTTGCGTCTCGCCGAGCGCGCGGTCGATCTGCCCGCGGACCTCGGTCAGCGCGGCGCGCTGGTCGCTGTTCTGCAGCATCGGCCCCAGCGCGTAGACCACGACGGTGAAGCACACCAGCGAGGTCAGCAGCCAGCCGACCACCACACCCGTAATCCACAGTGGACCGAACCGGGCTTCGGCCGGTTCGGGCTCCGGTGGTTCCTCCGGGGGAAGCTCGTGGATGAGCACATCGGTCCGCTCCTCGTCGGACGCGGCGTGCTTGCCTTCGGTGCGGACGCTCACGCGCCACCGCCCGCGGGTACGAACCGGCCGCCGCGGACGCGGTCACCGATCCTGCCGAACACCCCGCCGAGCCGTCGTACCGTCCTCGCCAGCCACGGCGGCACGGGACGGCCCGCGGCGAGGTACGCGGTCGCCGACGGGAGAATCGTCAGCAGTACCAAGGCAAGCAGGGGAATCAGCGGGCCGAGCACGCCCGAGCCGGGGAACGGCGGGATCGACACGGACGCCGCGAGGTTCTTCGCCGCCTGCACGCTGGCCGGGGTCGGCGCTTGCGCCGGCGCGCCGGTCGCCTGCCCGTTCGCGGCACCGGTGCCCGCACCCGAGGCGGCACTGGGACCGGCGAGGCCGCCGGGTGGCGGCACCGCGCCGCTGTCACCGCCGGGACCGCCCGCGCCCGGCGCCGAGGGCGGGTTCTTCAGCTCTTCCTTTTCCCGGCACGCGTCGGCGACGGATCCGGAGCCGATCTTGGCGAGGCGGTCCTTCGCCACCGCGGCGAGCGACCCCGGCAGAGGGGCGAGCCCTGGCCCGAGCGCGCCCTGGCCGCCGGAGCCGACGGCGGTGCTCACCATCGCCGAAAGTCCTTGCTGTGCGGCGGTTCGCGGTTTGCACGGGCCGTCGACGAGCGGGTTCACCGGCGCCACCGCGTACTCGGCGAAGGTCAGCGGGTACGCGCCCCTGTCCGTTCCGGTGGAGCCCGGCCGCAGCGTGCCGTCACCCGCGTCCACCAGGTGCGCCGCGCCCGCCGCCAACGACGCGGGGGTCGGCGCGACGTACTCCCCCGACGCGTTGGGCAAGGACACCGGCGTCCAGCCGAACTCGGTCGCGGTCGCCAGATCGGTCAGCACGTAGCCCGCGCACGGCAGGTTCTCCGGGCACAGGCCCTGCGACAGGCCGTCGAGCTGCTCGCGCAGATCGCTCCTGGTCGCCGCCGTGTTGATGTTCACCTGCGCGCCCATTCCCGCGTTGAGCTGCAGGTAGCTGGTGACCCTGCCGACCGGCACCGGCTGTTCTTCGCCTGGCTGGAACTGCCAGTGCCCCGACGCGCTCGTGGTCAGCAGATCGCTCAGGAACAGCGGGCCGGTGTCGGGTCCGGCGAGCCCGCTCAGGCCGAATTCGTTGACCAGCCGGAGATTCGGCCGCATCGCGGCAAGCACCGGGTTGCGGTTCACCAGCGCGGATTCGTCGGCCATCACCGCGCCCTCGCTGTACCCGTCCATCCGCGTCCGCTTGGAAACGAGGTCCGCGAGATCGTCGAGGCTGAACTTGAAGGACTCCCTGATCGGGCCGACGAACGGCATCCCGGAGTCGTCGGCCCCCGCGTCCTGCCTGCCGACCGAGGCCAGCACCACGGCGTTCAGCGCCGTCGGCACGAACACCCGGTCGCGCCGTTTGTCCGCGCTGAGCGCCGTGCCGCTGCCGGTGAAGGCCAGATCGCGCTCGCCCTTGTCGAAACCGGCGAGCACTTCGCCTTCGCGGCTCGCGAGTGACTGCACCACGCTCGGCGCGCTCCGGGGGGAGCACAGCAGCGAGTTCCACGACGACGCCGACTTCGCCATCCGCTCCGGCAGCGCGGTGGTGACCGCCGCACCCGCCACCGGATCCTGGCACCCTGGCGGCAGGCCGGTGTTTTCACCGGGGGCCACCACCAAGCTCCCGTCCAGCGTGACCTCCGCCGGCCTATCGGCGTTCCGCACGATGATCTTCAACCAGATCGCGCACGGGTTCGCCTCGTCGCACCGGTACGAGTACTTCTTCGGGTTCGGCACGTGCACGACGTTGCCGTGCTCGTCGACGTAGACGTCCCGGTAGTCCGGGTCGTCCACGATGTACCCCGCCTCGGTTTCGCCCCGCGTCACCGGGTAGTCGATGTCGACGGTGTGCGTGGCACCGTTCCTCGGCTGCCCGCCGGTGATCGGCAGGCTGCGGGACAGGCTCTGCGCCCCCGGCACCGGGCGGCAGTACATGCCGAACCTGGCCTCCGGCCTCCGGTCGCGGATCAGGTTGTCGCGGAGGTTCTTCGGGCACAGCGCGGCTTCCACGCTCGCACCCGCGGGCAGCCCCGCGACGCTGAGCTTGACCACGTCGCCGTCGCGCACCTTCGACAGATCGCCGGGCTGGGTGCTGATCGTGTAGGACGGCGCGGCCTGCGCCGTGTGCACCCCGGCCAGCCACACCGTGCCCAACAGCGCGCACAGCACGACCAAAAACACCCGCTTCGCGGCGGATCTCCCCACAGGACTTCTCCCTCGGAACCAGGATCGAACGCGAGCACCGGCGGACGCGGCCGGTGAGCGTGGCACCCACGGTCGGCCATCGCGGCGGCGAAGGTCAACGAAGAACCGGCCGTTCGACGGTGGATTCACCACCGCCCCGTCGGGCGTTCACCGTCCGCACACCTACGGCCGCCCGTCCACTCGCATACTTTCGGTGGCCGTCGGGGGCGAGGCCCTTTTGCTCCTGCCGAAAACTCTCCGATCCCAACCGAAGGACGACCTGCCGTGACCATCACGACGGCCCGCGCGGGGGAACCGCCACCGGCCAGAAGGCCGATCGACGACGCACCGTCCCGTGTGGACAAGGTGTTCCGGCGGGTGACCACCGGCGGCGGGATCACCGTGCTCGTGCTGCTGGTGGTGATCGGGTTCTTCCTGACGCTCCAGTCCGCACCGGCGCTGCGCTACGCCGGGTTCGGCTTCTTCAGCACGGTGGAGTTCAACACCACCGCGGACTCCCCGGTGTTCGGCGTGCTCGGCATGCTGACCGGCACCATCACCGTCGCGCTGATCGCGGTGTTCATCGCGGTGCCGATCAGCGTGCTCGCCGCGCTGTTCATCACCGACTACGCGGGAACCCGGTTGCGCGGCTTGCTGACCGGCCTGGTCGACCTGCTCGCCGCGATCCCGAGCCTGCTCTACGGCCTGTGGGGGTTCAGCTTCCTCGCGCCGCAGGTGGAACCGGTGACGGCGTGGCTGAGCCGGAACTTCTCGTGGATCCCGCTGTTCGCCACCAAGGAGAACGCGACGCTCACGCAGTCGATGTTCGTCGCCGGGCTGGTGGTGTCGCTGATGGTCCTGCCGATCACCACCTCCATCATCCGCGAGGTGTTCGCGCAGACGCCGCCGGGGGAAAAGGAAGCGGCGCTGGCACTCGGCGGAACCCGCTGGGGCATGGTGCGGTCCGTGGTGCTGCCGTTCGGCCGCGGCGGGATCGTCGGCGGAGCGATGCTCGGGCTCGGCCGCGCGCTCGGTGAGACCATCGCGGTTTCGCTGCTGCTGCCGCAGCTCCCGTCGATCGTCACGCACGTGCTGGAAAGCGGCGGCGCCACCATTTCCGGCTTCATCGCGCACAACGCGGGCATCTCCGGGCTCGGCCTCAACGCGATGATGGCCGCCGGCCTGGTGCTGTTCCTGTTCACCCTCGCGACGAATTTCTCCGCGTCGATCATCATCTCCCGGAGCCGGTCCGGGGCTGGAGTGGATGCCTGATGGCGACCTTGCTCGACAAGCCGGTCGCACCGGCTCGCCGCGTACCGAAAGCCAAGCGCCGCACCGCGGTGAGCACCCCGGAGGACCGGCTGGTGACGCTTGGCTGCGCCGCGTCGGCGAGCCTGCTGACCTGGTTCGTGCTGCACCTGCTGCTCGACTCCCCCGGCTGGCTCGCCGATCTCGTCGTGGCCTACGCGATCTTCCTCGGCATGCTGTACCTCGTCTTCCGCGACCGGCTCGGCAAGCTGGCCGCGATGGACCGGCTGGTCACCACGATCGTGTTCACCGGTGCGCTCGGGCTGCTGTTGCCGTTGCTGTTCCTGCTCGTCTACATCGTGGTCAAGGGCGCGCCGCACCTCCGGCTGGACTTCTTCGTCGAGGACCAGTCCGCGGTGTCCCCCGTCGACCCGTCGACCGAGGGCGGCGGGCTGCACGCGATCATCGGCACGCTCGAACAGACCGCGATGGCACTGCTGTTCGTCGTCCCGCTCGGCCTGCTCACCGCGATCTTCCTGAACGAGACCCGGTCGCGCCTTCGCAAGCCGGTGCGGGTCTTCGTCGACGCGATGAGCGGCCTACCGTCCATTGTGGCCGGTCTGTTCGTGTACGCCGCGCTGATCATCCCCGGCGCCGTGCGGGGATCGTCCTTCTTCAACTACAGCGGGTTCATGGCGTGCATCGCGCTCACGGTCGTCATGCTGCCGACCGTCACGCGCACGGTCGACGTCGTGCTCCGGCTCGTCCCGGACGGACTACGCGAAGCCTCCCTCGCACTGGGGGCGAGCAGGGCGAGGACGGTGTGGTCGGTGGTGCTGCCCACCGCACGGACCGGGGTGACCACGGCGATCATCCTCGGCATCGCCCGCGTGGTCGGGGAAACCGCACCGCTGCTGTTCACCGCCGCCGGGTCGACGCTGCTGAACCTGAACCCGTTCGCCGGGCAGCAGGAAGCGCTCCCGCTGTTCGTCTACCGGTACGTGCAGACCTCGGTGGAGGCACAGCGCGAACGCGGGTACGTCGGCGCGCTGGTGCTGATCATCATCATCTTCGTGCTGTTCGCGGTCGCCAGGATCGTCGGGCGCAACCGCACCGCGCGCAAGCCCCGCAGGACCAGGACCAGGGAGAGTTCGTGAGCGACACGACGGAAATGTCCACAGTGGACGCGGTCGACGGGATCGACTACCTCGACGCCGAGTACGCCGACGGCCCCGCCGCCAGCACGCGCGAGGTGCGCCTGATCGGCGGCCCGCCGGTCGGTGCCGCGACACTCGAATCGCGTGACGTCGGTGCCTGGTTCGGCGACCGGCTGGTGCTCGACGCCGTCTCCCTGCTGATGCCAGCCCGCGAGGTCACCGCCCTGATCGGGCCGTCCGGCTGCGGGAAGTCGACCTTCCTGCGGATCCTCAACCGGATGCACGAGCTGGTGCCCACCGCGAGCCTCGCCGGGGAGGTGCTGCTCGACGGGCAGGACATCTACGCGGACGGCACGCGCGCGCAGCAGGTGCGCCTGCGGGTCGGCATGGTCTTCCAGAAACCGAACCCGTTCCCCGCGATGTCCATCAAGGACAACGTGCTCGCCGGGCTGAAGCTCGCGGGCCTCAAGTGCGACGACAAGGACGCGCTCGTCGAGCAGAGCCTCGAACGGGCGGGGCTCTGGCGCGAGGTCCGCGACCGGCTGAACGCTCCCGGCGGCGCGCTTTCCGGCGGCCAGCAGCAGCGGTTGTGCATCGCGCGGTCGCTCGCGGTGCGGCCGAACGTGCTGCTGATGGACGAGCCGTGCTCGGCGCTCGACCCGACCTCCACCCGCCGCGTCGAGCAGACCATCGCGGAGATCGGGCACGAGGTCACCGTCGTGATCGTGACGCACAACATGCAGCAGGCCCAGCGGGTTTCCGATCACTGCGCGTTCTTCCTCGCCGCGGAGAACGAACCTGGCCGGGTCATCGAGCACGGGCCGACGGAGAAGATCTTCGCCGAGCCCGACGACCCGCGCACCTACGACTACGTCAACGGCCGCTTCGGCTGAGCAGGGGAATCCGATGAGACGTTCCGCCTTCACCGCGCTGGTGTGCGCCGGGCTGGTGCTCGCGAGCCAGGTGCTGTTCGCCCCGGCCGCGGCGGCGGTCACCAGCGTGTTCGGCTTCGGGTCCAGCTACGTCGGCCCCGCGATGGACGACTGGAAGGGCGCGGCGAAGACCAAGGGCCTCCCGGTCGACTACACGCCGACGAACTCACCGGACGGCATCGGCAGGTACGGCCTGCGAACGGCCGACTTCGGCGGTACGGAAGCCGAGGTCAGCTCGCTGGAGGCGGCGGGCGTCGGTGGCCAGCCCACGCGCGAACGCGGGTTCCAGTACGTGCCGGACGTGGCCGGTGCCACCGCCGTGATGTACAACGTGTCCGACGCCTCCGGCCGCCACGTCGACTACCTGCACCTCAACGCGGGCACCATCGGCCGGATCTTCAGCGGTGACATCACCCGCTGGTCGGATCCGGCGATCACCGCGACCAACGGCGGGAAGCCGTTGCCGGACCAGCCGATCAGGCTCGTGGTGCGCAGCGGGAACTCCGGTACCACGGCGCTGTTCTACGACTACATCGCGCACGCGGCACCCGGCCCGTACGCGACGTTCATGCAGCGGTCCGGGATGGGCAAGTTCCTCCCCGACACCCGCCCCATCAACCTGGAGGGCGCCGGGATCGCGGGTTACAACATGCAGTTCCTGGCGAACTCGTCGCAGATCGCCGAGTTCATCGGCGGCCAGCAGTGGACGATCGGCTACGACGAATTCGCCTACGCCAAGCTGTACGGCGTGCAGAGCGTCTGGGTGCAGAACGCCTCCGGGAACTGGGTGCAGCCCTACGCGGAGAACATCGCGGCCGCGCTGCGGGGCGCGCACCTGCGCCCGGACCTGAGCCAGGAGCTGAGCGGGGTCTACGCCAACGGGGATCCGAAGACGTACCCGATTTCGGCGTACTCCTACGTGATGGCGCCGTGCAATCCCGCGCCCGACCGCGACACCTGCCGATCCGGGTATACCGAACAGGGCAAGACCGAGACGATGTCCGGGTTCCTCGACCACATCGCCTGCCAGGGCCAGCTCAACATGGCGGCCATCGGGTTCTCACCGCTGCCGCCGAACCTGTCGCAGGAGATGATGAACTCGGTCTCGAGGCTGACGGGGCAGCCGCCGAAACAGCTCAACGCGGGCAACTGCGCGAACCCGACGTTCCACGGCGGCCTCGGCGCGGGCTCGTCGAGCCCGCCGGACCCGTTCATCGCGCTCGGCGGGGTCGACAAGCTGACCAAGGGCGGCAACGGCGGGGAATCCAAAAAGGACACGACCGGCGGGCCGGCGGCCTCCTCGTCGTCGCAGAACGCCGGGGTCGCGACGGCGAGCGCGACCGGCGATAACGACGAGGACCTCGCCAACGGCGGTTCGAAGGACTGGCGCGCGGCCGAACCCGCCGCCTACGACAGCGGCGGGTTCGGCGGCTTCGGCGCGTGGGCGGCGCTCGTGCTGTTCGTCGCGATCATCACACCGCTGGTGGTCAGGGGAATCGCGCGCAGGGTCAGCCGCCGCTGACCACCAGCACGAGCTTGCCGCGGCCGTGCCCGGTTTCGATCTCCCGGTGCGCGGCCGCGGCCTCGGCGAGCGGGAACGTCCGTCGAATGTGGACAGCCACCTTCCCCGCCGCGTAGAGCGCGGCGATCTCGCCGAGCCTTGCCGCGGTGCGGATCGCCGGTGCGGTCTGGATGCCGAGTCCGGCGGCCTTGCCGTGTTCGACGAGCGTGACGATGCGGTTCCGGTCCTGCACCAGTTCGAGCGACGCGTCGAGCGCGGCACCCCCGGCGCCGTCCAGCGCGGCGTCGATCCCCTCCGGTGCGGCCTCCCGCAGCCGGTCGAGCAGCCCGACGCCGTAGACGACCGGTGTCGCGCCGAGGCCCCGCAAGTACTCCTGGTTCGCCTCGCTCGCCGTGCCGATCACGTTGGCGCCGCGCAGTTTCGCGAGCTGGACGGCGAACGTGCCGACCGAACCCGCCGCCGCGTGCACGACGAGCGTGTCCCCGGCGCCGACGGCCAGCGCGTCCAGCGAGTTGTACGCGGTCTGCGCGCCCGCGGTGAACCCGCCCGCGACCTCCCACGGCATTTCCGCGGGTTTCGGGGTCACGTGGTCCGCGGAGACCACGATGTACTCGGCGCAGGCGTTCAGGACGGTGAAGCCGAGCACCTCGTCGCCGATCCCGCTCGTCGTGACGCCGCCGCCGACCTGGTCGATGACACCGGCGAACTCGTTGCCGGGAATCCGAGGCCAGGTCAGCGTCGCCATCGGCGGCTCCCAGCCCGCCCGGAACGCGGCGTCGAACGGTTGCACGCCCGCGGCCATGACCCTGACCCGCACCTGCCCCTCGCCGGCCCGCGGTTCGTCGACCTCGGTCAGGACGAGGTTCTCCGGCGGCCCTGGCGTGGTGAACGCCGCTGCCTTCATGATCGCTTCCTCCAACGGTTCTCGGGTGCTGCCACCAGGTTCACACCTCCACCGCGCTGGAGGTCAAGGACTGGACCTCGACCTGGGTCGATGGTGAACAGTGGGTCCATGACTGTCGACATCGGACTGTTCCTGCCCTATCTCGGTGACGCCACGAGCAAGCAGAACCTCGCCGAGGCCGCGCGGTTCGCCGAGGAAACCGGCCTCGACACCCTGTGGACCGGCGACAACCTGTCGATGGGCTCGACCCCGATCATCGACGCGACCCTCGCGCTGGCGACCGCCGCCGCGGTGACCGAGCGGATCGAACTCGGCCTCGGCGTGCTGCTGCCCGCGCTGCGGGGTGCCGAATGGGCCGCGAAGCAGATCGGCGGGCTCCAGCACCTGAGCGGCAACCGGCTGCTGCTCGGCGTCGGACTCGGCGGTGGCGACGAGTTCAAGGCGCTCGGCATCACCGATCGCGGCCGTCGCACCGACGAGTTCCTGGAAGCCTTGCCGTCGTTGCTGTCCGGTGAAGCACCGCTGAAGCTCGCCCCCGCCGTCCCGGTGCCGCCGGTGTGGATCGGCGGCAGCTCGACGGCCGCGCTGCGCCGCACGGCGAGGTTCGGCGACGGCTGGCTCGCCGACTGGATCACCCCCGGCGAACTGCGCGTGCACGGGGAAACGCTGCGCGAACTGGCCGCCGAACACGGACGCCCCGCCCCCGCGCTCGCCGCCGTGGTGACCGGTGAAGTGCTGTCGGGCCAGGATTCCCGCGAGGACGCGCTGCACCGCTTCGCCGACCTGTTCGGCTTCCGCCCCGCCGACATCCGCGACCAGTTCGTCACCGGCTCCACCGCACAGGTCGCCGAAAAGCTCGCCGAGTTCGCCGAAGCGGGCGCCGGGAAGATCGCGTTCATCTCCGGCGGCGACTGGCGCGCCACCTGCGCGAACCTGGGTGAAATACGCGCGCTGCTGACCTGACGCGCTGTTAAGGTGCCTGGCGTGGAGATCCGGGAGTTCACCGACGCCGACTGGCCGCAGGTGTGGCCGATCGTGCACGAGGTCGTGCAGGCACGGGACACCTACACCTACGACCCGGACCTGTCGGCCGACGACGGCCGCGAAATCTGGATCGAGAGCCCGCCGGGCCTGACCGTGGTCGCCGTCGACGGCGACCACGTGCTCGGAACCGCGAAGATGGGCCCGAACCGGCCCGGCCCCGGCTCGCACGTGTCGACCGCGAGCTTCATGGTCGCCGCCGACGCCCGAGGCCGCGGCATCGGCAGCGCGCTGTGCGCCTACGCCCTCGACTGGGCCCGCTCCCGCGGCTACGCCGGGATGCAGTTCAACGCGGTCACCGAATCGAACACCGGCGCCGTGAAGGTCTACGAGCGCCTCGGTTTCCGGATCGTCGGCACCGTGCCCGGCGCGTTCGAGCACCCGGCACTGGGCAGGGTCGGCCTGCACGTCATGTACTGCCCGTTCTAGCCCGCGCCGCGGCGACGAACTCGGCCACGATCGGGTCGTGCTCGCCGGGGTTCCACGCGAGGTCGATGCGCAACGGTTCGACGTCGTGCAGCAGGACCCAGCGGATGTCCGGGCGCGAGTAGTAGGTGGTCATGCTCGCCGGGCTGATCGCGGCTCCCGCGCCGGACGCCACGTTCTCGAGTTGTTCTTCGACATTGCGGTTTTCGGCGCCGCAGACGGGATGGCTGCCGTCGGGGCGCGGGTTGACCGCCCACCACGAGACCCAGGTGGGCGGGGCATGCCTGGTCCAGGTCAGCGGCACGTCCTTGATGTCCATTATGGACAGCGAGGTTCGGGTGGCGAGCGGGTGCGCCGCGGGCAGCCCGAGGTAGCGTTCCTCGGTGGTGAGCGGCAGGCTTCGCAGCCCGTGGAGGTCCTGCGGCTGCCACACCACCGCGATGTCGATCTCGTGCGCGCGCAGCGCCTCGACCTCCTGGCCCCAGTCGTAGCGCAGCGGAACCACCGTCACGCCGCGGTGGTCGCGCTGGAAGGCGGCCCGGATCTCGGTGAGCAGCGCCCCGGCCCCCGATGCCTGGAACCCGAGCCGCAGCGTCCCGGCCTTCCCCGTGCGGTGCTTGCCGACCGCGGCGTGCGCCCGGTCGACGGCGAGCAGCACCTTGCGCGCCTCGGCCAGCAGATCGGCCCCCGCCGGGGTGAGGTCGACCCCGCGCGCGTGCCTGTCGAGCAGGCGCACGCCGAGGCGGGTCTCCAGCTTCTTGATCGCGTGGCTGAGCGAGGGCTGGCTGATGTAGAGCGCCTCGGCCGCGCGCCCGAAATGGCGTTCGCGGCACACGGCGACGAAGTAGCGCAGTTCCCGGATCTCCACCCCGTCGACGATAGACGCCGTCTATCGCGTCGTGCACCGGAAGTCTTGGACGGCGCGGGGCGGTCACGACGACGGTGGTGGCATCCGGACGATCTCGAAGGAGCGCTCCTTGACCACCACCCGTCGCCACGAAACCCCGGCGCGCCAGTGGCTCGCGCTGACCGTGCTCGCGTCGGCCATCGGGCTCGACGTGATGGGCCTCGCCGTCGTAAACACCGCGTTGCCCGTGGTCGGCACCGATCTCGGCATGGGCCAGGGCGCGCTGCCGTGGGTGATGACCCTGTACGCGGTCGCGTTCGCCGGGGTCCTGCTGCCCGGCGGCAGGCTGGCCGACGTGCTCGGCAGGCGCCGCGTGTTCGTCGCGGGAACCGCGCTCTACGCGGCGGGTTCGGCGGCCGCCGCAATGGCTCCGACCGGGACGCTGC
Source organism: Amycolatopsis minnesotensis (assembly GCF_039529815.1). Classification (NCBI taxonomy): domain Bacteria; kingdom Bacillati; phylum Actinomycetota; class Actinomycetes; order Pseudonocardiales; family Pseudonocardiaceae; genus Amycolatopsis; species Amycolatopsis minnesotensis. The sequence continues at coordinate 154,140 of NZ_BAAANN010000018.1, read as the reverse complement.
TGCTGGTCGCGCGCCTGCTCCAGGGCATGGGCGCCGCGGTGTGCGGCCCGCCCGCGCTGGCGCTCATCCCCGAGGTGTTCCCCGACCCGGCGCGGCGGACGAAGGCCATGAGCGTGTACACCGCCGTCGGCGCGGGCAGTTTCGGCGGCGGCCTCGTCCTCGGCGGCGTGCTCACCGAGCTGGCCGGGTGGCGCAGCGTGTTCGCGGTGCTGGCCGCGGTGGCACTGCTGGTGACCGCGGTGGCACCGGTACTCCTGCCTCCGGCGGTGCCGTCGGAACGGCAGAGCATGGACCTGCCCGGCGGTCTCCTGGTTTCGACCGGCCTGATCGCGCTCGTGCTCGGCGTCAGTGCCGGCCCGGTCCTCGTCGTGACCGGGCTGGTGCTGCTCGCCGGGTTCGTCGTGCGGGAGAAGACGGCCCGTCAGCCGTTGCTGCCGATCAGCATCCTCGCCGGCGCGCCGGTCCGGGCGGCCACCGCGGCCGGTCTGGTGTTCTTCACCGCGCTCAACGGCCTGTTGTACTTCGCGCCGCTCTACCTGCAGAACGTGCTGTCCTACAGCCCGATGGCGTCGGGCCTCGCGATCGTGCCGATGAGCGTGACGGTGGTTCTCAGCGCCCGCACCGCCGCCGCGCTGCTGCCCAGGATCGGCATGCGCTGGCTGCTCACCGGCGGCCTGCTGCTCATGGCGGGCGGCGTGGCGACCTGGCTCATGATCGGCACCGGCACGGGTTACTGGACCGGCCTGCTGCCCGGCATCGTGCTCATGTCCGTCGGCCAGGGTTTCGTGTTCACCACCATGACGGTCGCGTCGCTGACCGGCGTTGCCCCCGAGCGCCACGGCGTGGCAGGCGCGTTCAACATCACCGCGCAACAGATCGGCGCCGGTCTCGGCGTCGCCGTGGTCACCGCGATCGCCACGGCGGCCACCGCCCCCGGCGTCACCGGCAGCATCACCGGTTACCACGCGGGCATCGGCGCCGCCGCCACCGCGGCCCTCCTCGGCGCGATCGCCACCGCCTGCACGCTCCGGCGCCGCGCAGACGATCACTGAGCCTCGCAGGCCATGAAGGTCATCTTCAGGGATTCACGCACGCTCACCGGGACCCACCAGTGCGACAAAAGCGCGAAGGAATGTCGGGTGCGGCACGAGGAGCAGAACGCCGCGGCCGCTCGCCGGTCCGGCGGGACCCAATCCTGGAAAAAGCCTGCCCCCGACCGGTAGCACCGATCAGGGGCAGGCCCGGTAAGAACACGGCTACATGTTGATCATGTGACCGGCGAGCCCGTGGATGGCTTCCTTCACGGCCTCTCCCAGCGTCGGATGCGCGTGGACGTTCCGGGAGACCTCGTTCACGGTGAGATCCCACTGCTGCGCCAGGGTCAGCTGCGGCAGGAGTTCCGTCACGTCGGGGCCGATCAGGTGCGCGCCGAGCAGTTCGCCGTACTTGGCGTCGCTGAGGATCTTGACGAAACCGCCCGCGTCGGCGAGGCCGTGGGCCTTTCCGTTGGCGGAGAACGGGAACTTGGCGACCTGGACGTCGTAGCCCTTCTCGCGCGCCTGCTCCTCGGTCCAGCCGAAGCTCGCGATCTGCGGCTGGCAGTAGGTGGCTCGCGGGATCATCGGGAAGTCGAGTTCCACCGTCTCCGCGCCGCCGATCGTCTCGGCCGCGACGACGCCCATCGATTCGGCGGCGTGGGCGAGCATCAGCTTCGCCGTCACGTCACCGATCGCGAAGATGTGCGGCACGTTCGTGCGCCCGCGGCCGTCGATCGCGATCGCGCCGCGCTCGGTCAGCTCGACGCCGGTGTTCTCCAGGCCGTAGCCCTCGACGCGAGGCTGGAAACCGATGGCCTGCAGCACCTTGTCGGCCTCCAGCACCTGCTGCTCGCCGTCCTTCGACACGGTCACCAGCACCTGCGGGCCGGAGTCGTCGATCGAGTCGACGCGGGTCGAGGTGAGCACCTCGATGCCGAGCTTGCGGTAGCGCCGCGCCAGTTCCTTCGAGACCTCCGGGTCCTCCAGCGGGACCATCCGGTCGAGGAACTCGACGATGGTGACCTGCACGCCGTAGTTGTGCAGCACGTACGCGAACTCGACGCCGATCGCGCCGGCACCCGCGATGACGATGCTGCCGGGCAGCTCGCTCGCCAGGATCTGCTCTTCGTAGGTGACCACGCGCTCGCTGCGCTGGGTGCCGGGCAGGAGCTTGGTGGTGGCACCCGTCGCGATGACGCAGTTGCCGAAGGTGATCGTCTCGTCGTTCACGCGGAGGGTGTTCGCGTCGACGAAGGTGCCGTGCCCGGAGTACTCGGTGATCTTGTTCTTCTTCATCAGGAAGTGCACGCCCTTGATGCGCCCGTCGGCGACCGAGCGGCTGCGCTCGTAGGCGGCGCGGTAGTCGAAGCGGACCGAGCCGTCGATCTCCATGCCGAACGTCTTCGCCTCGTTGGTGACGAGGTGGGCGATTTCGGCATTGCGCAGCAGCGCCTTCGAGGGGATGCACCCGACGTTCAGGCAGACGCCTCCCCAGTACTTTTCCTCTACCACGGCGGCCGAGAGGCCGAGCTGCGAAGCCCGGATCGCCGCGACATACCCGCCGACTCCGGCGCCCAGGACGACAACGTCGTAGTGTGCACTCATACCCGCAGCCTATGCCTCTACCGGGTGACGGGCGGCGCCTCCCCACGCGCTTCGCCCAGCAGGGTGGTCACGGCTTCCATGATCCTCGCGGTCGCCTCGTAGAGCACTTCCTTCGTCAACGGCAGCGCCGCGAGATCCCGCAGGTCGACGGGCGGGCCCGCGATCAGGTCGACGGTTTTCACCGGCAGCAGCCTCGGCAGCCGCGCGCCGGCGGGCAGCACCCGGTGCGTGCCCCAGTTCGCCACCGGGATCACCGGCGCGCCCGTCTCCAGCGCCACTCGCGCGGCGCCCGTCTTCCCCCGCATCGGCCACCCGTCCGGGTGATCGGTGAAGGTGCCCTCGGGGAAGATCGCCACGCATTCGCCCGCGTTGACGGCGGCGACGGCGTCGCGATAGGCCTCACCCGCGGTCACGGCCCCGCGGTGCACGGCGATGTGCCGCCCCGACCGCACGATCGAGCCCACCAGCGGCACCTTCCACAGGCTCGCCTTCGCCAGGTACCTCGGCACCCGCCCGTGCCCGAGCACGAACGACGTGAGGGTGGCCGGATCGGCGAACGACAGGTGGTTGCTCACCACGACCGCGCCGCCGGAGGCAGGCACGTGCTCGCCTCCGCGCACCCGGTACCGGGTGAACAGCACGAGCAGTGGCCAGATCGTGTTGATCGCGAGCGCGTACCAGAACCCGCGCCCCGTTCGGGGGAAGCGGCGCCCGAAGGCGCCCATCCCCCGCAGGCTCAGCGGGGCAGGGGCCCGCCCGGACGGATCGAGCGCGATCCAGCGCGGCGTCTTCCGGCGAAGTAGGAGCACACCGGGTATTCGACACCGAGCCGCACCCGGTTCGGGCAGGCACCCCGGAAAAACCCCGGGGACTACTGCCGTTCGAGCACGACGACGGGAATCTCCCGGTCGGTCTTCTTCTGGTAGTCGTCGTAGTCCGGCCACACGGCGGCCATCTTCTCCCACAGCTTCGCGCGCTCATCGCCGGAGGCCGTGCGGGCGCGCGCCGTGAACTTGTCGGCCTTGACCTGCACCTTGACCTCGGGGTCCTCCTGGAGGTTGAGGTACCAGCCGGGGTGCGCGGGAGCACCGCCCTTCGACGCCACGATCACGTGGTCGCCGTCCACCTCCTGGTAGATCAGCGCGAACTTGCGGTCCTGCCCGGTCTTGCGGCCCTTGGTGGTCAGCACCAGGATCGGCGCGCCCTTCTCCCAGTCGTGGCCGACCTCACCGTTGGTCTCCTCGTACCGGCGAACGTGTTCGTCACCGAACAGCATGCGGTTGCTCCTTTTCGTAGCGGTCAACCAACGCTAACGACGGTGCCCCGCTCCCGCATTCCACGGCACACCCCGGGGTGGCGACAGCAGGTCAGCACCCGGTCAAAACCAGCACTTCGACGCGCCGCCGCTCGCACTAAGCCCGTAGCCCCAGCTCGGCGACCGCGGTGCCGTCCGTGCCGTCGGTGCCGTTGACCTGGAACTCGCCAGTGGCAGAACATGTCGTAGACGATCCCGCCGCCTTCCGAGCGATCACCGCGGCCGGAACGCGCGCCGGACCGTTTCGGCGAGTGCCTGGCGCCGCCGCGCGTGGTCGGCTTCCGGGTCGTCGTTCGAGACCGGGCGGAACAGGCTGACCGGTGACCAGGTGAGCGCCATCGTGCTGACCATGGCGAGCACGTCCGCCGGATCGAACGCCGGGTCGATGTGCCCGTCGCGCTGAGCGGTGGCGACGGCTTCGAGCTTCGCCGTGGACTGCTCCGCCCGGTCGCGGACCAGGGGGCCGGCGGGGGTCCGTTCCAGCCGCGCCCAGGTGGCAAGGCGCACCAGTTCGGGATGGACCAGGCAGGCGTCGTAGAGGCCGACGGCATACCCCGGGAGATCGTCCGCGGTGATCGGCACGGCGTTGACGATCGCGTCGGCGTGCTCCTGGAACACGGCGTCGAACAGGCCGTCCTTGTCGCCGAAGAAGCCGTAGAGCTGGGCCTTGTTCGCCTTGGCGTTCGCCGAGATCCGATCGACCCTGGCACCGGCGATGCCGTAGGCGGCGAACTCCGCGGTGGCCGCGTCCAGCAGGCGGCGGCGGGTCGCTTGTCCATCTCTCACCACCCGACTGTAACAAACTAGTTTGTTTGCCAAGCCGGGGTCGCAGGGCTACGCTCGCGAACGAAGAAACAAACTAGTTTGTTACCTTGAAGGGACGGGCATCGATGAAGGTCCACGCGTTCGCGGCCGACGAGGCGGGCGGAAGCCTGCGCCCCTACGAGTACGAAACGGCCCCGCTCGGCCCGAACGAGGTCGACGTGCGCGTGACGCACTGCGGGATCTGCCACACCGACCTCGGCATGATCGACGACGAGTGGGGGTTCGCCCGGTTCCCCGTCGTCGCCGGGCACGAAGTCGTCGGGATCGTGGAAGCCGCAGGAGACGCGGTGGACCAGAGCCTGCTGCCGATCGGGCTGCGGGTCGGCGTCGGCGGCACGGCCGGGTCCTGCTTCCGCTGCGAGTGGTGCCTGAGCGGACGGCAGAACCTGTGCCCCCACAAGGACGACACGGTCCTGCGCGGCGATCGCGGCGGATTCGCCAGCCACGTGCGCGCCAGCGACTGGCGCCACGTCCACCCCATTCCCGACGAGATCCCGTCCGCGCAGGCGGCGCCACTGCTGTGCGCGGGTACGACGGTTTTCCCGCCGCTGCTGGCACACGGGGTGCGGCCGATCGACCGGGTCGCGGTCGTCGGCATCGGCGGCCTCGGCCACCTCGCCATCCAGTTCCTCGCGAAGTGGGGGTGCGAGGTGACCGCCATTTCGACCACGCCTGCCAAGGAAGCCGACGCCCGCCGCTTCGGCGCGACGGACTTCATCGGCGAGCCGGGCGCGAACTCCTTCGACTTCATCCTCTCCACGGTCTCGGCCGATCTGCACTGGGACGACTACCTCGCCGCGCTGCGACCGCAGGGCAAACTCTGCATCGTCGGAGTCCCCGCGAGCCCGATCACCGCCGGCGCGCTGAACCTGCTGCCCGGCGAGAAGACGGTGGTCGGCGGGATCACCGGGTCGCCGGTCACGACGAGGCAGATGCTCGACTTCGCCGCCAGGCACCACATCCGGCCCGCCGTCGAGGCGGTCCCCTCGGCCGATATCGACCACGCGCTCGACCGGGTCCGCCGCGGCGAAGCGCGGTACCGCGTGGTGCTGGAACTCTGAGGTCACGGGCTGGCGGTCCAGGCAGGAAACCGCGACCCGGCAGCGGCCCGCGGTGCGGGCCGGGATCGTGCCGGTGGATCCCCCGGAGGTGACCTTCTTGCGGTCCGCCCGCCCGGCTGGTTGGCTGCGGTTCCGGGTAGCGAACCGACTACCGGCCGCACACGGGGGAGGCAGCGATGGCGGATCCGCGGCCGGACGGCGACCACGACGAGAACGGCGTCCGGAGCGTGCTGCGCGCGATCGACCTGCTCGGGCTGTTCACCGAGGACCGGCGTGCCTGGACCGTACGGGAGCTGACCAGCGCCAGCGGGCTGCCGAAGACCACGGTGATCCGGCTCGTCGCGACGTGCGAGCAACGCGGGATGCTGTGGTCCGGCAAGGACGGCATGATCACGGTCGGGCCCGGCCTCCTGCGCTGGGCGAGGCTCGCCCACACCGCGTGGGATCTGCCCCAGCCGGTGCTGGAGGCGATGGCGGCCCTGTCCACGCGGTGCGGCGAGACCGTCAACCTCTACGTCCGCAGCACCGTGCACCGCGTGTGCGTCGCCCAGCACGAAGGACCGCGGACCATCCGGCACGTGGTGCCGGTCGGCGACGAGCTCCCGTTGTGGTCCGGCGCGGCGAGCAAGGTGCTGCTCACCGGGGCCGAGGACGAGTTCCTCCGCCGCGTCTCCGCGACCTCGCCCCACGGCGAGGACCTCGTCGGCCAGCTGTCCCGGCAGGCGCGGCAGGCCGGTGAAGACGGGTACTCGGTGAGCCACGGCGAACGCGAGGTCGGCGCGTCGAGCGTGGCGGCGGCGGTGACGGACCGGGAGGGCAAGGTCGTCGCCGCGCTCGCCCTCGCCGGCCCCACCACGCGGTTCACCGGTGAGCGCGTCCGCGACTTCGTGGACGCCACGGTGAACGCGGCACGCCGGGTGTCCTCGATCGGCCTCGCCCCGGCGTCAACCAGCGAGCCGCACTGACAGCGCCGCCTCGCGCGAACCCCGTAGCGCGATCGCCGCGCAGAACCCGGCCAGCGACAGTTCCGGCACCGCGCAGACGAGCGCGAGCGCGAGATCGCCACCCGCCTGCGCGGTGAGCACGTCGAACCACGCGTCCATCACGGCGAGCGCGGCGACCGCGGACGCGCTCAGCACGGCGCGCGGATCTCCCCTGCCGTCGAGCACGGCCGTGACCGCGCAGCCCAGCGCGATCATCAGGTCGAGCCCGATCCACACCGCCTGCCAGTGCCGCACGACCGTGGTGGCGGGCAGGGTCTGCTGCAGCACCACCGCCCACGGCACCATCGCCGCGGCCACGCCGCCGAGCACGCGCGGTACCCACTTGCGCGCGATGGTCCCCCGAGGGCCCAGGCGCGTACGCCGGGCCACTGCCAGTACTGCCATGTCTCCTCCTGTGTGTCCCCTGCCGGCCACGATAGAGTTGCAGAACTTTTTCTGCAAACTTTTTTGTGCAGAACTTTCTCGGTCGATGGGGTACCGTGCTGGCCATGGCGAAGACCCCGCCCCGCAAGGTGACCAGTGACGGCAAAGCGCTCAAGGCGCTCGCGAACCCGCGGCGCGCGCGGATCCTGCAGGAGCTGGGAAAGCACGGGCAGGCGAACTCCACCACCGTCGCCGAGTCGCTCGGCGAGAACACCGGCACCACGAGCTACCACCTGCGCGTGCTGGCCGAAGCCGGGATCATCGAGGAGATGCCGGAACGCGCGACCGGCCGCGAACGCTGGTACCGGACCGTGCCGACCGATCGCAGGGCACCCGAGTACGACTCACTGTCCGAAGAGGACAAAGCGGCCTACGACGCGTGGGCAAGGCTGCGGATGCCCGGCGAAATCGCGCTCTTCCAGCGGCTGGTGCAGGAGTACAACCAGCACGGCGGCTGGGTGCAGGTGTCGCGCGGCTACGACCACTACACGCTCGACGAGGTCAAGGCGCTGAACGAGGACTACATCGAGTTGCTCAACAAGTACGGCAGCCCGAAGGAGGACGCTCCCCCGGACGCGAGGCCGGTCTACACGCGCTTCTTCACGTTCCCGGACACCGAAGCCGAGTCCGGCTGATACTTCTTCTCGCCTTGGCCCATGTCCTGAAGCTGCCGTTCAGGGCATCTGGATCCCCACGGTGACAGTGCTGATGCGCGCGCGTTGGTTCCGGCGCGATGGGTCGCGGAAACCGCGGAGCCAGCCGCCGGGGACTTGGTCCCTGAAGGACGCCTTCGCGGCGTCAGATTCCCTCGAGGCCCCCTTCAGGGCATGGGCAACGGCGCGGTCAGCGGCGGCGTTTGCGGCCTGCGGCGGCGAGGCGTTCGGCCCGGCCGGCGAGGATGTCCCACGCCGGGAACACCACGGCGGCGAGCACCGCGAGCATGCCGACGTAGCGGCCGAAGCCGCCGTTGATCGAGACGCCCGCGACCCGGAACAGGTCGCGTTGCTGGTCGCCGAACTGCAGCTCGATCAGCGACCAGCCCAGCACCGCGAGCAGCAGCGACACCGCGGCGCCGACGAGCCAAAGCTGGGGCAGGCCGGCGGTGCGCGCCCGCGAGGACTGTCCGAACGCGACCATCACCGCGCCGACGAGCAGCAGCAGGATCGGCGGGCACCACGAGAAGAAGTCCGAGTGCCACGCGGTGCGAACGACATCGGAATGCGCCTGTGCGGCCAAGGCGTCGTCGAGTTCCATGGTGTCCGCGGTCAGCACGGTCCACGGCAGGAACGTCGAGGCGAGCGCGAGCAGCCCGGCCGCGAGGCCGGACCACTCACGCCACCCGACTCGGTGGAACGACCAGCCCACTCAGGAACCGACCCGCTCGATGATCAGCTCGCGCACGCGCTTGGCGTCCGCCTGGCCCTTCGTGGCCTTCATGACCGCGCCGACGATCGCACCCGCGGCCTGCACCTTGCCACCGCGGATCTTGTCCGCGATGTCCGGCTGCGACGCCAGCGCCTCGTCCACGGCGGCGAGCAGCGCGGAGTCGTCGGAAACGACCTTCAGCCCGCGCTTCTCCACGACCTCGGCCGGCTCGCCCTCGCCGTCCAGCACGCCGCGGACGACCTCGCGGGCGAGCTTGTTGGTCAGCTCGCCGGAGGTGACCAGCTCGATCACCTTCGCCACCTGCACCGGCGTGATCGCGAGCCCGGCGAGATCGACCTCGCGGGTGTTCGCCTCCTGTGCGAGGAAGTTCACCCACCAGCCGCGCGCGTCCGACGGCTTCGCACCGGCGTCCACAGTGGACGCCACCAGCTCGACGGCGCCCGCGTTGAACAGGTCGCGCAGCTCCTCGTCGCTCAGCTCCCACTCGCGCTGGATGCGCTTGCGGCGCTCGGTGGGGTCCTCCGGCAGCGTCTTGCGCAGCTCCTCGACCCACTCCCGCGACGGCGCGACCGGCACCAGGTCGGGTTCGGGGAAGTACCGGTAGTCCTCCGCGGTCTCCTTGGCGCGCCCGGCCGAGGTGGTGCCGTCGGACTCCTGGAAGTGCCGCGTCTCCAGCTTGACGGTGCCACCGCCGGCGAGCAGCGCGCCCTGGCGCGACATCTCGTACCGCACCGCGCGCTCGACGCTGCGCAGCGAGTTGACGTTCTTCGTCTCGGTGCGGGTGCCGAACTCGGTCGCGTCCTTCGCCATGAGCGACACGTTCGCGTCGCAGCGCAGCGACCCCTGGTCCATCCGGACGTCCGACACGTCGAGCGCGGCCATCAGTGCCCGCAGCGTCGTCACGTACGCGCGGGCGACCTCCGCCGCGCGCGCGCCGGTGCCGACGATCGGCTTCGTGACGATCTCGATCAGCGGCACGCCGGCGCGGTTGTAGTCGAGCAGCGAGTAGTCCGCGCCGTGGATCCGGCCCGTCGCGCCGCCCATGTGCAGCGACTTGCCGGTGTCCTCCTCCATGTGCGCGCGCTCGATCTCGACCCGCACGACCTCGCCGTCGTCCAGCGTGACGTCGAGGTGGCCGTCGAACGCGATCGGCTCGTCGTACTGCGAGGTCTGGAAGTTCTTCGGCTGGTCGGGGTAGAAGTAGTTCTTCCGCGCGAACCGGCACCACCCCGCGATCTCGCAGTTCAGCGCCAGCCCGATGCGGATCGCCGACTCGACCCCCTTGCCGTTGACCACCGGCAGCGAGCCGGGCAGCCCGAGGCAGGTCGGGCAGACCTGGGTGTTCGGCTCGCCGCCGAACGTCGTCGGGCAGCCGCAGAACATCTTGGTGTCGGTGTTCAGCTCGACGTGCACCTCGAGCCCGAGCACCGGGTCGTAGCGCTCGATGACCTCGTCGTAGTCCATCAGTTCGGCCAAGGCGGTCACTTGTTCCCTCCGAGCTCGGGCACCTGGTGCACCAGCGAACCACCGGCGGCGGCGTCGCGCGCCACCTCGTACGCCGCGCCGACCCGGTAGAGCCGGTCGTCGGCGAGCGACGGCGCCATGATCTGCAGGCCGACCGGGAGACCGTCCTCATCGGACAGTCCACTCGGGACGCTCATGGCGGCGTTGCCCGCCAGGTTCGACGGGATGGTGCACAGGTCGGCGAGGTACATCGCCATCGGGTCGTCCACCCGCTCGCCGATCTTGAACGCGGTGGTGGGCGTGGTCGGCGACACCAGCACGTCGACCTTCTCGAAGGCCGAATCGAAATCGCGCGAGATCAGCGTGCGCACCTTCTGCGCGGAGCCGTAGTAGGCGTCGTAGTAGCCGGACGACAGCGCGTAGGTGCCGAGCATGATGCGGCGCTTCACCTCGGCGCCGAAGCCCTTTTCCCTGGTCAGCGACATGACCTCTTCGGCGCTGTGCGTGCCGTCGTCACCGGCGCGCAGGCCGTAGCGCATCGCGTCGAACCGGGCGAGGTTCGACGAGCACTCGCTCGGCGCGATCAGGTAGTAGGCGGGCAGCGCGTAGGTGAAGTGCGGGCACGACACCTCGACGACCTCGGCGCCGAGCGCGCGCAACTGCTCCACCGCGGCCTCGAACGAGCGCAGCACACCGGACTGGTAGCCGTCGCCGCCGAACTCCTTCACCACGCCGACGCGCACGCCGGACAGGTCACCGGACAGGCCCTGGCGGGCGGCGGCGACCACCGGCGGCACCGGCGCGTCGATCGAGGTCGAGTCGAACGGGTCGTGACCGCCGATCACCTCGTGCAGCAGCGCGGCGTCGAGCACCGTGCGCGCGCACGGACCGGCCTGGTCGAGCGAGGACGAGAACGCGACGAGCCCGTACCGGGAGACGCCGCCGTAGGTCGGCTTCACCCCGACGGTGCCGGTCACCGCGCCGGGCTGCCGGATCGAGCCGCCGGTGTCGGTGCCGATCGCGAGCGGCGCTTCGAACGCGGCGATCGAGGCCGACGAGCCGCCGCCGGACCCGCCGGGGATCCGCGCGTGGTCCCACGGGTTGTGCGTCGGGCCGTACGCGGAGTTCTCGGTGGACGAGCCCATCGCGAACTCGTCCATGTTCGTCTTGCCGAGGATGACGACCCCGGCCTCGCGCAGCTTGCGCGTCACGGTGGCGTCGTAGGGAGGGAGCCAGCCTTCGAGCGTCTTCGACCCGACCGTGGTCGGGATGCCCTTGGTGGTCAGCACGTCCTTCAGCGCGAGCGGCACGCCGGCGAGCGGCGAAGCCAGCTCACGGCCCTCCGCCACGTCGCCGTCGACCGCGCGGGCGGCTTCGAGCGCGCCCTCGGTGTCGACGTGCAGGAAGGCGTGGATGTGGTCGTCGACGGCGGCGATGCGGTCCAGGTGCGCCTGCGTCACCTCGACCGAGGACACCTCGCGGGTGCGGATCTTCTCCGCCAGCTCGGCGGCGGTCAGCTTCGTCAGCTCGGTCACGTCACTCCTCCCCCAGGATCCGCGGCACCCGGAACCGGCCCTCTTCGGCCGCGGGCGCGCCGGAGAGCGCCTGCTCCTGGGACAGCCCCGGCCGCACGACGTCCTCGCGGAACACGTTGGTCAGCGGCACGGCGTGCGAGGTCGGCGGGATGTCGTCCGCCGCGACCTCGCTGACCTTGGCCACCGAGTCCAGGATCTGGTCGAGCTGGCCTGCGAAGACGTCCAGCTCGTCGTCGGTGACGGCCAGCCTGGCCAGCTTGGCGAGGTGTGCGACCTCGTCGCGGGAAATATTGGTCACGCGGGTGGCTCCCCGGGGGTGTGTGCAAACGCTTCTCAAGGCGCCAAGTCTATGGCGGCGGCCGACCACGTCTCGACTGGGTTACGGCTCGCGGAGATCCCGCCAGACGGACGGGCGATCCGGTTGGCTCTCGTGGTCTGCCACAATCATCGACCGGCAGCGGGGCGGCCGGTGCCGTCCTGTCGAGGAGACGAGAGGGGTGCGGCGTTGTCGTTCCTGATCCGGGTCCAGCTCCCGGACAGTCCTGGCACCCTTGGCGCGGTGGCCACCGCGCTCGGCACCGTCGGCGCGGACATCCTCAGCGTCGACGTCGTCGAACGCGGCGGCGGGGTGGCGATCGACGACCTGGTCGTCGAGCTGCCGTCGGGCCGCCTGCCGGACTCGCTGATCACCGCGGCCGAGAGCGTCGAAGGCGTCGAGGTCGACGCCGTCCGCCCGTACGCCGGGGTGCTCGATACGCATCGCGAGCTCGAACTCGTCGAGGAAATCGCTGGTCAGCCGGGTGCGGGACTGTCCATCCTGGTCGAAGGCGTGCCGAGGATCGTCCGCGCGGGCTGGGCGCTCGTGGTGAAGTACTCGCAGGACGGCGTGCACCGGCTCGCTTCGTCGAGCGCCGCGCCGGAGGCGGAGATCACCGAGCTGCCGTGGCTGCCGCTCGAACGGGCCACGATCCTGGACTCCGACGAGCCGTGGATCCCGGAGACCTGGCAGGAGCTCGGCACCGAGCTCGCCGCCACCCCACTGGGCAAACCGGACAAAGCACTGCTCGTCGGACGGCCGGGCGGACCGATGTTCCGCGCCGCCGAGGTGGCGAGGCTCGCCCATTTCGCGGGCATCGTGTCCGTCGTGCTCGACGGCTGAGCTACCGGCCCGCCAGCTCCGCCACCACCGGGGCGAAGCGCTCCAGGTCCGCGTCGGAAACCACGTGGTAGGACAGGCCGAACCGGGCGCGCCGCGCGAGCAGTTCGTCCACGATCCGGCTCACCGGCCCGACAAGCGTTCCGACGGCGCATTGACCGTCCACTGTGGCCGATCGAAGACATCCCGCGCGCCTCGGACGCCGCCCTCACCGAAGCTCGCGGCCCTGACAGGACCTCGCATGCCCCGAAGGTGACGTTCGAGGAATCTGACGCCGCATTCACTCCCCTCACCACGCTGAGCATGCCGAGGCTGATGCCCTGAAGGCGTCCTTCGCGGCGTCTGATTCCCCCAAGGGCCCCTTCAGGGCATCAGCAGCACCATGCCGCGCGCCGCGAGGGGCGAAATCGCGGCGTCTGATTCCCCGAAGGTCGCCTTCGGGGACATCGGCAAGCCCGGGCCGCATGCCCGCGAGGGTGGGAAAGTGGCTCAGAGGTCCCGAAGAGCACCTTCAGGGCGGGTCAAGGGGTGCAGGCGGCGGTGATCATGGCGGTGTCCCAGTAGAACGGGTACACCTCGGTGATCCGTCCGTTGTGGACGGTGAGGGTCTGCAGGATCGGGAAGGTTATGCGCCGTCCCGTCGCGCGGGAACGGGCGCTGACCTCGGTGTGCACGACCAGGGGGTCGCCCGTCGACAGGATCCGCTGCGCCACCATGTCGAAGATGTCCCATGTGCGGCTCATCGCGACGAAGAACCGTTCCATTCCGGCGTGACCGTGCCACGTTCCGCCGTAGGGCAGCGCTTCCGCCTGGTGCAGCACCACTTCCTCGTCGAAGAACGGCGCCAGCTCGTCGAAACTCGCCACTCCCGGCCCGCCCGTGGCCAGGTACCGCGCTTCCGCGGCGTACATCCCGGTCAGCACCTCTACCGAACTCGTCATGCCGCGAGCCTGCCTGTCCGCGCACGTTGAGGCTGGCGGCAATCGGACGTCGGGCTCAGGTCAGTTCGCAGGCGTAGGCGAGCATGCGGAACTCCAGTTCGTCCGCGCGGGAGATCTCCGCGTACGCCGAGCCCGGTGCCGCCACGGTCACCGAACCGAGCACCGCGCCGCCCGCATCGACGGCGCCGAGCAGCTCCGCACCCGTGGCGCGCCCCGCCGCGTCACGCAGTTCGTCGGCGTAGTCGTCGTGGCCTTCGATGAGGCCGTCGTCGCGGTACGCGGTGACGGTCAGCTCTCCGATCGCGGCGAACTCGTCCGCGCGGGCGTGCGGACCTCGAGCTCACTCATCGCCTTCGGGCTCCTCGGCAGGCAGCGCCACCTCGGCCGCGGCTTCGGGGCCTTCGTCGAGCAGCACCCGGAAACCGGCCTCGTCGAGCACCGGCACCTTCAACTGGACGGCCTTCTCGTACTTGGTGCCCGGCGACTCCCCGACCACCACGAACGCGGTCTTCTTCGAAACCGAGCCCGCGGCCTTCCCGCCGCGGGCCATGATGACCTCCTTGGCCTCGTCGCGCGAGAACGTCTCCAGCGATCCGGTGACCACAATGGACAGTCCTTCGAGGTGGCGCGGGATCGAGTCGTCGCGCGCCTCCTCCATCCGGACCCCGGCGGCGCGCCACTTGTCGACCACCTCGCGGTGCCAGTCGACCTCGAACCATTCCTGCGCGGCGCGCGCGATGGTCGGGCCCACACCGTCGACGTCGGCGAGTTCCTCTTCCGTGGCGTTCTCGATGCGCTCGATCGAGCCGAACTCGCGTGTCAGCGCCTGCGCCGCGGTGGGCCCGACATGCCGGATCGACAGCCCGACGATCACCTTCCACAGTGGACGGTCCTTGGCCGAATCCAGGTTCGCGACCAGCTTCTTCGCGTTGGCCGACAGCTCGCCCGCCTTGGTGCGGAACAGCTCGACCTCGCCCAGCTTCTCCTCGTCGAGATCGAAGATGTCGCCTTCGTCGGCGACCACACCGGACTCCAGCAGCGCGACCGCGGCCTCGTAGCCGAGCACCTCGATGTCGAACGCGCCGCGGCCGGCGAGGTGGAACAGCCGCTCCCGCAGCTGCGCCGGGCACGTCCGCGCGTTCGGGCAGCGGATGTCGACGTCGCCTTCCTTCTGGTAGGCCAGCGGCGTGTCGCATTCGGGACAGCGGATCGGCATCAGGAACTCGCGCTCCTCGCCGGTGCGGACGTCCACGACCGGGCCGAGCACCTCGGGGATCACGTCACCCGCCTTGCGGATCACCACGCGGTCGCCGATCAGCACGCCCTTGCGCTTGACCTCCTCGGCGTTGTGCAGGGTCGCCATCGCGACCGTGGAGCCGGCCACCTTGACCGGCTCCATCACCGCGAACGGGGTGACGCGGCCGGTGCGGCCCACGTTGACCTGGATGTCCAGCAGCGTGGTGGTGGCCTCCTCCGGCGGGTACTTGTAGGCGATCGCCCACCGCGGCGCGCGCGAGGTGGTGCCGAGCCTGCGCTGCAGCGCCACCTGGTCGACCTTGACCACCACGCCGTCGATCTCGTGCTCGGCGTCGTGCCGGTGCTCGCCCCAGTAGTCGATGTGCTCGGCGAGCGCCTTCGACGACTCGATCACCTTGCTGTGCGGGGAAACCGGCAGGCCCCATGCCGCCAGCGCCTCGTACGCCTCGGACTGGCGCTCCGGCTCGAAGCCTTCCCGGCGCCCGAGCCCGTGGCAGATCAGCCGCAGCCGCCGCTCCTTGGTGATCTTGGGGTCCTTCTGCCGCAGCGAGCCCGCCGCGGTGTTGCGCGGGTTGGCGTACGGCGGTTTGCCCGCCTCCACCATCCGCGCGTTGAGGTCGAGGAAGTCCTGCACCCGGAAGAACACCTCGCCGCGCACCTCGACGAGCGCGGGCACCGGGAACCGGTCCGTGCCGGTGAGCCGGTCCGGCACCTGCTCCAGGGTGCGGACGTTGAGCGTGACGTCCTCGCCGGTGCGGCCGTCGCCGCGGGTCAGCGCGCGGGTGAGCCTGCCGTTCTCGTAGAGCAGGTTGATCGCGAGCCCGTCGATCTTCAGCTCGCACAGGTACCGGGTGGCGCCGATCTCCTTCTCGACGCGCTCGACCCAGGTGACGAGCTCCTCCGGGTCGAACACGTTGTCCAGGCTGAGCATGCGCTCGAGGTGGTCGTACGCGGTGAACTCGGTGGAGAACGTGCCCCCGACCTTCTGCGTTGGCGAATCCGGGGTGCGCAGGCCGGGGTGCTCCTCTTCGAGCCCCTCCAGTTCGCGCAGCACCACGTCGAACTCGCCGTCGGTGATGGTCGGCGAGTCCAGGACGTAGTACCGGAACTGGTGGCCCCTGATCTCCTCCGCGAGCGCGGCATGGCGCTCGCGGGCCTCGGCTGGTACGTCGCCGAGGTCCTGAGCCGCATCGGAAGAGACCGGGTCTGGGGGAAGTTCGCTCACGAGGGGTGAGCTTAGTCAGTACCCCCGACATCTTGCGGCTTTCGCTCCGCGAGCTTCCGCACCAGGTCACGAAGTTCCAGCAGGGAGATCGACCCGGCGGGCTCGATCTCGGCGGTCTCCACGCGGCGTAACCGCTCGGCGGCGAGCCGTTCACCCAAGGTGGCGTCGAGCGGCAGGAACGTCATCGCCGAACGCGCCGCGTCCTCGAGCGAGGACAGCCTCGGGTGGTGCACGGCGACGTCCACCACCGCCTCCGTCTCGTCGATCTGAGCGGCGACCCGAACCTCGGCGAGCGCGATCCGGTGCTCACCGAGGTTCACCGTGACCTCGTTCGGATCGGGCACCCCCGGCACCGAGTCGTGGTACTCCCAGATCGCGTCCTCCTCCGGCGCGGCCGCGATCCAGGCGTCGGTGAAGGGCCGCAGTTCCGGCGACTCCTGGCCGGTGACGACGAGCGCGTAGATCGCGCGCTGCCCCCGTTCGAGGGAGAAGTGCAGCTCGGGATGAACGCGGGCGATCGCTTCGCACAGCTCGTGCTCGACGCGCTGCGGCTCGCGGTCGCCGAGCGCGCCGTTGATCCTCGGCAGCAGCTCGAACCAGCGCCGCCAGAAGGCCACCGCGGCCTGGCCCGGATCCTCCGGTACCTCGGGGCTCGGCCACGCGGTTCGGGGATCGGGGGGATCGTTCTTACGACGGCGGAAGAATCGCATGGAGCGGGGACCTCATCTACCTCAGCGCAGCTCGGGTCCCACCATCGTAGGCGCGTACCGCGCCGTACCGGCTACCACGCTTCGGGGGGTTCCAGGAACGCCTTCCCGAGGTCGCGCGACAGTTCGAGGGCGCGCCGCACCCACTCGCCGGTGGCACCCGCGAGACCGCAGGTCGTGGTCGGCACGCCCAGTTCGGCCAGCAGCGCGCGGGGGAAGCCGAGCCGGTCGACGAGCCCGAGCGCCGGTTCGGCGATCTCGCGCAGGGTCACCGGCTTCCCCGGATCGGCCGACGGCACCAGCCCCAGCAGGAACGCGACGCCGGAATCCCACGCCTCGCCCAGGTCGTCGAGCAGCGCCGACGGCGCGCCGGCCAGCAGCGTCGCGTCGAGCGCGATCGCACCGGCGCCCGCAGCGCGCAGCAGCGCGATCGGCGGCCGCGCCGCGCAGCAGTGCACGACCACCGGCTGACCGGTGATGGCGCCCGCGCCCTCGATCATCGTGGCCAGCAGGTCGCGCGCCTCCGGTGCGGGCACCGACGGCACGGTTCCGTAGCCCGACGGAGTGGACAGCGCGCCCGCGAGCACCGGCGGGAGGCTCGGTTCGTCGAACTGGACGAGCACGGGCGCCCCGGTACGGGCGGTCAGCTCGGCGACGTGCGCCCGCAGACCCTCCAAAAGGGACTCCGAGAACTCGCGGATCGCGCCCCGGTCGGTGAGCACCCGGTGCCCGCTCGCCAGCTCGATCCCGGCCGCGAGCGTCCACGGCCCCGCGACCTGCGTCTTGAGCACGGGCGGGCGGCCCGCGTTCTCGACGGCCTCGTCGAGCCCGTCGACGTCCCAGCGGAGCAGATCGGTCGCGCGCCGGTGGTGGTGCCCCGGCCTCGCCGTCACCCGGTAGCCGGTCGGCACCACTTCGACCGCGAGGTCGACCAGCAGCGCCGCGCTCCTGCCGAGCAGATCGGCACCGACCCCGCGCCCGGGAAGCTCTGGCAGGTAAGGGAACTGCGGCAGTTCGCCCAGCACCACCTCGGCCGCCTCGCGCGCGTCGGTCCCCGGCAGGGACCCGATCCCGGTCGCCGCGCCCGCGGCCCACACTCGCTCCGTCACACCGCAATCATGCCTCCCCCGCCGGGAAGAGCGCGTCGTCGGCCGGTCGTACCGGGTGTTTCGACCGGGTAAACGATCGCCGGGCCGGTCGGCTGCCGTGTCGCGCTCCGGCCTCGGAATCCCGTACCGTCGCACTGATCCGCAGGCACGGCACAGGGAGGTGAAACGGATGAGAGTGGCACTGGCGCAGACCGACTGCCGGCTCGGCGACGTGGAGGGGAATCTCGTCGATACCGAGCGCATCGTGAAGGAGTCCGCGGCCGAAGGCGCGGACCTGGTGGTCTTCCCCGAGCTGAGCCTCACCGGCTACGCGCTCGGACAGCTCGCCGACGACATTTCGCTGTGGCCGGACGACGAACGGCTCGCCGAGCTGTCGAAGCACGGCCCCGACGTCGTGATCGGCCTGCTCGAGGACGGGCGCATCCGGCGGCACAACTCCGCGCTGTACCTGTCCGACGGCATGATCGTGCACAACCACCGCAAGCTGTACCTGCCGAACTACCTGATCTGGGAGGAGCGCAAGCACGCCAGCCCCGGCCAGCACATGCGCGCCTTCGACACCCCGTACGCCAGGATGGCGACGCTGATCTGCAACGACGCGTGGCAGCCGATGCTGCCGTGGCTCGCCGCGCAGGACGGTGCCGAGGTGCTCGTGGTGCCGACGAACAGCGCCGCGAAGCTCACCGGCGGCTCGTTCGACCCCGCCGAGTACTGGCACGACCTGCTCACCTTCACCGCCCGCATGCAGCAGTGCTGGGTCCTCTTCGTCAACCGCGTCGGCGACGAGGCGGGGGTCCGCTTCTGGGGCGGCTCGCGCGTCATCGATCCGTGGGGTTCCGTGGTCGCGACGGCACCCACCTGGGAAGAGAACCTCACCATCGTCGACATCGACCCCGGCGCGGTGCGGCGCCGGCGCCGGGAAATCCCGTTGCTGGCGGATGCGCGCCTCGGCCTCCTCCGCCGCGAACTGGAACGCCTCATCAACGAAAGCGGCGACGACTAGGGGCGGCCGTTCCCGCCCGGTGCCCCGAAGGCGTCCTTCGGGGCATCTGGTTCCCCCATGGGCGCCTTCAGGGCATAGCTCCGATCCCGGAAACCCACGCGAGGGCCGAGTTCGCGGCGTCGGATTCCCCGAAGGCGTCCTTCAGGGACGGCGCGCCGGCGCGGGACGAAACGGGTGACCGGGGTCTCAGGGCGTTCGCGTGGACATCGCGCCCGGAGGCGCTCAAGGTGAGACGGTGGACGCTTTC
The DNA here is from genome assembly GCF_039529815.1 of Amycolatopsis minnesotensis. Classification (NCBI taxonomy): domain Bacteria; kingdom Bacillati; phylum Actinomycetota; class Actinomycetes; order Pseudonocardiales; family Pseudonocardiaceae; genus Amycolatopsis; species Amycolatopsis minnesotensis. Next base: position 134,840 of record NZ_BAAANN010000018.1, on the reverse strand, counting down.
AATGACGATGGCAGTCGCGACTGGACCGAACCCGGTGTGTACACGGTCGCGCCGGGGGTCCACCGGATTCCCCTGCCCCTGCCGAACGACGGACTGCGCGCGGTCAACGTCTACGCGCTGACCGGCGGCGACGACGTGGTCCTCATCGACGCGGGGTGGTCGCTCGACGCGGCGCGGGACCGGCTCGCGGAGGCGTTGCGGGCGATCGGCACCGGGTTCTCCGACATCCGCGAGTACCTCATCACCCACGTCCACCGGGACCACTACACGCAGGCGGTGACGCTGCGGCGCGAGTTCGGCGGCCGGATCGGGCTCGGTGCGCGCGAGCAGTCTTCGCTGAAGCTGTCGTCCGATCCGGACGGTGAGCGGATGGACGCGCAGGGCCGGCTGCTGGAGCTGGCCGGTGCGCGACCGGTGCTCGACGAGCTGATCCAGGTGTTCGGCGAGCTCCGGCCGGACCCGGAGATCTGGGAAGAGCCCGACGAGTGGCTCACGCCGGGCAAGCGGACCGTGCTGCCCGGTCGTGAACTCGACCTCGTGCACACCCCCGGCCACACCGCGGGGCACCTCGTGTTCGAGGACCCCGCGGCGGGGCTGCTGTTCACCGGCGACCACGTGCTGCCGCACATCACCCCGTCGATCGGGTTCGAGCCCGCGACGGTCGAACTGCCGCTGCGCGACTACCTCGACTCGCTGCGGCTGGTCCGCGAGCGGCCGGACCGGCGCATGCTGCCCGCGCACGGCCCGGTCACCTCGAGCGTGCACGCACGGGTGGACGAGCTGCTCGCCCATCACGCCGAGCGGCTCGACGTGATGGGCGGGAGGATCGCCGACGGCGCCACCACCGCCTACGAGGCGGCGCTGGGCCTCACCTGGACGCGCCGCCGGAGGCAACTGTCCGAAATGGACGTCTTCAACCGGATGCTCGCGACCCTGGAGACAGCGGCGCACCTCGATCTGCTGGTGGCTCAAGGAAAGCTGTCGGCGACGCGGACCGGCGGCGTGCGCCACTATTCGCTGCCTTGAACCTGCCCTCCCCGAACAGCACGACCAGCACGGCGAGCCCGGACACCACCACGGCGTGGCCTGCCGTGGCCGCGGCCAGTTCGACCGCTCGCGTTCCTCGCGCACCCGTTTGAGGTGGAACAGCGAACAGCCGACGCCGACGGCCATCCCGATCATCGGGATCACGCTCGAGACAGCGCGAGCGATCCGCACCGTCGTCGGTTGTGCCATGAAAATCCCCCGTGTCCTTGTGCGGTATCCGTTCAGGCTTCCGGAAAACGACACCCTGGACACTGGGGACGCCCGGCCGGGCGGTGGTGGGGCCGGTCCTACTTCGGCAGCATGGGGGCATGACGATCGACGAGCTGCTCGCCAACCTCGACCTCGACGCCAAGACCCGGCTGCTCGCGGGACAGGACGTGTGGACGCTGCCCGCGCTCGAGGAGATCGGGCTGGCCTCCCTGGTGATGTCCGACGGCCCGGTCGGGGTGCGCGGCACGCGGTGGTCGGCCGACGACCCGTCGCTCGTGCTGCCGAGCCCCACCGCGCTCGCGGCCACCTGGGACCCGTCGCTGGCCCGCCGCGCCGGTCTCGCACTCGCCCAAGAGGCAAGGCGGAAGGGCGTGCACGTGCTGCTCGCGCCGACGGTCAACCTGCATCGCAGCCCGCTCGGCGGCAGGCATTTCGAGTGCTACTCCGAGGATCCCCTGCTCACCGGGTCGATCGGCGCCGGGTACGTCTCCGGTGTGCAGGACGGCGGGGTCGCCACCACGGTCAAGCACTTCGTCGCCAACGACGCCGAAACCGAGCGGTTCACCGTGGACGTCCGCGCCGACGAGCGGACGCTGCGCGAGCTGTACCTGGCGCCGTTCGAGCAGATCGTGAAGACGGCGGCGCCGTGGGGGATCATGGCCGCCTACAACCAGGTCAACGGCAGCACGATGACCGAGCACGACGAGCTGGTCAACGGGATCCTGCGCGGTGAGTGGGGATTCGACGGGTTCGTGGTGTCCGACTGGCTCGCCGCGCGCGACACCGTCCGTGCCGCGAACGGCGGGCTCGACGTCGCGATGCCGGGGCCGAAGACCGTGTTCGGGAGGAATCTCGCCGAAGCGGTGCGCGCCGGAACGGTTCGCGAAGAGGTCGTCGACGCCATGGTGCGGCGCGTGCTCGTCCTCGCCTCGAAGGCGGGCGCGCTCGGTGAAAACCCGCCCGCACCGTCCGAAGTGGACGGGGTGGCGGTCGGCCGCGAGATCGCGAGCCGGTCGTTCGTGCTGCTGCGCAACGAAAACGAGCTGCTCCCCCTGGACAAACCCCGGAGCCTCGCGGTGATCGGCGCCGCCGCTGCCGAGGCGCGGATACTCGGCGGTGGCAGCGCGACCGTGTTCCCGTCGGAGGTGATCTCCCCGCTCGACGGGCTACGAGGCGTTTTCGACGACGTGCGGTACGAACTGGGCGCGGATCCCCGCACGACACTGCGTCCGGCGAAGGACGGGTTCACGCTCAGCGGCAGGGCGCTCGGCGAGGACGGCACCGAGCTGGTGGCGTTCGGGCTCACCGAGGCGTCCATGCAGTGGATCGGCGCGCTGCCCTACGGTCTCGAACTCGGCGAACTGGGCTCGGTCGAGATCAGCGGCACCTACGCCCCCGACGAGACCGGCACGCACGAGTTCGGGGTCACCGGTATCGGCCACCTGACGCTGACGGTCGGCGGCGAAACCCTGTTCGACGGCCCGAACCTCCCGTCCGACGGCAGTTTCATGGACGCCGTCATGCGGGTGACCGAACTCCGCGTCGAAGCCGAACTCACCGCGGGCGTGCCGGTGGACGTGCGGCTCACCTACTCGCTCCCGGACGAGATGCGCGCGGTCGGTGCGGGCAACTTCACCTGGCTTTCCTTCTCGCTGCGGCATTCCAGCCCCGCCGTGGACGCCGACGAGCTGATCGCGCGCGCCGTCGCGCTCGCCGCCGAGACGGAGGTGGCCGTCGTCGTGGTCGCCACCACCGACGAGGTGGAAAGCGAGGGCTTCGACCGCACCTCGCTCGCGCTGCCCGGCCGTCAGGACGAACTGGTCGCGCGGGTGGCCGAAGCGAACCCGCGCACGATCGTCGTGGTGAACTCCGGCTCGCCGGTCGAGATGCCGTGGGCCGCCGACGTCGACGTGGTCCTGCTGACCTGGTTCCCCGGCCAGTCCGGCGGCGCCGCGCTCGCCGACGTGCTCTCCGGTGCCGCCGAACCGGGCGGGCGGCTGCCGACCACCTGGCCCGCGCGGATGGCCGACGCACCGGTGCTCGACGTGACCCCTGTCGATGGCGTGCTGCGGTACGCCGAAGGCGTGTTCATCGGGTACCGGGCATGGGAAGGAGCGGGTGCCACGCCCGCGTACTGGTTCGGGCACGGCCTCGGCTACACGGACTGGGCCTACGAATCCGTCACGGTGGGCCGTGCCGACGGCGAACTCGCCCGGGTGCGGGTCCGCCTGCGCAACTCCGGCTCGCGTGCGGGACGGGAGGTCGTGCAGGTCTATCTGTCCACTGAGGACACGAGCGGACCGCCGAGGCCGAAGCGCTGGCTCGCCGGGTTCGCGGTCGCCGAGGCTTCCCCCGGCGATGGCGTCGAAGTCGACATAGCGATCCCCGAACGCGCCGCGTCCGTCTGGGACTCCGGCTGGCGCGTCGTCACCGGCGAGTACCGCGTCGAAATCGGACGGTCCTACGCGGACATTCGGTTAGCCGGGGATCTCACCGTGTGACGCCGTTGCCCTTTCGGCTGCCGTTCTTGGTTCGCCGAGGCAGGTTCCCGGCCCATGCCGGGAAAGGGTGGCTACGGTGGCTGCGCAGCCCCCCTTTCCCCCGCGAGGTTCCCGATGCCAACGCCTGATTTCCCCCCGAACACGCTCGACTCCGAAGGAGAACCCCGCTGGATCGCCGAGCTGGCCAGCGCCGATCCGAACCACGCCTTGCACGTCGTGCGCGGCCTCGAACCGGCGGCGGCGTTGGCAGCTCTTGGCGCGAATCCGCAACGCGTCCGGCCCGTCGAACTGCCGGACGGCAAGCCCGACGACCAGACTTCCCTGCCCGGCGCGGCATTGGAGATCGGGCCGGGAAGCGGCGCCACGCTGCTGGCGGGACGCATCGGTGACTGGACGTTCGTCTACGACGACGGCGGGTACACCTACGACGAGGAAAACACGGCGGTGCTGTCGGCGGGCGGTCGATCCGCGGCCACGAGCATGTTCTCCATCAACGCCGATGCCAGCCTCACCTACGCCGTCGATGGAGAACAGCTCGCTTGGGTCAACGTCGACGACCTCGATCTCGAAGAGGATCTCCCCGAGATGCCCGCCGAGCTCCGCGCGGCTTTCGAAGCGGCGGGCACCATCGAACTCGACTACCTCGAACCCGGTGAAGCCGACTATTCCATCGCCATGCGCGCCGTGTGCGCCTTGGCCGGACTCACCTGCACGATCGACGACATCCGCCGGATCCCGTTGCTGGCCGTGGAATTCGGCTGACCCGTGCGACTTCAGCGCGCGGTCTTGGCTTTGATGAGCGGCGCGTCCCGCGACATCTCCCGGAACCCGACGCTGTAGTACAGCCCGCGCGCCTTGGGATGGCCGGGCGCGCCGAGGCAGGCGACGGTCATGTGCGTGGCCCCGGCCGCCCGCGCGAGCTGCATCGAGTGCAGGAGCAAGGCCCTTCCCAGTCCCCGGCGCCGGTAGCCCGGATGCGTCCCGACCGGCTCGAACTCGGCGGTCTTGTTCACCTCGTCGAGCCACATGATCGTCGAGGACGCCATCGTTCCGTCCGGTGCCTCCACCAGGATGTGCAGATCGCCGCGGTACCCCGCGGTTTCCCGGACGCCCTGGTAGCTCTCGGCCGAGTACGCCGTGGGAGTCCAGGCGTGCAGGTGCGCCTGGACCGCGGCCTCGGGCCCTGCCTCGTCGGCGGTCCGGAACCGGAACCCGGCCGGCAGCACCGGCTGTTCCACGTCGACGAGGTCGCGCTCGTTGAGCTGGGTCCATGACCCGGTGTCGCCGAGCGCGTCCGGGTCCGGCTCGTAACCGTGCGCCGCCCACCGCGCCAGGCCGGACTCGTCGGCGGCGCTCGGCAGCACCGTGCGCTCGAGGCCCGCGGCCGTGGTGTCGTACCAGTCGATCACCTCGTCGACCAGCCCGGCGTGGCCGGGATGGACCTGGTACGCCAGGTAGGCGCCGGTGATGTCCTTCACCGACCCGTCGTTCCGCTTCACCTGGCGCGGGAGCTGGGCCCAGCCCCACGCCACCAGGTCCTCGCCGGAGAACCACAGCCGGCGCGGCCAGCTCGCACCGTCACCCGCGTGGCCCTTGCCCCAGTTCCAGGCCAGCCCGCCGAACGACGCGTCGGCGTTCACCAGCTCCGGGCTGGTGGCCACGACGCGCTGCGCCATACCCTGCATGAGCCGCACGTCCGCGGCCGTCATGAGTTCGGAAGTCCCCATGGGGCGCCACTGTGTCAGTACGCCGCCACGCCGTCGAATCGTTTTCCCGTACCCGCCGGATCAGCCGGCCTGCCGGTGGTGACCGGACCAGTTGGCCAGCCGCTCGGTCGGACCGGCGCCCGGCCTCGGCGCGACGACGGGCGCGAACGGGATCTGGTCGCCGCGGTGCTCGGCGGGGATGAACTGCTTGGCCACGGTCAGCGCGGCCTCCGCCAGCTCCGGATCGGCTTCCTCGTCGGCTCCGATCGCGACGGCGAGATCCCAGCCGTGCACCAGCGCTTCGTTGAGATAGCCCCAGAGCGCCGCCCGCCCCGATACCTTGCCCCACGGCACGGTCACCTCGCGGTCGAGCACCGCGTCGTCCTGCCAGACCGCCTGCATCTTCTCGGCCGCGCCAGCCAGCGCGCCCGGCCAGTCCTCGACGCCGGTGACGACGAGGGGACAGCTGAACACGTCGCCGCCCTCGCCGACCACCCGTGCCCTGTCCACAGTGGCCACGAGATGCCCGAGCAGGGTTCGCACGTCGAACTCGGCGCACGGCGTCGGCGCGCTCAGCTCGGCGGGCAGGCCGGTGGCGAGGCTCCGCACCCAGGTCAGTGCGCGGTCGTAGAGCGGGCGGGGGTCCGTAGTGGTCGTCATGCCCTCATCCTGCACCCCATATACGACACCTCCTGTCGTGTATGGGGTCACCTGGCGAACCTGTCCCGCAACTCGCGCTTGAGGATCTTGCCCGAGGCGTTGCGCGGCAGCTCGTCGACGAAGTGGATCGCCTTCGGCACCTTGAAGGACGACAACCTGCCCCGCAGGTGCACCAGCAGCGCTTCGGCGTCCCGTCCGCCCTGGTGGTCCTTTTTGGACACCACGATCGCGGTGATCGCCTCGATCCACTTGTCGTCGGGCAGCCCGACCACCGCGACCTCGTCCACCGAGTCATGGGTGTACAGGGCGTCTTCGACCTCGCGCGACGCGACCATGACCCCGCCGGTGTTGATCACGTCCTTGATCCGGTCGACAACCGAGAGGTAGCCCTCCTCGTCGATCCGCACCAGGTCACCGGAGTGGAACCAGCCGTCGCGGAAGGCATCCTCGGTGTCCTCCGGCTTGTCCCAGTAGCCCTCGCAGAGCTGCGGCGAGCGGTACACCACCTCGCCGAGTTCGCCTGGCGCGACGTCGTTCCCGTCGCCGTCCACCACTCGCGCCTCGACGAAGAGCACCCCGCGGCCCGCCGACTCCGGCCGCTCGGCGTGCTCGTCCGGGCCGAGCACGGTGGCCAGCGGGCCGATCTCGGACTGGCCGAAGCAGTTGTAGAACCCCAGCCCCGGCATGGCTTCCCGCAGCGCGGCGAGGATCGGGCCCGGCATGATCGACGCGCCGTAGTACGCCTTTTCGAGCGCGGTGAGGTCACGGACGGCGAAGTCGGCGTGGTGCGCGAGCGCCACCCACAGCGTGGGCGCGGCGAAGAACGCGCGGTGCCCGTCCGCCTCGATCCTGCGCAGGATCTCGGCCGGGTCGGGGGTCTCCATCAGCTCGTTCGTCGCGCCGACGGCAAGCCACGGCACGAGGAAAACGTGCATCTGCGCGCTGTGGTAGAGCGGCATGACGTGCAGCGGGGCGTCGTCCGCGGTGAGGTCCAGCGCGATGATGCTCGACACGTACTCGTGCACGAGCGCGCGGTGCGTCATCATCGCGCCCTTCGGCCGTGACGTGGTGCCGGAGGTGTAGAGCAGTTGCACGAGATCGGTGTCGGCCACCTCGACGTCGAGGTCCGGTGTCGCGCCGGTGGTCGCCGCGTCCAGCAGGGACTCGTTGTCGTCGCGCAGTGGCACCACGATCGGCGGCGCCGCGCCCGAACCGTCCAAAACGGACCGCAGCGCCGGGTCGGTCAGCGCGGCCGAGCTGCCGGACTGCTCCAGCAGGTAGGCCAGCTCCGCACCGGCGAGGTTGTAGTTGATCGGCACGTGCACCAGTCCGGCGCGGGCGCAGGCGAGGAACGCGATGAGGTAGGCGTCGGAGTTCTTGCCGTACGCGGCGACGCGCGCGCCCTTCTCCAGCCCGAGCCCGAGCAGGAACGCCGCGGCGTTCGTCACTGCCGCGTCCAGCTCCGCGTAGGTCCATTCGCGACCGGCGAACCGCAGCGCGGTCCTCGCCGGGGTCTTCGCCGCACTGCGGCGGAGGAGATCGTCGACGGTGCTCGTACGCGGTCCCACCTGGTACCTCCTGCATAATCGGTGGACGTGAGCGAGATCCAGATTAGACGCGCGAAGACCGGAGATGTCGAATCGATCGTGCGGATGCTGGCCGACGACCAACTCGGCGCGACCCGCGAATCGACCGACGACCTGGGGCCCTACCTGCGGGCCTTCGCGGATTTGGACGGTGACCCGAACCAGCTCCTGATGGTCGCCGACGACGGGACGGGGGCGGTCGGGACGTTCCAGCTGACGATCATCCCGGGGTTGTCGCACCAGGGGGCTTCCAGGGGGCTGATCGAGGGTGTCCGGGTGGCGGGGAGCCAGCGCGGGACCGGGCTGGGGACCTTGCTGATGCAGTGGGCGATCGAGGAGTCGCGGCGGCGGGGATGCCGGATCGTGCAGTTGACTTCCAATTCTTCTCGGGCCGACGCGCATCGGTTTTACGAGCGGCTGGGGTTCGCGGGGACCCATACGGGGTTCAAGTTGGTTCTATAATTTTTTCGGGGCGCGGTAAGGGTTTCAGCCGTACCTGCGGCGCACGGCTGCTCATGCCCTGAAGGTGCCCCTCACGGCACGAGATGCCCCGAAGGGCACCTTCAGGGCATGCCGGGACGTTCATCGCCACGGCCGGGCCGCTCACGCTCCACCGGCACGTCATGACGTTCCCCGAACATCCGGCGCCCGCGGCTGTGGATCTACCAGCCGGAGCCGGGGAAGACCGTGGCGGGCCTCTCGCCGCGTCAGGCGGTGGCGGCGATCTTCGCGCTGCCGAGCACCAGGTCGCCCTCGGTATCGGGGCGGTAGAGCACGACGACCTGGCCCGGTGCCACGCCGCGCAACGGCTCGCGGAGCTGGACGCGCACCTCGTCGCCGATGACCTCGGCCACCGCGTCCGCGATACCGCCGTGGGCGCGGACCTGCACCGCGCATTCCGTCGGGCCCTCCGGGGCCACCTCGCTGGGCCAGATCGGGCGGTTCGCGACGATCTCGCGGACCCCGAGGTGATCGGCGGAGCCGACCTTGACCGTGCCCGAGACCGGTTCGAGCGAGAGCACGTACCGCGGCTTGCCGTCGGCGGCCGGTGCCTCGATGCCGAGGCCCTTGCGCTGGCCGACGGTGAAGCCGTGGACGCCGGTGTGCTGGCCGAGCACGGCGCCGGTTTCGGCGTCGACCAGCTCGCCGGGGTGCTGGCCGAGCCTCGACTCGAGGAACTTCTTGGTGTCGCCGTCCGGGATGAAGCAGATGTCGTGGCTGTCCGGCTTGTTCGCCACCGAGAGCCCGCGCTCCTCCGCCTCGGCGCGCACCTCGGTCTTCCACGAGTCACCGAGCGGGAACATCGAGTGGCGCAACTGCTCCGGCGTCAGCGAGGCGAGCACATAGGACTGGTCCTTGCCCTCGTCGGCGCTGCGGCGCAGCTCCGGCACACCGTCCACAATGGATAGACGAGCGTAGTGGCCGGTGGCCACCGCGTCGAAGCCGAGCGCCATCGCCTTGTCCAGCAGGGCCTCGAACTTGATCTTCTCGTTGCAGGTGACGCACGGGTTGGGCGTGCGGCCGGCGGCGTACTCGCCGACGAAGGTCTCCACGACCTCCTCGGTGAACCGCTCGGCGAAGTCCCAGATGTAGAACGGGATGCCCATGATGTCGGCGGCACGGCGGGCGTCGTGCGAGTCCTCGATCGTGCAGCAGCCGCGCGAACCCGTGCGCAGCGTGCCCGGCTTGGCCGACAGCGCCAGGTGGACGCCGACGACCTCGTGCCCGGCATCGACCGCCCTCGCGGCGGCCACCGCGGAGTCGACTCCCCCGCTCATCGCGGCCAGTACGCGCATATCGGCTACACCTCAGCCCTGTCTCGATCGGGTTCGGTCAGTTTCGGACCCTGTTTCCTCATCCCGGAAAGCCCGGCCTGGCGCGCCCTCGCCACCACCGTGCCGATCTCCCCGGCGAGCGCGGCCACATCGGCGGCGGTCGAGGTGTGCCCGAGTGAAAACCGCAGCGAACCGCGCGCCGACGCCGCGTCGGCGCCCATCGCGAGCAGCACGTGGCTCGGCTGCGCCACGCCTGCCGTGCAGGCCGAGCCGGTGGAGCACTCGATGCCCTTCGCGTCGAGCAGCATCAACAGGCTGTCGCCGGCGCAGCCGGGGAAGGTGAAGTGCGCGATGGTGGGCAGCCGGTCGCCGCCCGCGCCGTTGAGCAGCGCGTCCGGCACCTCGCGCCGGACCGCGGCGACCAGGTCGTCCCGCAGCGCGGAAAGTTCGCGTGCCTTCTCTTCGCGCTCGTCGACGCTGGTGCGCACCGCGGCGGCGAAGGCGTGGATCGCGGGGACGTCGAGGGTGCCGGACCGGACGTCCCGCTCCTGCCCGCCGCCGTGCAGCAGCGGCATGCACGGGGTGTCCCTGCCGAGCAGGAGCGCGCCGACGCCGTACGGGCCGCCGATCTTGTGGCCGGTGAGGGTGAGCGCGCCGACACCGCTCGCCGCGAAGTCCACCGGCACCGAGCCGACGGCCTGCACCGCGTCGCTGTGCATCGGGATGCCGTGCTCGGCGCAGACCGCGGCCAGCTCCCGCACCGGGTTGACCGTGCCGACCTCGTTGTTCGCCCACATCACGGTGACCAACGCCACACTGCCGGGATCCGCTTCGACGGCCGCGCGCAGCACCTCCGGGCGGACCGCGCCGTCGTGGTCGACCTCGAGCCAGGTGACCTCGGCGCCTTCGTGCGCCACGAGCCATTCGACGGTGTCGAGCACCGCGTGGTGCTCGACCGCACCGGCCAGCACCCTGCGGCGCGCCGGGTCGGCCTGCCGCCGCGCCCAGTAGATGCCCTTCACCGCGAGGTTGTCGCTTTCCGTGCCACCGCTGGTGAAAATGACCTCCGACGGCCGCGCGCCGAGCGCGGAGGCGACCGTCTCCCTCGCCTCCTCGGCGACGCGCCGCGCGCGCCTGCCGGAGGAATGCAAGGAGGAGGCGTTGCCCACGGTGGACATCGCCTCGGTCATCGCCGCAATGGCTTGCGGCGACATCGGGGTGGTCGCCGCGTGGTCGAGATAGGTCATCGCCCGTCCAGGGTAGCCCCGTGCCCGCCGGGGGGAAGCGTGCCCTCACCGTGACGTGTGCGGGCACACGCCGTGGTCACCGCCGGTCCACCCGGTCCGGCCACCGCCCGGTGACCAGCACCCCGACCAGCGCGGCCGCCACCAGCGCGACGGCGAACGCGGTCATCGGCACCGCGGGGCGCGCGGCCGAGCCGAGCAGGCCGAGCAGCACGCCGCCGAAGCCGATGGCCAGCGCGGAGCCGACCCAGTCGCCGAGCTGCATCGCGGAGGTGTTGAACCCGCGTTCGGGCTCGGGCGAGTACCGCAGGAGCAGCACCGAGATCGACGGCATCGCCAGGCCCATTCCCGCGCCGCCGATGGCACTGCCCGCGAACGCGGCCCACGCCGGGAACCACGGCTGTGAAACGAGGCAGAACAACGCGAGCGCCGCCGAAACCAGCACGAAACCGAGGCGCAGCAACCGTTCCCGCGACCAGTCCGGGTACTGGCCCTGCGCCAGCGACGCCGCCGACCACCCCAGCGCGGTGACCGTGAGCGGCAGGCCCGCGTCCGCCGGGCCGTACCCGTGCACGGAGGTCATGGTCAGCGGGAGGTAGGCCTCCATGCCCGCGTAGGCACCGGAGATCAGCGCCCTGGAGGCGACCACCGTCGGCAGTCCCGGCCGTGCCAGGAGCGTGCCGGCGGGCAGCAGGCGGCGCAGCGTCACGCCGAGGACGACGAGCCCGGCGGCGCCGTACACGAGGGCGACCGCGGACGGGTGCTGCGCCGCCCAGGTGAGCGCGGCGACCCCGCCCGCGGCACCCAGCGCGATCACCAGTCCCGCCCGGCGTTGCCGAGGGCTCGGCAAGTGCGCGGGGAGCCGTCGCACGACCACGGCCAGCAGGCCGGCGCCGAGCAGGACGAGCGGGGACAGCCCGAGGAAGACCCAGCGCCAGCCGAAGCGCTCGGTGATGAACCCCGCGATCGCGGGCCCGAGCACGGCGGGCAGCACCCACGCCGCCGCGTTCGCCGCGTAGATCACCGGCCGTTCGCGGTCGTCGTAGGTCAGCGCGATCAGCAGGGACGTCGCCACCAGCAGGATCCCGGCGCCGAAGCCCTGCAGCGCGCGCCCGGCCAGCAGCAGGCCCATCTCGTGCGCGAACCCGCCGACCAGCAGGCCGCCGAGGAACAGCACCGGCCCGATGAGCAGCGCGGGCCCCGGGCCGCGCCGGTCGCCGAGCGTCCCGGAAAGCACGGTCGCCACCACGCTCGCGACGAGGAACGTGGTGAACGGCCACGAATACAGCGCTTCCCCGCGCAGTGCGGCGACCATCGTCGGCATCGCGGTCGCGACGCCCATGCTCTCGAACGCGATCAGGGTGACCACGAGCAGCAGCGCCACCGTCGTGACGCGGTGCTCCGGCGTCCACAGCACGCCACGGCCGCGAGCCTGCGAGGTCTGGGTCATGGTCGCAGCGTGCAACCTCCAGCGCTGTGGAGGTCAACCGCTTTTTCCGTACCGCGCGGTGAATTCGCGCCTGCCCTCCCGCTGCCCCGGTGGCGGGAGGCATGCTCCTCATAGAGGTCAAGGCAGATTCGCTGCGCATGCCCCAAAGGCGCCCCTGAGGGAACCTGACACCGCGAAAGCGCCCCGCACGGCACGGCCGCCCCCACGTCACGCGCCACGAAGGACGAGATCGCGGCGTCAGATTCCCCGAAGGCGCCCTTGAGGGCATGGGCCGGGATCTCGCGCCTCTTCTCGCTTCCACGCCGATGCCCCGCAGACGGCCTTCCGAGGCATGAATGTCGCGAACGCGCCCTTCGCGAGGCCCGCTCCGCTCCAGGCCACCTGCCCCAAAGGCGCCCCTGAGGAAACCTGACACCGCGAAAGCGCCCCGCAGAGCACGGCCGCCGCCAGGCCACGCGTCACGAAGGACGAGATCACGGCGTCAGAATCCCCGAAGCGCCCTTGAGGGCATGGGCCGGGATCTCGCGCCTTCTCGCATCCACGCCGATGCCCCGCAGACGGCCTTCCGAGGCATGAATGTCGCGAACGCGCCCTTCGCAAGGCCCGCTCCGCTCCAGGCCACCTGCCCCAAAGGCGCCCCTGAGGAAACCTGACACCGCGAAAGCGCCCCGCAGAGCACGGCCGCCGCCAGGCCACGCGTCACGAAGGACGAGATCACGGCGTCAGATTCCCGAGAGGTCACCTTCAGGGACCACCCGCACGCCTCCGGAAACCGCGGCCGATCTCGCCGGAACCGCCGCGGCCCATGGCCTTCGGGGGCTAGGCCGCGGTCGTCTTCTCGGCACTGATCTCCTTCGGGGCTTTCACGACCCGCTTCCGTTGCTGCGCCGGGATCCGGACCGTGCCGAGCGCGGAGTGGACGGCCGCTTCCGCGATCGCCGCGAGTTCGCGGCGATCGGCGGCACGGCCCGGCGCGATCTCGGGGCACACGAACATCTCCAGCACCAGGCCGCGCAGCCTCGCCACGCGCCGCAGTGACGCGATCAGCGACTCCGGGCCGATGAACGCGGGCTGCGAGGTCTCCCTGCCGTCGGCAAGCCGGTACCGGATCGCGATCGGGCGCACGCCCGCACCGCCGTCGATGGCGGCCTGGAAGGTCGCCGTGGTGAACCGCCCCGAAGCGAGCCCGCACCACGTGGTGCCCTCCGGCGTCACGTTGACGAGCGCGCCGCCGCGCAGTGCCTCGGCCAGTTCGGCGACGGTGCCGGGCAGGGTGGTCAGCCGTTCGCGGTCGAGGAAGATGCTGCCGCCCTTGGCGACGAGGCCGCCGAGCACCGGCCAGCCCGCGATCTCCTTCTTGGCGAGCGCGCGCATCGGGCGCACGGCGTTGATCGCCATGATGTCGAGCCACGAGATGTGGTTGTTCACCACGAGCGCGCCGCGACCCGCTTCGGCGGAGGCGAAGCCTTCGGGGTCGTGCACCAGCAGCCGCACCCCGAACGCGCGCAGCACGTTCGAGAAGATCATGCGCACCAAGCGTTCCCGCGCCTTACCGCGCAGCACCAGCATCGACGGCGCGGCCACCGTGACGGTGACGAGCACGAGCCCGATCGCCGCGGCGAACCGGAGCACCCTCCGTCCGAACGCGACGGCCGGGGCGCCCGGCGTGAGGCACGCGTCCCCGCACGGGGAAGCGGGCATCCACGGGTGGGCGGTCACAACTGGGCCCCGAGGAAGAATTTCAGGTACCGCTCGTCGATGTTCTGGAGGTCGAGCAGCACGAAGAAGTCGGCGACCCCGAAGTCCGCGTCGAGCGCGGGCGGGCCGCACGCCTTCGCGCCGAGCCGCACGTAACCCTTGATCAGCGGCGGCAGCACCGAGCGCGCCGGGCGCTCGATCCCGTCGCACTCCCACGGGTGCAGCGGCGTGACCCGTTCGGTTTCCGGGGCGTAGTGCTTGGCGCGCAGCACATCCCACACCCCGGCGGCGTAGGCACCGCCGTCGGCGAGCGGGACGGAGGCGCAGCCCGCGAGGTAGCGGTGGCCCGAAAGCAGCATGTAGCGCGCGATCCCGGCCCACACCAGGCTCACCACGGCACCGCTGCGGTGGTCGGGGTGCACGCACGAGCGGCCGGTCTCCACGAGGGAAGGGCGCAGCGCGGCCAGCGAGGAGAGGTCGAACTCGGTGTCGGAGTACAGCCCGCCGGCTTGTCTCGCCCGCTCCGGCGGGAGCATGCGGTAGGTGCCGACGATGTCGCCGCTGTTGTCGTCCCGCACCACGAGGTGGTCGCAGAACTGGTCGAATTCGTCGACGTCGAGGCCCGGCTGCTCCGAGTGCAGCCGCGCGCCCATTTCCTCGGCGAAGATCCGGTAGCGGAGTCGTTGTGCGGCAAGGATTTCATCGGCGTCGCCCGCGACGAGCAGGGAGTAGCGGGGAGCGTCCGCAGGAAGCTCCGCACCCGCCTGATCAGTGCTGACGAGTAGCTGTGACCGCGTCATGGCTTAGGTGTACCCGCCGGAAAGAAACCGCGGAGAGTGCGATCGAATGTCCGCTTGGTGCACGTTCCGTTAATAACGGGTTCTCAGCGTTTTCTCAGGTAAACCCGAGTGCGCGACGTCCTCGAGAGCGTCAGCCAAGCGATGCGCTCGCCGCTCGCAGTTCGTCCAGGGCGGCCAGGGTGTACCCGGCGAGTTCACCTTCGCCGTCGGACCATTCGGCGTACCCGCGCTTGAAGGCGAGGACGCCCAGTTCGCTCGCGAGGGCCGCGGTCGGATCGGGTACGCCGCGGGCGACCAGTGCGGCGGTCATCGCGGCCGCGAGGCTGACGCTCTTGAGGGCGTCGCGCTCCTGGAGCTCGGCGCTGGAAGCGACGGCCGCCTTCAGCCGGGGGGCGAGTTCGCGATTCATCGGCCCCATCGCGCTCGATGCCCGCTCAAGACCGGCAGCGACCGCTTCGAGCGGGCTGGCGCCGCCAGGCGCCTCGGCGATCCCCTCGGTCAGCAGCCTGCTCAGCGTCTCCTGCCCGGCCACCAGCAGCTCGCGCTTGTCGGGGAAGTGCCGGAAGAAGGTGCTCTTGGTGACCCCGGCGCGCTCGGCGATCTGCGCGACCGTCGTGGCGTCGTACCCCTGCTCGGTGAACAGGTCGACGGCCGCCATGACGAGGCGTTCGCGCGCCCCCGGTTCCCATCGGCCCATGGCCCCAGCATAATCGATGGGACTCTTGTCCCATCACTCTGCTACAGTGACGGGACAAGAGTCCCATCACTCGCGGGAGAGTTCCCATGCGCGTCTTCATCACCGGCGGCACCGGCCTGATCGGGTCCGCCGTCGTCGCCGAACTGCTCGGCAACGGCCACACCGTCCTCGCACTCACCCGCTCCGACGCGTCCGCGCTGGCCGCCGAGAAGGCGGGCGCCGAGCCGCTCCGGGGAGGACTCGCCGACCTGGACGTCCTGCGCGCCGGTGCCGCACGGGCCGACGGGGTGATCCACCTGGCCTTCAGCAACGACTTCAGCAGTGCCGACGCCGTCGCGAACGCGGTCGCCGAGGAAACGGCCGCCCTCACCGCCCTCGGCGAGGAACTCGTCGGCAGCGACCGTCCCTTCGTCACCTGCTCCGGCACACCCGCCGTGCCGGGCCGCGCCTCCACCGAGGCCGACCCGGCGTCGACCGACGGACCGGTCGGCGGCCGCAGCCGAACCGTCACGACGATCCTGGGCCTGGCCTCGCGCGGAGTCCGGACCTCGGCCGTACGCCTGCCGCGCACGGTGCACAACCAGGGGGATGGCGGGTTCGCCGGTCTCCTGACGAACATCGCGCGCCAGAGCGGGGTGTCCGGCTACCCCGGCGACGGCACGCAGCGCTGGCCCGCCGTGCACGCGCTCGACGCCGCCGTCCTGTTCCGGCTCGCGCTGGAGCGGGCGGAAGCGGGTACCGCCTGGCACGCCGTGGCCGACGAAGGCGACCAGGTGCGCGACATCGCCGCGGTCATCGGCAAGCGGCTGAGCCTGCCCGTCGAGTCCGTGCCTGCCGAAACCTACGGCCCGCTCGGCCAGATCTTCTCGGCAGACCAGCCCTCCTCCAGCGCCCACACCCGGCAGGCGCTCGGCTGGGAGCCGAAGCACCCCGGCCTTCTGGAGGATCTGGAAAACATCCAGCCCTGACACGCCGAAGGCCACCAGCACGGCGTGTGCTGGTGGCCTTCGGGAACAGCCGGGAGATCAGCCCTTGCGCTTGGCGACCTCTTCGGTCAGCTGCGGGGCGACGTTGAACAGGTCGCCCACGACGCCGAAGTCGGCGATCTCGAAGATCGGGGCCTCGGGGTCCTTGTTGACCGCGACGATCGTCTTCGAGGTCTGCATGCCAGCCCGGTGCTGGATCGCACCGGAGATGCCGAGCGCCACGTAGAGCTGCGGCGAAACGGTCTTGCCGGTCTGGCCGACCTGGAACTGCGCCGGGTAGTAGCCGGAGTCCACCGCGGCACGCGAGGCGCCGACGGCCGCACCGAGCGAGTCGGCCAGCTTCTCCACCACGTCGAACTTGTCGGCGGAACCGACGCCGCGGCCACCGGAGACGACGATCGACGCCTCGGTCAGCTCGGGGCGGTCGCCACCGGTCACCGGCTCGACACCGGTGATCTTCGCGGCCTTCGCCGGGTCGGTGGCCGGGATCTCGACGGTCTCCTCGGCCGCGGCACCCTCGGCCTGCTCGGCGTCGACCGCGCCGGGGCGCACCGAGATGACCGGGGAACCCTTGGCGGACTTCGACTTCACCGAGAAGGCGCCACCGAAGACGGACTGCTCCACCGAACCGTCGGAGTTCACCGTGACGGCGTCGGTGAGCAGACCGGAGCCGAGCCGCACGGCCAGCCTGCCCGCGATCTCCTTGCCCTCGGACGACGCGGCGACGAGCACCGCGGCCGGGGACGACTTCTCGGCCAGCGCGGCGAGCACGTCGACCTTCGGCGTCACCAGGTAGTTCGCGGCGTCGTCGCCCTCGGCGACGTACACCTTGGCCGCACCGTGCGCGGCCAGCGACTCCTTCGCCTTCGCCGCGATGCCGGTCTGGCCGACCACCACCGCGGACGGCTCGCCGAGCGAACGGGCGGCGGTGAGCAGTTCCAGCGTGACCTTCTTGACCTCGCCGTCGACATGGTCGACGAGGACGAGTACTTCAGCCATTCGTCTTTCCTCCTCGAAATCTCTGTCGGCGGGGCTCAGATGATCTTCTGCGAGACCAGGTACTCGGCGACCTTCGAGCCGCCGTCGCCCTCGTCCTCCACGCGCTCACCAGCCGTGCGCGGCGGCTTCGGGGTGGCTTCGAGCACCGAGCTCCACGCGTTGCCGAGGCCGACCTCGCCCGCGTCGATGCCGAGGTCGGCGACCGTCAGCGTCTCGACCGGTTTCTTCTTGGCGGCCATGATGCCCTTGAACGAGGGGTAGCGCGGCTCGTTGATCTTTTCGCCGACGCTCACCACTGCGGGCAGGCTCGCTTCGAGGTGGGTGATGCCGTCCTCGGTCTCCCGGTCGGCCTTGACGGTCGAGCCCTCGACCGTCAGCACCCGTACGTGGGTGAGCTGCGGCACGCCGAGCAGCTCCGCCAGGATCGCGGGGATCGCGCCACCGCGGCCGTCGGACGCTTCGTTGCCCGCGATGACCAGGTCGTAGCCCTCGACCTTGCCGACGGCGGCGGCGAGCACCTTGGCGGTGGCGATCGCGTCGGAGCCGTGCAACGCCTCGTCGGAGATGTGGATGGCCTTGTCCGCACCCATGGAAAGCGCCTTGCGGATCGCGTCGGTCGCGCGGTCCGGGCCAACCGAGATCACGGTGACCTCGCCCTCGCCCGCTTCCTTGATCTTCAGCGCTTCTTCGACGGCCTTCTCGTTGATCTCATCGAGCACGGCGTCGGCGGACTCGCGGTCGAGGGTGTGGTCACCGTCGGAGAGCTTGCGCTCCGAATAGGTGTCCGGCACCTGCTTGACCAGGACGACGATGTTGGTCATGGGTCCTCTTCGACCTCCCGTTACTGGGACGCTCCGCGCGCCCTGAATACGGCTTTACCCTGCACTACTCGCCGGTAGATTAGGGAAGTTCCGGCGAGCTGGCGCGCCGAGGTGACGCCATTCACCTGGAATCACATTTTATCGGGACCATCGTCCCAGAAGTTGTCTCGTCATCAGGTTACCCCAGGTGTGTGTTAACCCGCTTGGCGGAACCTCTGGGTACTCCTGTCGAGTGATTCGGGTTAGCCTGCGGAACTGTGCCGACCGTCGCCGTAGTCACCGACTCGACCGCCTGCCTCCCCGGCCAGCTCGTCTCCCAGTGGGGCATCTCCGTCGTCCAGGTCCAGCTCCACGTGGGGTCGAGAACCGACGACGAACACCGATTCGAACGCCCTGAGCTGGTCGAAGCCCTGCGCCACGGGACACCCGTGTCCACCTCGCCGCCCGATCCCGGCGCCTTCTTCTGGGCCTACCAGGACGCCGTTTCCCGTGGCGCGACCGCCATCGTCAGCGTGCACATCTCCGGCCGGATGTCGGCCACCGTGCGCGCCGCGCGGGAGGCCGCGAACCAGGTCAAGGTGCCCGTCCACGTGCTGGACAGCGAAACCACCGGGATGAGCCTCGGGTTCGCCGCGCTGTCCGCGGCACGGACCGCGGCCGCCGGCGCGGACCCGCGGCGGGTCATCGAGGCCGCCGAACGCCGCTACCAGGGCAGCACGGAGCTGATCTACGTGGACACCCTGGAGTACCTGCGCCGCGGCGGCCGGATCGGCGCGGCGGCGGCCGTGCTGGGCACCGCGCTGTCCATCAAGCCGCTGCTGACCGTGACCAACGGCGAGGTGGCACCACTCGCACGGGTGCCTGGCACCCGGCGCGCGCTGCAGCGGCTCACCGATCTGGCCGGCCAGCACGCCGGACGCGGGCCGGTCGACGTCGCGATGGTGCGCTTCGGCTCCGCCGACGAACGCGTCGACGAGGTCGCGAACCGGTTGCGCGCCGAGCTGCCCGACATGCGCGACAACATGATCGTCGAGGCGAGCACGATCATCGGCGCCCACGTCGGGCCCGGCGCGCTCGGCATCACCGTCTCCCCCGCCTGAGCGCCGCGGAACTCACGGCCGCCGCGGCGCGTTGGACAGACGAAACGGACATACCGTCACGAGCCCAGCACGGAGGACGACAGCCATGGCATCGCTGTTCAGCCGGATCGCCCACCTCGCGAGCAGCCCGCAGGGCAGGCGGGTGATCAATCAGGCCAAGGGTTTCGCGAACGACCCGAAGCGCCGCCAGCAGGCGAAGGACGCGCTGGCGAAGGTGCAGGAGCGCGCGAAGGGGTACCGCAAGCGCTGACACCACGCCGCCGGGGCGAGCACCCGTTTCCCCGTCGCACCGTTTTCGTCGGTGCACCACGGTAATCTTGAAATCGGGGGCTCCCCTGGCGAACGAACGGGACTTCTCGTACAGCCAGGAGCACCGCTGGGGCGAGCGCGGGTCCGCAGCGGTTCAGCGGGCGGGCGCGAACTGCCGCCGCACGGCGTCGAGATCACCCACGACGACTTCGGCCAGGTTCCGCCGTTCGTGCTGCTCGAAGTAGCGCGCGCCGATCGCGTCCGGGTCGCCCGCACCGCCACCGGCGGCGATCGCGGTCGCGATCGTCACGGTGCTCACATGCACGCCCTTCGGCGCCAGCTCGACGTGCAGCGCGTGCGCCCAGTTCCGCAGCCCGGCCATCGCGATGCCGACGTTGCCCAGCACCGGCACGGGCACGGCCGAGGAGGCGCCCGTGGTCAGCAGGATCGTCCCGCTCCCCCGCGCGAGCATCCCTGGCAGCACCGCCCCGACCGCCGCGACGGCGCCGAGCACGTGCAGGTCGAGCTGCGCCGACGCGGCCTCGACGGTGGTTTCGGCGGCGCCGGTGATCGCACCGGTCGGGCTCGGGCTGTAGACGAGCGCGTCGACGTCGCCGAATTCGCCGAGTGCCGCGGTGAGCGCGTCGCGGTCGAGGATGTCGGCGGGCAGCGCCACGGCGTCGCGCAGTTCCGACGCGAGCCCGCCGAGCCGCTCCGCGTTGCGCGCGATCAGCCCGATCCGGAAGCCCGCGCCGTCGAACGCGCGTGCCACTCCCCTCCCGAGCCCCGGCCCCGCCCCCACGACGGCAAGTTTCTTCGCCACGTGTTCCCCTTTCCCCGTCCAGTGGTTACTTTTTGTGCGTAACCACAGGGTTCGTCACCACCGGCGAACCGCACAAGACGGCACATTCCGGTGCGCCACGCACACGGGGGTAACCGATGACCACGTTCTTCCCACCGGGCACCGCGCCGACCGAGGACGCCGAACGGGCCTGCCACCAGGTGCTGAAGGTCCTGCAGCGGATCGGCGACAAGTGGAGCCTCGTGCTGATCGGACGGCTCCGGCACCGGACGATGCGCTTCGGCGAGCTGCACCGCGAGATCACCGGGATCTCGCAGCGCATGCTCACCCTGACGCTGCGGCAGCTCGAACGGGACGGGCTCGTGCGCCGCACCGTGCACGCCACCGTCCCGCCGAAGGTCGAGTACGCGCTCACCGAACTGGGCGTGACGCTGCTCGAACCCGTGCACGCGCTCGGCCTGTGGGCCGCGGAGCACCGGCGGGAGATCGAGGACAACCGCGAGCGCTACGACGCTGGCGCCGAGCGCGGGACAAGGTAGTTTCGCTGCAGTACCGCTACCACGCCAGCCCCGGGAGAACGCGCCAGTGCCAGCCAGAACCGCAGGTCAGGCCCAGTACCTGCACCTCACCGGGGAGCGCACCGTCCCCGGCGTGCCCGAGGAGAACTACTGGTTCCGCCGCCACGAAGCGGCCTATCTGGCACTGCTGCCCTACTGCGACGGCACGGTGCTCGAAGCCGGGTGTGGCGAAGGTTACGGTGCCGGGCTGATCGCGAGCAGGGCCGAGCGGGTGCTGGCGCTCGACTACGACCAGCACACCGTCGCGCACGTCTCGGTCCGCTACGACGGCGTACGGGTCGCGCGGGCCAATCTCGCCTTCCTGCCGGTCGCATCGTCCACTGTGGACGTCGTGGCGAACTTCCAGGTGATCGAGCACCTGTGGGACCAGGCCGGGTTCCTCGCCGAGTGCCACCGCGTGCTGCGCCCCGGCGGGCGCCTGCTGGTGACCACGCCGAACCGGCTGACCTTCACGCCGGACAGCGACACCCCGCTGAACCCGTTCCACACCAGGGAACTCGCACCGTCCGAAATGGACGAACTGCTGCGCGAAGCCGGGTTCGAGGTGGAGCGGCTCGACGGGCTCCGGCACGGCGACGGCGTGCGCGCGCTCGACGAGCGCTACGGCGGTTCGATCATCGACGCCCAGCTCGACGTGGTCATGGGCAGCCTGCCCGGCCAGGCGAAGTGGCCGGCACCGCTGCTCGCCGACGTGGCCGCGATCCGCGCGGAGGACTTCACCGTCGACGCCGAAGAGCTCGACGCGAGCCTCGACCTGGTCGCCGTGGCGGTGCGTCCGTGAGCTCATCGGAGGGCACCTTCTGCCTCGTCGTGCACAGCCATCTGCCGTGGCTGCCGCACCACGGGTCGTGGCCGGTCGGCGAGGAATGGCTCTACCAGGCGTGGGCGCATTCGTACCTGCCGGTGCTCGACCTGCTGCGCCGCTTCGCCGACGAGGGCAAGCGCGACGTGCTGACCCTCGGCGTGACGCCCGTGCTCGCCGCGCAGCTCGACGACCCGTACAGCCTCCGCTCCTTCCACGACTGGCTCGGCCACTGGCAGCTCCGCGCGCGGCAGGCGAGCACGCTGTGGGGCCACGACCCGCTGCTGCGCGAGCTCGGCGCACGCGAGTACCGCACGGCTACCAGCGCGATCGAAGAGTTCGAAACCCGCTGGCGGCACGGTTTCTCGCCGATTCTTCGGTCCTTTGTGGACGACGGGACGATCGAGCTGCTCGGCGGGCCGCTCGCGCACCCGTTCCAGCCGCTGCTCGACGAGCGCATTCGCTCGTTCGCCCTGCGCGGCGGCCTCGACGACACCGAACTCCGCGTCGGGACGCGGCCGTCGGGCATCTGGGCACCCGAATGCGGCTACGAGCCCGGCATGGAAACCGGGTACGCGGCGGCGGGCGTCCAGCGGTTCCTGGTCGACGGACCGTCGCTGCACGGCAACACGGCCGCGGCCCGCACGGTCGGCGACTCCGACGTGGTGTGCTTCGGCCGCGATCTCGAGGTCACCTACCGCGTGTGGTCCCCGAAGGCGGGCTACCCCGGGCACAGCGCCTACCGCGACTTCCACACCTGGGACCACGAGGTCGGGCTGAAGCCGTCGCGCGTGACCGGCAAGCAGGTGCCGCCGTGGGAAAAGGCCCCGTACGACCCGGCGCTCGCCGCGGACACGCTTCGTTCGCACGTCAAGGACTTCGTCGACACCGTGGTTTCGCGCCTGCGCTCGCTGCGCGCGAGCGAAGAACGCGAACCCCTGGTCGTCGCGGCCTACGACACCGAGTTGTTCGGGCACTGGTGGCACGAGGGCCCGGCCTGGCTCGAAGGCGTGCTGCGCGCGCTGCCCGAAGCCGGGGTGCGGGTCACCACGCTCGGGGGCGCGTTGGAGGCGGGCCACCTCGGCGGGCGGGTCGACCTCCCAGCTTCCTCGTGGGGATCGGGCAAGGACTGGCGGGTATGGGACGGCGAGCAGGTCGCCGACATGGTCACCGCGAACGCCGCGCTGCAGGAGCGGCTGCTGTCCCTTCCCGGCAGCGCGGGCCGCGACCTCGTCGCCGACCAGGCCGTCACCGAGGCGATGCTCGCGCTGTCGAGCGACTGGGCGTTCATGGTCACCAAGGACTCCGCCGCCGACTACGCGCGCCGCCGCGCCTCGGTGCACACCGAGCGCTTCGACGAGCTTGCCACGCTCCTGCGCGGCGGCCACCGCGATCGCGCGCACGACCTCGCCCGCCGGTTCCGCGCGGACGACCTCCCGTTCGGGCGCCTCGACGCCCGCGATCTGCAGAGAAAGGAAAGTCCTTGAGCATCAAGGAAATCCCGCTGAAGACGCTGTCCGGTGCGGACTCGTCGCTCGGTTCGCTCGACGGCAAGGCGCTGCTCGTGGTGAACGTCGCGTCGAAGTGCGGGCTGACCCCGCAGTACACCGGGCTGGAGAAGCTGCAGGAGCGCTACGGCGACCGCGGGTTCTCCGTCGTCGGGATCCCGTGCAACCAGTTCGCGGGCCAGGAACCGGGTACCGCCGAGGAAATCCAGACCTTCTGCTCGACGACCTACGGCGTCACGTTCCCGATGTTCGAAAAGCTCGACGTGAACGGCGAAGGCAGGCACCCGCTCTACGCCGAGCTGACCGCGACGCCCGACGCCGACGGCGCGGCAGGCGACGTGCAGTGGAACTTCGAGAAGTTCCTCATCGCCCCGGACGGCAGGATCGCCGGCCGCTTCCGCCCCCGCACCGAGCCGGAAGACCCCACCGTCACCGACGCGATCGAAGCCGTCCTCCCCGCCTCCTGAGCCGGAAGGACCGGGATCGCGACGCTCACTGCCCCGAAGGGAGTCTTCGGGACAGTGAGCGAACCGGCGAACCGGGATCAGCTCGCCGAAAGGCCCCAGGTTCCTCGCCAGCCGCGGCCGGGTGGCAGGACCACCAGGCCGTCACCGGTGTTGAAGCAGTTCGGGGCGCAGCTCACCGGTTCGACGGTGAGCCCGGAACGCGGCGGGTGTCCCGCCGGCCCGTCGTCGGTGTAGCACTGCAGGTACCCGTACGAGGAGTCCATCCACAGCCGCACGGTGTGCCCGCCCGGCCGCCGGAAGGTCACGGTGGCCAGGCCGTCCGCGCCGCGCCGCACGTCCTTGAACGCCGTGTCCATTTTGGTCGCGCCGATCTTCTTCGCGGTGCGGAAGTCGTACGGCGTGCCCGCCACCGGGGCGGTGCCGGTGGGGATCAGGCGGTCGTTCACCACGTAGTACGTGCTCGCGCCGAGCTCCAGTTCGATCGAGTCGATCGTGCCGGAGGCCGCCTTCACGTACGTGTGGTTGGCGGTGCCGAACGGCGCGGGCCCCGAACCGATGTTGCGCGCGGTGAGCGTGCTGGACAGCCCGCGCCGCCCGAGCGAGAACTCCATCCGGAACGCCACGTGGAACGGGTAGCCGTAGTGCGGGTGCTGCTGCACCTCCAGCACCACGCTGTCCCGCGTGTGCCGCACCGGCTGCCATTCGGTGAAGCTCAGCAGCCCGTGCAGCGCGGTGTCGCGGTCGGGCTCGTTGATCGGGACCGCGTACTCCTTGCCCTCGAAGGTGTACTTGCCGTGGTCGATGCGGTTGCACCACGGCAGGATCGTCTTGCCCTGGTACCCCTCGCCGACGTCGTCGGCGGCGTGGGTGAGCAACAGCTCCTCACCGTCCACCTGGTACGACAGCACCGTCGCCGCGACGCCCGCGATCACCGCGCGCGCGTTCCCGCGCCGCAGTTCGTACACCCGTCCGCTCGCGGTCTGCCCTCGCATCCCCGGACTGTCCACATCGGACACTCCTGGCTCGGCCGCGGCGGCGGGCGACGCCGCCCCCAGCGCGGTGACCGCGCCGGCGGCGAGCATCGTGCCGAGCGCGCCACGACGGCTGAAACCCTGTCCCTGCACTTCGGACACCGTTGTCCCCCTTTACTGCGATCCCGCGGCGATCACCGCGCGGTTGTGCTCGGCCACCACGGCCAGGTTCGGCTTCATGACCCTGCGGTCGTAGGTGAGGTACCCGTTCACCTCGTTCTCGACATCGGTGGTCTGGGTGTAGATCGCACCCGACAACCCGTTGTCCCGCACCACCTTCAGCAGGTCGTCGCTCACTTCGCCGTAGCGCCGCGTCAGCTCGTCCTGGCTCTTGGTCATCTCGTACGCGCCGGGCGGGCCCGGCCACACGTGGCCGTCGAGCACCAGCCCGAGACCGCCGTACTCGCCGTCGACGATCGGCCGGTCGTCCTTCACCTGCGGCCGCCCGGGGCCGACGTAGGTGTGGTCGTCGTAGATGTCACCGGCGCCCGTGTCCGGTCTGGACAGACAGCAGTTCACCCCGCTGGAGGCGTTGACGAGCCTCGACGGGTCCTGCGCCTTCACCTTGTCCGCGATGCGCTGGGTGTCGAATTCGCCCCAGCCCTCGTTGAACGGCACCCAGCCGATGATCGACGGCGAGCTGCGGAGCTGGTCGACCATGGCGGTGAGGCCCTGCTCGTAGTGCGCCTTCGCCTCGGGCACCGGGTCCGGTGCCGGTCCGGGCGGGCCGTCGAACGAGACCACCAGCGACGGCATGTCCTGCCACACCATCAGCCCGAGCTTGTCGGCCCAGTAGTACCAGCGCGCCGGTTCGACCTTGATGTGCTTGCGGACGAAGTTCAGCCCGAGCTTCTTGATCTGCTCGAGGTCGAACTTCAGCGCCGCGTCGGTGGGCGCGGTGTGGATGCCGTCCGGCCAGAAACCCTGGTCGAGCGGGCCGTGCAGGAAGGTGGTCCTGCCGTTGAGCGCGATCCTCGGCCTGCCCTGCGCGTCATTGACGGTGCCGATCGTGCGCAGGCCGCCGTAGCTGCGCACCTCGTCGGTGACGCGGCCGCCCGCGTCGCGCAGGCGCACGGTGAGGTCGTAGAGGTACGGGTCGTCGGGGCTCCACAGGTGCGGGTCCGGCACCGGCACGCGGATCGCCTGGCCCGGTTTTCCGACCGAGCGCGCGACTTCCGGCCCGCCGGGCTTCGACACGACGACCTCGGCGCGCTGCCCGTCGGCACCGGTGGCCTTCGGGGTCACCGAGAAGCTGGTGAGATCGGGAACGATGTCGACCTTGTCCACATGGGACGCCGCGACCGGCTCCAGCCACACCGTCTGCCAGATGCCGGACGAGCCGGTGTAGAAGATCCCGCCGGGGCTGTTGCGCTGCTTGCCGACCGGGAACGTGTTGATGTCGTTGCGGTCTTCGACGCGCACGGTCAGCTCCTGCGAGCCGGAGCCGCGCAGTGCGTTCGTGACGTCGGCGCTGAACTCGGCGTACCCGCCGGAGTGCGTCGCGACCTGCTGGTTGTTCACCCAGACGGTGGCGATCTGGTCGACCGCGCCGAAGTGCAGCAGCACGCGCTGGCCGCGCCAGTCCGGCGGTACTACGAACACCTTGCGGTACCACATCCGGTCGTCGTGGCGCTGGACGCCGGACAGCGCCGACTCCGGCGGGTACGGCACCAGGATCTGCTCCTTGTACTCCGCGATCGACGGCGTCGAAGCGCGGAACGCGGCGGGACCGCCGGTGTACTCCCACAACCCGTTGAGGTTCTGCCAGCGCGGCCTGGACAACTGCGGCCGCGGGTACTCGGGGAGCGCGTTGCCCGGCCCGACCTGGTAGGTCCACGGCGTGGACAGCGGCGGTGCCTTGGGCGCCCAGCCGGTCTGGTGCGGCTGGGCAGCGGGCTCGGCGGCGGTGGCCGGAACGGTTCCGAACGCCACGGCGGCGAGCAGCGCGGCGACGAGGGCGGCAGGACGTCTTCTTCGCACGGAATTCAACATCACTGCACAAGAGTGACCAACGACATTCGGGAAGTCATGGTCCATTCGAGTGAATTGTCGACCAGGTCACACCCGATCATGACCTGTCGTCACCGCCGGTCACGGCCGCTGGTGAGCGACCCGCACCGGCGCGCCGAGGCGCCTTAAGCGACTGGTGAGTAACCTCCACCCATGCGCGTACTCATGCTGTCGTGGGAATACCCGCCGGTCGTGGTCGGGGGCCTGTCCCGGCACGTGCACGCACTGGCGAGGCATCTCGTCCGCGACGGGCACGAGGTCGTCGTGCTGTGCCGCCACGTCGCGGGCACCGACGCGCACACCCATCCGACGACCGACCGGGTGGTCGAGGGCGTCCGCGTGATCAGGGTCGCCGAGGACCCGATGCACGTGACCTTCGAGCGCGACCTGGTCGCGTGGACGCTCGCGATGGGCCACGCGATGATCAGGGCGGGCACCGACCTGCTGCGCGGCTGGCAGCCGGACGTGGTGCACGCGCACGACTGGCTCGTCACCCACCCCGCGATCGCGATCGCCGAGCAGGCCGTGGTGCCGCTCGTCGGCACGGTCCACGCGACCGAGGCGGGCAGGCACTCCGGCTGGCTGTCGCACCCGCTCAACCAGCAGGTGCACTCGGCGGAGTGGTGGCTCGCGAACCGCGCGGACGCGCTGATCACCTGCTCGCAGGCCATGCGCACGGAGGTCGCCCACCTCTTCGACCTCGAAGCCGCCGACATCACCGTGATCCACAACGGCATCGAGGAGCGCGGCTGGCGCGTACCGGCCGCCGCGATCGCCGAGGCGCGTGCGGCGCACAGCCCCGACGGCGCGCCGCTGCTGTTCTACTTCGGCAGGCTCGAATGGGAAAAGGGCGTGCAGGACCTGCTGGCCGCGCTGCCGAGGATCCGCCGCGCCCACCCCGGCGCCCGCGTCGTCGTCGCGGGCAAGGGACGGCACCTCGACGAACTCGTCGAACAGGCGAGGAAGCTCCGGATCCGGCGCGCCGTCGACTTCGTCGGCCACCTCTCCGATCGCGAGCTGCGCGCCGCGCTCGCCGCCGCCGACGCCGTGGTGCTGCCCAGCCGCTACGAGCCGTTCGGCATCGTCGCGCTCGAAGCCGCGGCGGCGCAGGCCCCGCTCGTCGCCTCCACCGCGGGCGGCCTCGGCGAGGTGGTGATCGACGGGGAAACCGGGCTCGCCTTCGAACCCGGTGACGTGGCCGCGATCGCCGCCGCCGTCGACACCGTGCTCAGCGACCGCAAGGCCGCCGCGCGCCGCGCCCGCACCGCGAAGTCCCGGCTGGCCGCCGACTTCGACTGGGGCCACATCGCCGAAGCCACCGCCGCGGTCTACCGGCGCGCCAAACCGGGCGAGCCGGTGGAACTCGCCCGCCCGAAGATCGCCACCGGCAACGCTTTCCAGCCCTAGCCGGAACGGGGCCTGAGCAGGTCTTCGAAGAGGGTGTCCAGCAGGCCGCGCGGAACGGCCGACCCGGTCAGCGCGCAGTAGACGATCGGGCCGGAAAGGGCGTCGATCGTGGCGTCGGGGCCGAGTTTTGGCGCGATCTCGCCGTTTTCGGTTCCGCGAGCGAGCATTTCCCGTTCCCGCTCGCGGCGCGGATCGAGGTAGTGCTCGCGGAGGTTCCCCGCGGTGCCGGAATCGTGCTGCGCCTCGGCGATGAGCGCGAGCAGGACCTTGCCCGCGGGATCACGGGTGACGAATCGCGCGAAACCGCGGAAGTAGCCGCGGACGACCTCCGCGGTGATCTTCTCCGCCGGGACGGGAAGGCTCTTCTCGCTGTCCATGACGAGCGTGTCGAGGAGGACCTCGACCTTCGACGGCCACCACCGGTAGATCGTCTGCTTGGCGACGCCGGCCCGGCGCGCGATCGCCTCGACGGTCAGCGCGCCGAAACCGTGCTCGACGAGCAGGTCGTCCGCGGCGTGCAGCACGGCAAGGCGCGCGGTCTCGTCGCGCCGGTTGCCAGAGCGCGCCCTGCGGGGCGGAGAGTTCGCGGCGGACATGCGGGACACCTTAACCCGTGCGTGGTTCTTCTCTTCTTGTCTAGACGCAACGTCTCGTCTAGTCTGACATCACCGACACCACGAAGGAGCCACTGTGTCCACCACGTCCCCCCGCCAAGCCCTCGTCATCGGAGCTTCCCGAGGACTCGGGCTCGTCCTCGTCACCGAACTCGTCCGACGCGGCTGGCAGGTCATCGCCACGACGCGCGAAAGCGGCGGCGGCGAACTGCGCGCGAAAGCCGACGCCCCGAACGGGCGGCTGACCGTCGAATCGCTGGAGATGAACGATCACGGGCAACTGGCCGCCCTGCGCGAACGGCTTGCCGGGCGCCGGCTCGACCTGCTCTTCGTCAACGCGGCGATCAACCGCGGGAACCAGCCGATCCACGATGTCCCCGAAGACACCTTCGCCGAAGTGATGCTCACCAACGCGTTGAGCCCGCTGCGCGCCCTCGAAGCGCTCCGCGGGCTCGTCGCGCCCGGCGGCACCGTCGCGGTCATGTCGTCCGAACAGGGCAGCCTCACGCGGAACACCGAGGACGGATTCGAGCTGTACAAGGCGAGCAAGGCCGCGCTCAACCAGCTCATGCGCAGCTACACCACGCGCCACGCCGGCGACGGGCACACCAAGCTGCTCGTCGACCCCGGCCACAACAGGACCGAACTCGGCGGCCCCGACGCGCCCCTCACCCCCGAGGAGAGCATCCCCGCCGTGGTCGACGTCCTCGAAAAGCAGGCGGGCGCACCCGGCCTGCAGTTCCTGGACCGCAACGGCGAAATCGTCCCGTGGTAGCGCGAACCTCCCGGCGTCAGGCCCTCGCGGCCGCGGCCACCACGCGGTTCCGGCCCGCCTGCTTCGCTTGGTACAGCGCGATATCCGCGGCATCGAGCAGCGCCCGCACGGTGGCACCCGCCGACGGGTAGCGCGCGCTGCCGACGGAAACGGAGAAACCCGCGACTATTTCGGTGCCACCGCCGACCGGGATCTCCACCGTGAGCTCGTGCACCGCGGTGCGGATGCGTTCGGCCACGATGGCGATCCCGTCCCCGGTCGCGTTCGGGAGTACCACGACGAACTCCTCCCCGCCGAAACGCCCGACCGCGTCCTCGTGACCGCGAACGTTGCGGACGATGGCGTCCGCGATCGCCTTCAGCACGGCATCCCCCGCCAGGTGGCCGTACGTGTCGTTCACGCGCTTGAAGTGGTCGAGATCGATCATGAGCAGCCCGAAGTTCGCGTTGAGGCGATTCGCTCTCGCCTCAACGCGTTCGGCGTGCGCCTGCCAGCCGGCGATGCTGTAGACACCGGTCTTGTGGTCCCGCCTCGCCTCGGCCTCGAGCTGGCTGACGAGCACGGTCCGGTGCAGCAGCAGTACCGGCGGGAAGACCGCCACCACGAGCACCGGCGAAATCGCCAGCGCGAGCGCGTTCAGCGCGCCGAGGCACAGGGTGGCGAGGTCGAGCACGTTGTCGAACCAGCCGCCGAACCACGCACGGGGCGTCCGGCCGATCTTCGCGCGCGCGGGCAGGATGAGCACGGCGTTCAGCCCGAACTGCACCGCCATCACCGCGAGCACCGCGATCGCCCCGTGCGTGCCCATCGTGGTGGCCGCGCTCATCGTCGGCACACCTGCCAGGTCCAATGTGGAGGCCGCGCCGCAGGATGACAGGATCACGCAGCACGCGTTGTTGAGCGTGCGGAACGGCGGCACCCGGTGCAGCCGGTACCAGCTTCGCAGCCCGAGGTGGAGGTAGAGCACGGCGGTGAGCACGACGACCAGCCCGATCGGCATCACCAGCACGCCCGCGAACGTCCACACCGAACTCATCGTGATGTGCGGGCTCCCCGACAAGCGGCGGCGCGCCCGTTCGACGTGGCGGCCGAGCTCCGCCTGCAGGATGCCGAGCCCGGCCAGTACCGCGAGGCGGATCAGATCCGCGCGGCTCGGGGTGAGCGGGAACCAGAACAGCGCGAGCGAGACGACCGCGAGGCCGCAGGCAAGGCAGTAGGCCACGACCCGCGGCGGCTGTTGCCACAGTGCCCATTCCCGAACCGCCCATTCCCGAACCGCCCGTTCTCGAACCGCCCAGCCGCGCACGGCCCGCCCGCGAACCGCCCACGCACTCCGCGGCCGGAAAGAACTCGGACGCCTGGCCGCAACCCGATCGTGGCTTTCGTCCCGCATACTCACCGTGTACCACCCGTTAACTCTCCGCAGGGCATCCGACCACTGAGCGAAGGAGGACGCCATGAGCGACCGTGGAAACTAACCGTCATTCGGCCCGTCCTTCCGGTTCGGTGACCGGCTGGCGGGTCCGACCCCACGCGAGCGCGATCGGCACCGCCATCGCCACCCCGGCGGTGCCGGCCGCGGCTATGGTCTTGGCGGGCCCGATGAGATCGGCGAGCCCGCCCGCCGCCGCCGCACCGAGCCCCTGCACCGTCACCAGTCCGGTCGAGTTCAGTCCCGAGCCCTGTGCGCGCTGGCCGTTCGGGAGGCGTCGCATGAACTGCACGACACCCTGGATGTTGTAGCCCGTGGCGAGCAGGCCCGAGGTCGCGAACAACAGCATCGAGGGCACCAGGCCGGGATGGGCGAAGCACAGCACGAGCGGGATCCCCGCCGCGACGCCGAGCAGCCCCAGCGCCCGGACCTGCACCCGCTCCGGCACCCACTTGCCGAACACGATCCCGCCGAGCACGCTGCCGATCGGGTCGGCGGCCATCAGCCAGCCCACGGTCGCGGTGCCGACCCCGAGCGTGGCCGCGTAGGGCGCGGCGATCGTCTCGGGGACGACGTAGAAGCCCGCCAGCCAGTTCAGCCCGACGAGGGTGCGGAGCCCGGTGTCCTGCCACACCAGGCGCGCACCCGAGGTGGTCGACCGGAGGAAGGCGCGCCAGCCGGGTTCGGCGGCGCTCGCGACCGGGTCCCGGTACCGCACGCCGAACCGGGTCACCAGCGCGGAAACGGCGAACGTCGCCGCGTTCACGGTCAGCCCGACTCCGGGGCCGACGGCGGCCACCAGCATGCCGCCCGCGCCGAAGCCCACCAGCTGCGCCGACTGCATCGTGACGTTCCGCAGCGCCATGCCGACCGTGTACTGCTCGCCGGTGAGGATCTCCGGCAGCGTCGCCTGCTGGGCGGCCTTGAACGGCCCGCCGAACAGGGTCATGACCGCGACCAGCACGCACAGCACCCACAGCGGCATCCCCGGCACGACCATCACGCCGACGAGCGCCGCGCGCGCCAGATCGGTCCAGACCATCACGTCGCGGCGGGACCGGCGATCGCCCCAGCCGGCGAGGAGCACCCCGCCCACCAGCGTCGGCACGTAGGTGAGCGCGTAGGTCAACCCGGTCAAAGCCGCGGAATCGGTGCGATGGAAGACAAGGATGGCCAGCGCGACGCGGGCGAGCTGGTCACCGCACACCGAAAGCAGTTCCGCGAGCCACAGCGCGCGGAACTCGCGAAGGCGGAGTACCGAGGCGAACGACGTGCGCGCCGCCACGGCCGTCACGCCGCTTTCGCGACCCGGCCCATGCCCGGCGGCCACGGCGCCCCGGTATCCGTTCCCGGCGTGCTACGCCTCGTTTTCGCGGCTCGTCTTCCGCAGGACGTCACGGTCGACCGCCTCCCATCGGTGCCCGGACACGCGCGACCCTCGGAGCTCTGGGGGTCGGCTCCGAGGGTGCGCCTCCCGACCGCTGAGGGGGAGTCCGGTCGGTGTGCCAACCACCCTAGAACTTTTCCGTGTTCGATTCGACACTCGCTGTAGCAGACAACCCGATCGCACCAGCGCGGAAACAGACGGTGAAAACGCTCAGAACGCGCCGCACCTCGGGCGGGCGCAGTCGGAGTAGGCGGGCCCGGTGCCACTGTCTCCGACCGGTGTGAGCAGCGCGCCACAGACGAGCGCGAGCAGGAGCAGACCGGCCACCGCGGGAAGCATTCTCATCTCAAGACTCCTGTGAAGAGGAGCGGAGTGCCTGTCCGAGTAGCCTGCCGGGGCAATTACCACGCAATCAATCCGGGAAACGGTAGGTATTGCCGCGGGCTCTTCACTACGTAGACCATCCGGCGCAGGTGTCCCGGTGACCGGTACGGCCGGTGGCCTACCGCGGTGTCGCGCAAGCGGGCCTTCGCAGGCAGGTGTTCGCCGTGGTGCCGCAGGCAGGTGTTCGCCGTGGTGCCTCGGGCAGCTCGCCGCGCGATGGGGGCCGATCGCCGTGCGCGGGATTCCCTCAAGGCGCCCTTCACAGCATGCACTGGGACTTCGCCGTTCACGTCTCATTCTCATCTCCGCGCTGGCGCCCCAAAAAAGGCCTTCATAGGCGTGAATGCCACGGAAGCGGCCTTCACGGACCCGCTCTGCTCCGGGCGCATGCCCCGAAGGGGCCCTTGAGGGAATGTGATGCCGTGAAGGGCCCCTTCAGGGCATCAGCGCCGCCGTGCCGCACGCCGCGAGGGGCGAGATCGCGGCGTCAGATTCCCCGAAGGCGACCTTCACGGACCAAGCCCCCGGGCGGCTCCACGCTTCCGCCACCCACCTCACCAGAATCAACGCGCACACATCATCACTGTGGCCTTCGGGGCATCAGCTTCACCGAAGGCCACCCTCAGGGCATACGCGCGTCGATTCCGGTGAGGTGAGCGGCCGAGGTCGCGGGCCTGCCGGAAGCTCGCCCACTTGGGTCCCTGAAGGACGCCATCGGGGAATCCGACGCCACAATCCCGGCCCTCACGGCACGCGAACATGCCGAGACTCATGCCCCGAAGGGAGCCTTCACGGCACCAGATTCCCCCAAGGACCCCATCAGGGCATCCGCGCGGGAGTGGAAGCCGCTGCGCGGAAGGGGAGAAAGCTCGTGAGGGTCGCATTCGCGGCGTTGAGGTCCCTGAAGGCGTCCTTCAGTGCATGCGGGCAGTGCATGCGGGATCCATGCTGGGGCACCGCGAGTTCTTACCAGGGCCGAGTTCGCGGCGCACGGGTTCCCGAAGGTCACCTTCGGGGCATGGCGAGCGCGGGAAAAGGCGGGCCGGGGAGGAGGGAACCACTCCTCCCCGGCCCGCCTGGCCGGTTTCCCCCGTCAGGTAGGGAAACCGGAGCCTCAGCCGAGATCGGTCAGGTACCGCGCGTAGGCGCTGGTGGTGAAGAAGCTCGGCAGCTTCTCACCGAGCGCGGTCTCGGCGAAGACGGCGCGCGCGTCGTCGAGGCGGTGCTCGCCCGCGGTTTCCGCCTTGACGCCCGCCAGTTCCTCGTCGAGGAAGGTGGTCGCCAGCTCGCGGGTCAGCGCGGTGCCGTCTTCGAGCTTCGTGCCGTTGCGGATCCACTGCCACACCTGGCAGCGGGCGATCTCGGCGGTCGCGGCGTCCTCCATCAGGTTGTGGATCGCCGCCGCGCCGGTGCCGCACAGCCACGCGTCGATGTAGCGGACGCCGACGTTGATGTTGGCGCGCACGCCCTTCTCGGTGACCTCACCGCCCGCGCTCGCCACGTCGAGGAGGTCGTCGGCGGTGACCACGACGTCTTCGCGGAGCTTGCCGAGCTGGTTCGGCCAGCCGCCGAGCACCGCGTCGAAGACCTTCTCGCACACCGGAACCAGGCCGGGGTGCGCGACCCACGAGCCGTCGAACCCGTCGCCTGCCTCGCGTTCCTTGTCCTGCTGGACCTTCTCCAGCGCGACCTTGTTGACCTCGGGGTCCTTGCTGGGGATGAACGCGGCCATCCCGCCGATCGCGTGCGCGCCGCGGGAGTGGCAGGTGCGCACCAGCAGTTCGGTGTAGGCCCGCATGAACGGCACGGTCATGGTGACCTGCGCGCGGTCCGGCAGCACGAAGTCGGCGCCGTGCTCGCTGAAGTTCTTGATGACGCTGAAGATGTAGTCCCAGCGGCCCGCGTTCAGCCCGGCCGCGTGCTCGCGCAGCTCGTACAGGATCTCGTCCATCTCGAACGCGGCGGTGATCGTCTCGATCAGCACCGTCGCCCTGATCGTGCCCTGCGGGATGCCGAGCTCGTGCTGCGCGAGGCGGAACACGTCGTTC
This sequence comes from Amycolatopsis minnesotensis, assembly GCF_039529815.1. Taxonomy (NCBI): domain Bacteria; kingdom Bacillati; phylum Actinomycetota; class Actinomycetes; order Pseudonocardiales; family Pseudonocardiaceae; genus Amycolatopsis; species Amycolatopsis minnesotensis. The sequence continues at coordinate 100,066 of NZ_BAAANN010000018.1, read as the reverse complement.
CACAGGCGCGCTTCGAGGTGGTTTTCCAGCTTCGGCAGGTAGAAGTACGGGCCGCTGCCGCGGGCGAGGAGCTGGCGCGCGTTGTGGAAGAAGTACAGGCCGAAGTCGACGAGGCTCGCCGAAACCGGGCGGCCGTCGATGCGGATGTGCTTCTCCACCAGGTGCCAGCCGCGGGGCCGCGCGACGATGGTCGCGGGCTCTTCGCCGATGGTGTAGCGCTTTCCGCTCTCCGTGGTGAAGTCGATGTCGCGGCGGATCGCGTCGAACAGGTTCAGCTGGCCGTCGATGACGTTGTGCCAGGTCGGCGAGGTCGCGTCCTCGAAGTCCGCGAGCCACACCTTGGCGCCGGAGTTCAGCGCGTTGACCGTCATCTTGCGGTCGGTCGGGCCGGTGATCTCCACGCGGCGGTCCTCGAGACCGGGCGCGGCACCGGCGACCCGCCACGTGCTGTCTTCCCGCACCGACCGGGTTTCACGGCGGAACTCCAGGTTTTCCTCACCGGAAGCCAGCTTCTCGCGGCGCAGCCTGCGCGCGTCCAGCAGCTCGCGGCGACGGCCGGCGAACGCGTTGTCGAGCCGGGCGATGAAGTCGAGTGCAGCCGGGGTGAGGATCTCGTCGAACCGCGGGCCCGCCGGACCGGCGACGTCGACGCGGTAGTTGAGCTTGCTGGCCATGGCGTGCCTCCAGGTGCGGAAGGAAGGAGAGGGTGGGGCGGGCGGTGCCGGGCCGACCCGGCACCGCCCGCGTCAGGTCAGAACTGGGCTTCCTCGGTGGAACCCTTGAGCGCGGTGGTCGAGCTCTCCGGGTTCAGCGCGGTGCTCACCTGGTCGAACCAGCCGGTGCCGACCTCGCGCTGGTGCTTGGTGGCGGTGTACCCGCGCTCCTCCGAGCCGAACTCCTTCTCCTGCAGCTCGACGTAGGCGGTCATGCCTTCGCGGGCGTAGCCGTGCGCCAGGTCGAACATCGAGTAGTTCAGCGCGTGGAAGCCGGCGAGGGTGATGAACTGGAACTTGTAGCCCATGTGCCCGAGCTCGCGCTGGAACTTCGCGATCGTCGCGTCGTCGAGGTGCTTCTTCCAGTTGAACGACGGCGAGCAGTTGTAAGCCAGCAGCTGGTTCGGGTACTTCTCCTTGATGGCCTCGGCGAACTTGCGCGCCACCTCGAGGTCGGGCTCGGAGGTCTCCATCCACAGCAGGTCGGCGTACTGCGCGTAGGCGAGACCGCGCTCGATGCACGGCTCGATGCCGTTGCGGACGTGGTAGAAGCCCTCCGCGGTGCGCTCACCGGTGACGAACTGCTTGTCGCGGTCGTCGACGTCGCTGGTGATCAGCGTCGCGGCCTGCGCGTCGGTGCGGGCGACGATGACGGAGGGGACACCGGCGACGTCCGCGGCGAGGCGGGCCGCGTTCAGCGTGCGCTCGTGCTGCTTGGTCGGGATCAGCACCTTGCCGCCGAGGTGGCCGCACTTCTTCTCGGACGCGAGCTGGTCCTCCCAGTGCACACCCGCGGCACCGGCGTTGATCATGCCCTTCATCAGCTCGAACGCGTTGAGCGGGCCGCCGAAGCCCGCCTCGGCGTCGGCGACGATCGGGGCGTACCAGTCGATAACATCACCGCCGGTGTTGGCGCCGTTGAAACTTTCAGCCCAGTTGATCTGGTCGGCGCGGCCCAGCGCGTTGTTGATCCGGCGGACCACCGCCGGCACCGAGTTGGCCGGGTAGAGGCTCTGGTCGGGGTAGGTCTGCCCGGAGAGGTTCGCGTCCGCGGCGACCTGCCAGCCCGAGAGGTAGATCGCCTTGAGCCCGGCGCGCACCTGCTGGACGGCCTGGTTCCCGGTCAGCGCGCCGAGCGAGTTGATGTAGTCCTCGGTGTGCAGGAGCTTCCACAGCTTCTCGGCGCCGCGGCGGGCCAGGGTCTGCTCTTCGACGACACTGCCGCGCAGCTTCACGACGTCTTCGGCCGAGTAGGACCGCCGCACGCCCGCCCAGCGGGGGTCGGTCTCCCACTGCTTGGTCAGCTCCGCTGCTTCCTGCGCCAACCGCTTGGCCTGCTCAGTCATCGAACTCTCCAACGTTGCGAACTTTGCGATTACTCGCCTGCTTGCCGAAACCATGGCATGCGCTGGGAAAACAGATCCAGGGCTCCAATTTGCCAATTTGTGCGAAGGTTCCGTAGCATCCTGCGAAGGTTGCCAACGAGTGCTTGGCAACACGGTGAGAATTCGCGTACTTGATCGTTTACTGAACCGTTCAGGTCCGGAAATCTTGCGGACGGGAGTACGGAAGATGGATAAAACCTTCGCCGGGGCGAAGTTGCGGCACCTTCGCGAAAGCCGGTCGATGAGCCAGGCAGACCTGGCACGTGTGCTGGAGATCTCACCCAGTTACCTCAACCAGATCGAGCACAACTCGCGTCCGCTGACCGTTCCCGTGCTCCTTCGCATCACGCAGGCCTTCGGCGTGGACACCGAGTTCTTCGCCAGCAACGACACCGCGCGCCTGGTCGCCGACGTCAAGGAAGCGCTGCTCGACGAGGCGGTCGGCGTCGACGCGACGACGAGCGAGCTGAACGACCTCGCGACGAACCTGCCCTCGATCGCGCAGGCGCTGGTCAAGCTGCACCGCAGCTACCGCAACGCGGTGGAGAACACGGCCGCGCTGGTCACCGAGGACGGCAGGGGCGTGCACGGCAGCGCGGCCGCTCCCCTGCCGCACGAGGAGGTGCGCGACTTCTTCTACGAGCGGGAGAACTACGTCGCCGAACTCGACGAACGCGCCGAGCGCATGGCAGCCGAGATCCCCCTGCGCCGTGGCGACGCGCTGGGCGCGCTGCGCACCAGGCTCAGCGAGCACTACGGCGTGCAGGTGATCAACGAGGGCATCGACGAATCGGCAGGCGAGCAACACCGCTACGAGCCGGGCGCGAAGGTGCTGCGGCTCGCGCCGAGCCTGCGCGTCGGCCAGCAGGCGTTCCGCATGGCTTCGCAGATCGCGCTGCTCGAATACGACGACCTGATCACCGAGCTGGCCGATTCGTGGGCGTTCTCCGGGCCTGCCGCGCGGTCACTGGCCAGGGTCGGGCTGGCGAACTACTTCGCGGGCGCGCTGATCCTGCCCTACGGCCCGTTCCACACCGCGGCGGAACGCTTCCGCTACGACATCGAACGGCTCTGCGACCACTTCGGCGTCGGCTTCGAGACGGTGTCCCACCGGCTGTCCACCCTGCAACGCCCGAAGGCGCGCGGCGTGCCGTTCTCGTTCGTGCGCGTGGACCGCGCGGGCAACATGTCCAAGCGCCAGTCCGCGGCCGGGTTCCACTTCTCCCGCGTCGGCGGCTCGTGTCCACTGTGGAACATCTACGAGGCGTTCACCATGCCGGGCAAGATCCTCACCCAGATCGCCACCATGCCCGACGGCAAGAGCTACTTCTGGATCGCGCGCACGGTCTCGCGCAACATCGGCGGCTACGGCAGCCCCGGCAAGATGTTCACCGTCGGCCTCGGCTGCGAACTCCGCCACGCGAAGCGGCTCGTGTACTCGGCGGGGCTCGACCTCGACGACCGGACCGCGGCCACCCCGATCGGCATGGGCTGCAAGGTGTGCGACCGCCCCGCCTGCCCGCAGCGCGCGTTCCCGACGATCGGCAAGCAGCTCACCGTCGACGAGAACACCAGCACGTTCGTGCCGTACCCGGCGGTGCCGAAGTCCTCGTAAGCGCGCGGGTGCTGCTCGTGCCCCGAAGGCGCCCTTGAAGGAATCTGACGCCGCGAAGGCGTCCTTCAGGGCATCACCATCACCATGCCACGCGCCGCGAGGGCCGAGTTCACGGCGTTCGCGACAGCACCGCCTACTGCGAGTCGAGGGTCTTCTGCAGCGCTTTGTTCGCCTTGCGCGCCATGTCCTCGACGGCCTCGCGGCGGGCGGCGTCGGCGGCGTAGTCGTCCTCGCGGTTGCGGACCACCCGCGCCGGGGACCCGACGGCGATCGAGAAGTCCGGGATGTCGCCGCGCACCACCGCGTGCGCGCCGAGCACGCAGCCGCGGCCGACCCTGGTGCCCTTCAGCACCGACACCTTGGTGCCGATCCAGGTGTCCGGGCCGATCCGCACCGGCGACTTCACGATGCCCTGGTCCTTGATCGGGCGCGTGATATCGGCCGTGACGTGGTCGAAGTCGCAGATGTAGACCCAGTCGGCGACGAGCGTGGCGGCGCCGAGTTCGATGTCGAGGTAGCCGTTGAGCACGTTCTGCCTGCCGAACACGGCCTTGTCACCGATCCGCAGCGAGCCTTCGTGGCAGCGGATCGCGTTGCCGTCACCGATGTGCACCCAGCGGCCGATCTCCATCCGGCCGTAGCCCGGCCTGCAGTGGATCTCGACGTTCTTGCCGAGGAAGACCATGCCCCGCAGCACGATGTGCGGGTTCGCCACCCGGAACCTGAGCAGCCGCCAGTACCGGACCAGGTACCACGGCGTGTAGGCGCGGTTGCGCAGCGCCCAGCGGATCGACTCCTTGGTCAGGAACTTCGCCTGCTGGGGATCCCGGCGCGCCTGTCCCCACGCCTTGAACCTGGCGAGGGCCGGCGCGCCCCACATGGAAGTCATGCCACCAGAAAATACAGGCGCCGAGACGTCACCGCCGAGGCCAGGTACCCGGCACGTAACCTGGGGCCGAAGCGACCGGAGACAAGGGGGACGCATGGGCGTGAAGCTGATCATCGACACCGATCCCGGGGTCGATGACGCGCTGGCGATAGCGCTGGCCGCGCTCAGCCCCGACGTCGACCTGCTCGGCGTGACCACCGTGTTCGGCAACGTGCCGGTCGCGACCACCACCCGCAACGCGCGCGGGCTGCTGCAGCTGTGCGGGCGGCCGGACGTGCCGGTGGCGCAGGGCGCGGAGCGTCCGCTCGTGCGCCCGAACCCCGAGTACAGCCGCAACGTCCACGGCGAGGACGGGCTCTCCGGCCAGGCGGGCGCGCTCCCCGCGCCGGAACGCGCGCCCGACGAGACCGACGCCGTCTCCCTGCTGCTGTCGCTGCTGGAGGCCGCCGACGAGCCGGTGACCCTCGCGCCGATCGGGCCGATGACCAACATCGCGCTCCTGCTGGCCGCGCACCCCGGGATCAGGGCGAAGATCGGCCGGATCGTCGCGATGGGCGGCGCGCTGGAGTTCGGCAACAAGACCCCCTCGGCCGAGTTCAACATCTGGGCCGATCCCGAGGCCGCGCACCGTGTGCTCGTCGAGGAGTCGGTGCCGCTCGTGCTCGTCCCGCTCGACCTCACCCACAAGTGCGCGGTCGACGCCGCGTGGCTCGACCGGCTCGGCGAGTCCGGTGCGGTCGGCGCCGCGCTGAAGTCGATGACCGGCGACTACCTCGGCTACTACCGCCAGGCGCTGGGCTTCGAGGGCATCGTGATCCACGACGCGGTGGCGATCGCCGAAGCGATCAAACCGGGCATACTGGCCACCACCAGCTACCCCGTGGAGGTCGACATCGGGCTCGGACCGGCACGCGGCACGACGCTCGTCGACCGGCGGACCCCGCGGCGGGAGTCCTCGTCGCGCGTCGTGGACATCGCGCTGGACACCGACTTCGACGGGCTCCGCTCGTTCATGCTCGACGGCATCACCGGAGGCCGCAGATGACCGAACCGCTGCCTGCCGACGGCGCGCCGAACCCGCTGCGCAAGCGGCTGGTGATCATCGGCGCCGCCGTGGTGGCCATCGCCGCGCTCGCCGTGGTGATCACGCTGGCACCCCAGCAGGCCGAGCCGGTCGCGAGCACCGCCAGCGCGCCCCCGCCGGTGCCTGCCGAGCCGCCGACGATGCCGCCGCAGGCCGCGCCGCAGCCCGTCCCGCCGAACAGCGGCCAGGAGTTCGACAGCTGGGTCACGAAGGTGGCCGGGTGGCTGGACATCCCCGAGCGCGCGATGACCGGGTACGCGAAGGCGACCGTGGCGCTGTCGAAGGACCAGCCCGGCTGCCACCTTTCCTGGGTGACGCTCGCGGCCGTCGGCAAGGTCACCACCGACCACGGCCGCGCCGGCGGTGGCCAGCTCGGCGCCGACGGCCGCGTCGCCAAGCCGATCGGCGCGCTGGCGGTACGCGACTTCTACGGCCACGTGGTGTCCACAAAGGACGCCAGCGGGCCGATGCAGCTTTCGGCCGCGCTGTGGAAGAAGTGGCAGGGCCCCGGCAAGCCGGACGCGCAGAACATCGACGCCGCCGCGCTCGCCGCGGGCAGGGCGCTGTGCGACGGCGGCCGCGACCTCGCGAAGGGCGAGGCGTGGTGGCAGGGCGTGTCGACGCTGCAGAGCGCGCCGCTGTTCCTGCACCGGATCCTGGCCACCGCGAACGTCTACGGCACCGTCGGGAAGAACCCGGCGCCGCCGAACCCCGCCGTGCTCAAGGCCATCTCCTTCGCGATCGACAAGATCGGCCTGCCCTACGTGTGGGGCGGGAACGGCGAGGAGAAGGGCGATCTCGGGTTCGACTGCTCCGGGCTGACCACCGCCGCCTACGGCACCGCGGGCATCACGCTCAAGCGGACCGCGCACTGGCAGTACGAAAGCGTGCCGCTGGTGCCGACCGGGCAGTCGCCGCAGCTCGGCGATCTGATCTTCTACGGGAACCCCGCCACGAAGATCCACCACGTCGGCATCTTCATCGGCAACGAGCAGATGATCGACGCGCCCACCTTCGGCCAGGCCGTCCAGGTGCACACCTACCGCAAGCCGGGCGACGACTTCGCGGGCGCCGGGCGCCCCACCAATTAGGCTTTATTGCATCTAATGCAACATTCGACATGGCGTGGCGACACCTGTTTCTGCTGGTCGGGGTGTTCTCCGGTGATGTCGGCAACGGTCACGGAGCGTCGTTGACCTGGACTGTCCGATGTGGATGCAACGATGTTGTATCCACTGCAACCAGAGGTTCGAGTGGTGCGACAGGTTGAACTGGACGGCGTGGCGCATCTGATGCTGCCGCCCGGGGTGCGGCACTTGGACGAGACCGGTTCCTGCGGGCGGAGACCATCGCGCCGCGGGTGCGGCTGGTCCGGCGATTCGCTAAATTCACTTTGACATCGCCCAGATCGGCTGTCGTATCGCCTTAGATAGACCCTCAATCAAGTAGCTCGGAAACCAACTCACTTGCTGGCGATCACATCCGACGGAGACCTGAAGTCAGGTGGTCAAACGCAGTCAGGCTTACGCGGAATGTACAACTAGCATCAATTAGAATCGATTAGATACCGTCCAGCAGTCCCGTCTTCTTTATCCGTGCGACGTGTCGACCATGCTCTTTATCATCCTGCATGACGGGGATTTCGAGCATCAAACGCCACGCTTCTTCAAGACATTCAGTTTCAAACTGACCAGACTTTCGAGAATACAGGCGAATCAACCCAAGAGCGAGTCGATTTCCACATACAACAGTGGCCAGCAACTTATCGATGTCCTCGCCTATGGGGTCAACGCTAGGTGCCACATACTGGTCTTTCCGCTCAATAGCGTCGTCAACTGAATGAAGTACTGTCATCATCAAATTCCATGCTCTCTGACCGTCATCGCGCCACGCGGAACGTGACAGTTCTGCCTCCCGGAGCAAAGGAGCGACGCGAAGTTTTTCAGGATCGAAGTATCCCGCCATTGCCATGGCACCCATCGCGCCGAGCAGTAGCTGGGTCTGCGCAACGAGCGCGCCAAACGGATCGGCAGCAACGGACCCGCTCCACTCTGCTAGCGCTGACCTGTAGCCATACTCGTCGCACCGCAACCGCGCTCGAAGAAGTTGAACAGCAGCCTCGGCGCAACGTCGCGGGAGCTGCGTCGACTCGGGTACGACGTATGCTCGACCAACGTACTTAGAGTTCTTCGGAAGGCTTCCAAACTCGGTCACTAACGCCTGGCGTCGCGCCCCGCTCATGAACAGATCTACGATGTCCGTCCGAGACCAAACCTCGCACATTAGACCAGGCACACCTGCTGTCATGACTTCATTAATCAACAATGGATGCGTGCCCGGGTAATTGACAACAAAGACCCACTTCTGCATGAATGCCGGTATCTCGAAATTTTTGACCGAACTTTCGAGATCTGAACGAAATTTAGCGACAGCACCCCTGATGCGAAAGTATGGATCAGGGCCGTAACAGGCAAAGACTGTACGCTCGGACTGCAAGTAGCCGTCGCAACCTTGGTCTCCAAGGCGGCCTAAAGCGGCCGTATCGCGGTAGCCGCGGCCATGGACCGTACGCATGACACGATCGAAGAGACGCTGGAATCCATCGGCTTTCACGCTCCGGAGTTCAACATCCAGCCGGATCTGATAATAATTCCGCACCCAGTCGGGCGCTTCGTCAAGACGATCAAAGCTCAGCTTCTCTGCCATGCTCCGATGATAAGCGGCCGAATCGATCAGAAGCTGAAGGCGCTGGTCAGACGTGTTCTACCGGATGCCGTCGGCTGCTCGGCCACCACCCGCGTGGCCCTGCGAGGCCCTTCATGTCAAGCCTCCGGCGCCGATCACAGGTCGGCAAGAGCAGGCACCGCCTCGCCACCAGCCACGGCGTCGCGGCCACCGATGACAAGCCGCACGCAGCGAATACGGCATGGTTCGAATACCTACACTCCACCAGTTGCCTGAGGGCCGGTTTCCGGGAGCACGGGCACCGCTGCCGCCCGCGAAGCGGTGGAGCGAGCCCGCCCGGAAAGGGGTCCCGGACGGGCTCGCTCAGCCGGAATCAGTCGCCGGGCTCGCCGAACCAGCGCGAGAGGTGGTCCTCCAGGTCCCGCTGGTCGTCGCCGATCCAGGCGACGTGGCCGTCGGGGCGCAGCAGGACGCACGGAACGTCCAGTGCCGCGGTGGGATCCGCGAGGTGGTCGACCCGGTCCGCCCAACCGGCGGCGGTCAGGCGTTCGGTGCGGTCCAGCAGCAGGCCGCGGCCGCGATGCAGCAGGTCGTAGAGGCGGCCCTGCTTGACGTCGACGTCGCGCAGGCGGCGGCCGAGCAGGTCCGGGCCTTCGCCGAAGTCGTAGCGGATGTCGATCGCGGTGATCTTCTCGATCAGGTAGCGGTTCACCTCGTCGAAGTCCATCAGTTCGGTGAGCAGCCTGCGCACGGCCCGCGGGCCCGGCCCGTCAGAGGACAGCTCCATCTGCGCGCAGGTGTTGTCCAGCACGTCCTCGGCGACCGGATGCCGTTCGGCCTGGTAGGTGTCCAGCAGTGCTTCCGGCGCCCAGCCGCGGATCCGCGCGGCCAGTTTCCAGCCGAGGTTGAACGCGTCCTGGACGCCGAGGTTGAGGCCCTGCCCGCCGGTGGGCGGGTGGATGTGTGCCGCATCGCCCGCCAGCAGCACCCGCCCGACCCGATAGCGTTCGGCCAGCCGGGTCGCATCCCCGAAGCGGGACAACCAGCGCGGTGAGTGCACGCCGAAATCGGTTCCGGCGATCGCGCGCAGCTCCTGCTTGAAATCCTCGAGGGTGGGCGGTTCCGCGCGATCCTCGATAACGCCCGCGACGGGGACCACGACGCGGTAGACCCCTCCGCCGAAGGGCCCGAGGCTGAACACCTTGCTGGTCTCGCGGATTTCGGCCACCTTGGCGGCGACCTCCTCCGGCGGCACGCCCACTTCCATCTCCCCCATCAGCGTGGCCGTTCGCGAGGGCTCGCCGGGGAAGCCGACGCCGAGCAGTTTGCGCACCGTGCTGCGCCCGCCGTCACAGCCGACGAGATAGCGCGAACGCAGCCGCTCCCCGGAGGCCAGCTCGACCGTCACGCCCTCGTCGTCCTGCTCGAAACCGGCCACCGCGCAGCCGCGCCGGATCTGCGCGCCCTGGTCGCTCGCGTGTTCTTCGAGGATGTCGACGATGACCGGCTGCGGGATGCCCAGCAGGTAGGCGTGCGCGGAATCCAGGCCGGGGGGCGCGGGTTTGCTGATGGCGGCGAAGAATCCGGCCGCCGGGCGCTGTCGCCCGTGTTCGAGAACGCGATCCAGCAGGCCGCGCATCGCCAGCAGCTCGATGCTGCGGATGTGCAGGCCGACGATGCGGACGAACGAGACGGGCTCGGTTTCCTTTTCCAGCACGAGTACCCGTACGCCGTGCAGCCGCAGTTCGGCGGCCAGCATCGCACCGGTCGGCCCGCATCCGGCGATGATCACGTCGAACGCGAGGGGCGGAGAGTCCATGGTGTTGCCTTTCGGGAGTGCCTTGTGGTCGAGGCGCTCCCGGCGACACCTACGTCAGCCGCCCGGCCGTGACGGGAAGGGGGAGCACCCACAGCGATACAGCGTTCATGGGTCTCACCTCCTCGGGCGGCGTCACGGTCCGACGCAAGGTACCGGCCGGCACAGCACTCCGTCCAATCCTTTTCCAGCCGCGTCACCGCCCGGTGCGCGAAGGGGTACTTGCCGGGGTCGAGCTCCGGCACGAGCGGGTCCTCCCCGGGGAGGACCCGGATCCGCTCCGCGCATGATCAGGCCGGGCCCGTGATCGGATGGTTCCGCCGCCGCTCGACGACACGCTGTGCGCAGGAAGAACCAACTGGCACGGCGGTTTCCGTGTTCGAGGTCGGGCATCGCTGGTCCTCGCGAAGTTGGTGGGCGCGAGCAGCGAGGAGCGGTCCGTGGGGAACACGAGCATGCCGGAAACGGCAAGGCGGAACGCATCCAGCGGCGTCGCGGAGGATCGCGCGCCGCACCGCCTTCCCCATTTCCCGGGTAGCCGCGCGTCGCGATTCCTGCCCCATCACCTGGCCGGTGGCCACCGCGGTCACCATGATGGCGGTCTCCGGCACGAACACGACCAGCGTGTTGGCGCCACCGAGGACGAAGAACGCCCAGAGCAGGAACAGCACCTCCGACGAGGCGAGCAACACTCCCCACCGGCTGCGCTGGTGATCGTGGACGACCACCGCGTACATGAGGACGGCCAGCACGAGATCCGCGGCGAGCAACCGGCCCGCGTACGGCAGCGGCAGCAGGCCCTGGGCGACGAAGACCGCCATCGCGAAGAGCATCGCCCAGGTGGGGAACCGGCGTCGCGCGAAGAGCGACGCGAGCAGGGCCACGGTGATCGCCAGCACCACACCCCAGGACGTGCCCGAGGCGACGATGCTCGGCACCGAGCCCGCGCCGAGCAGCACGACGAGCAGCAGGTCGATCATTCGTGGCCGACCTGCTGCCCCTTCGGCCACCTCGCGCACGCCTCCACCTAACTACGCGTCCCGTTCCGGTGCGACCGTGACGCCGATCCTTGGTGCCTCCGGGCACGAGCGCCATCCGAGCGGACCTTACGGAATCTCCTCGCGTCCGGTGAACACGGACCGGCTCACCGTCGTCGTGTCGCAGGGGGCTTCCCGCCTGCGCTCCTCGGCGTAGGCGGGCCCAGCACGGAAACTCGCCCCGCGCCTACAACGCGAGCATCGCCGCGGCGACCTCGTCGGCGGCCGCGTCGGGGATCGCGGCCGCGGCCCGTTCGAGCACGAGCAGCCGCGCGCCGGGGATTTCTCGAGCGAGCGCCTCGGCGTTGCCGACCGGGAAGAACCGGTCGCGGCGACCGTGCACCACGAGCGCCGGGACCGCGAGTTCCGGCAACCGCTCGCGCCACCGCGGTGTGCAGTCGAGCTTGGAGAACACCATGCCGAGCTGGTTCGCGAGCTGGACCGCGGGCTCCGTGCCCGGTGCGCGGTCGAAGACGCGCTCGGCGAGCGCGCGTGCCGCGGCGGGGTCTTCGCCGAGGATTTCCGCACCGGCGGCGGCGTACCGCGCCACGGCCGCGCGGTCGGACCAGTCGGGCATCGGGCGCGCGAACAACGGCCCCATCGCCGCGGCGTCGTGGTCGGGCAGGTCGTCGTCGACGGGGCCCGGTGCGACGGGCCGGGTCCCGACGAGGGTGAGTGCCGAGAACGCGTCCGGGTGGTCGAGCGCGGCGACCTGGGCGACCATCCCGCCGACGCCGATACCGGCCAGGTGCGCCCGCCGGTCGTCGAGTCCGCGGGCGAGCGCCGCGGCGTCGGCGGCGAGATCGCGCAGCGTGTAGGCCGGCGCCTCGGGATCGGCGGTCGTCGACGCGCCGGAGTCGCGCAGGTCGTAGCGCACGACGTGCCGTCCACCGCGGGCGAGCGCTTCGCAGAGCGCGTCGGGCCAGGAGAGCATGGTCGTGCCGCCCGCGAGCAGCACCAGGGGTGCCGCCGAGTCGCCGAAGTGCTCGACCCCGAGCGTGACGCCGCCGGGTGTGCGGAACGAGTGCATCGTCAACCTCCGGAAGAACTGGGTGATCAAAGGTTTTCCAGTACCGGAACCGGCTTCCCGGCGGCCACCGGACGGGGCTTGCGCAGTGCGATCATGCCGACCACCGCGAAGACCACGACCACCGCGGCGCCGATCCCGGCGACGGTGTGCAGCCCGGCGGAGAAGGAATCCCGTGCGGTGGCGAGCAGCTCGTCCGCCAGCGCGCGGGGAAGCGTGCTCGCCGCCTGCAGCGCGCCTGCCATGCTGTCCGTCGCCTGTGCGGCGGCCTCGGCGGGAACCTGCGCGGGAACGCTCGGCGGGAACCTGCGCGGGAACGGCTACCTGGTCGCGGTAGACGGCCGTGCCGATGCTGCCGAACACCGCGATTCCCATGGCGATACCGAATTCGGCGCTCGTCTCCGACATCGCCGAAGCCGCACCGGCCCGCCGCGGCGGCACCGAGCTGACCACCATCTCGGTGCACAGCACGCCCTGCGGTCCCATCCCGAAGCTGGCGATCGACATGCCCACCACCACGAACGCCACCCCACCGGTGCCGGCGGCCTGCGTGAACAGCACGATCCCGACCGCCGCGACCAGCATCCCGAACCCGAGCACGAACTCCGGCCGGAACCGCCGCGCCAGCCTCGGCGCGATCAGCGACCCGACCACCACCGCACCGGCCTGCGGCACCAGCAGCAGGCCCGCCTCCACCGCGGTGAGCCCGGCGACCATCTGCAGGTACTGGCTGACCAGCAGGAAGACCCCGCCCATGGTGACCGCGCCGACCAGGATGATGCTCACCGCCGCGCTGAACGCCCGCACCCGGAACAGCCGCAGGTCCAGCATCGGGTCGGCGAGGCCGCGCTGGCGGCGGACGAACACCACGCCGATCGCCAGGCCCGCGGCGAGCACGACGGCGTTGACCAGTGACACGCCGTCCTTCGCGGTTTCCTTGAGCGCGAAGATGATCGGCAGGATCGCGCCGAGCGACAGCGCCACGCTCGCCAGGTCGAGCCGCCCGGCCGCGGTGTCGCGGTACTCCGGCAGCAGCTTCGGCGCGGTCACCAGCAGCAGGACCATGACCGGCACGGACATCAGGAACACCGAGCCCCACCGGAAGTGCTCCAGCAGCACGCCGCCGACCACCGGCCCGATCACCATGCCGCCCATGAAGCAGCTCATCCACACCGCGATCGCGGTACCGCGCTGCTTGGCGTCCTGGAACATGTTGCTGATCAGCGCCAGCGTGGACGGCATCAGCGTCGCCCCGGCGATGCCGAGCACGGCCCGCGCCCCGATCAGCATCTCCGGACTGGTGGCGAAGGCCGCCGCGATCGACGCCAGCCCGAAGGCGGCACCGCCCGCCATCAGCAGCTTCCGCCTGCCGATCCGATCGCCGAGGGTGCCCATCGTGACCAGGAAGCCGGCGATCATGAACCCGTAGATGTCGATGATCCACAACAGCTGGGTGCTGGTCGGCCGCAGATCGGCGGCCAGGTGCGGGACCGCCAGGTGCAGCACGCTCATGTCCAGCGACAGCAGCAGCGTCGGCAGTGCCAGCACCGCCAACCCCAGCCACTCGCGTCGTCCTGCCCTCATCGTCGTCTCCCAAGGTCTCGTTCGTCGCCTGTCACCCTTCCGTCGAACCGCACCGGCCCAGATCGACATCGCCGCCGGAAATTCGTCGAAGAAGTTTCCGGGAGCCCGTGCGTAGGATGTCCGCACCATGCCGCCCGCCGACTCCGCCCGCACGATCGCCGAGGCGGCGCTCGGCCGCGATCGCGGACAGCGCGCCGCCGCACGCGCGGGAACCTTCCCCGTCCACGCGGATCGCCACTGGGGCACCTGGCTCGCTCGCGAGCGAACCGTGACGGCGCCGCTGGACTTCGAATGAGCCCGGTTCGGCGGCCCGCACCTGCACGCCGTCCTCGGCGTCATCACCGAGACGCCGGTGGCCTCCCCGGAACCCTGGTGGCGTCAGTGACACCACGGCGCGACGACAAGGGCACCGTCCGTTGTGGACAGGCTGAACCGGGATGAGCACCCATGCGGAAACCCGTGCTGCCCGTTCTCGTCGCGATCACCTGACGCGGCTCAGCCCTGTTCGTGGCCGGTCAGCCCGGCCGCGGTCAGGGTGAGGTGCCGGGCCAGCGCCTCGGCCGCGGCGTCGGCGTCGCGGGCCAGTGCGGCCTCCTCCAGGCGGCGGTGTTCGTCGGCGCCGTCCCGGTCGGGATTGCGGTGCGTGGACCAGCGGCGGGCGAGTTCGCTCGCGGTCCACAGGCGATCGAAGTTCTCCAGCAGGACGGGGTTGCCGCACCCCTCCAGCAGGGTGCGGTGGAAGACGCGGTGGGCCTCGGACCACGCGGCGCTGAGGTACTCGCCCTCCTCCGGCACGAACACCGGAGTGCGGGCCAGGCGGTGGTGCGCGGCCCGGACGCGGGCCTCCCAATCGACGTCGCCGCGCGCGATGGACATCCGCAGCACGACCGGTTCGATGGTCCGGCGGGCCTCCGCGATCTCCTGCCAGCGGCGGTCGGAAAAGGCGGGGACGGCGAAGCCGCGGTTGGGCAGCCGGTCGGCGAGGCCGTCGCCGACCACCCGCACGAGCGCCTCGCGCACGACGGCGAGGCTCACTTCCCGTTCCTTGGCGAGGTCCTGCGGCTTGAGGGCGTCACCGGGGGCGTAGTCCCCGCGCAGGATCGCGTCCCGCAGGTGCGCGTAGACCTGCTCGGAGAGCATCTGCTTCCCCGGCGGGGATGAGGCGTTCATCTCGTCGAGCATAGACGATCTAGAAGATAATCGATGATTAGTGCTATGGTCGATTATACCGTCTGGAAAGGACCATCACGATGCGCGCCAACGACCCCTTCGCCCGCCTCCCCGAAGTACCGGCCTTCACCCTCACGAGCACCGGTGTCCGGGACGGACGGGCACTGCCCGCCGCCCAGCTTTCCGGCGGGGACGCGAGTCCCCAGCTGTCCTGGAGCGGCGCCCCGGCCGGCACGAAGAGCTACGCCGTCACCGTGTACGACCCCGACGCGCCGACGATGTCCGGCTTCTGGCACTGGGCGGTCGCCAACATCCCCGCGACGGTGACGTCGTTGCCGGAGGGCGCGGGCGACGACACCGGATCGGGACTTCCCGAACCCGCGTTCCAGCTCCCCAACGACGCCCGCGCCACCAGGTTCGCCGGCGCCGCCCCGCCCGCCGGGCACGGCCCGCACCGCTACTTCATCACCGTCCACGCGCTCGACGTCGAAGACATCGCGGTCCCCGCCGGCAGCACGCCCGCCTTCCTCGGCTTCGCCATGGCCTCGCACACCCTCGGCCGCGCCACCCTGGTCGGCACCGCGGAAACGCCTGGTGCCGAACGGATCGAGGTTTCCCGGCGCATCCCCGCCACCGCCGGCGCCGTCTTCGCGGTGCTGGCCGATCCGAAGGGCCACGTGGACATCGACGCCTCGGGAATGCTCCTCGACGCCGACGGCGAACCGGTGAAACAGGCGGGTGACCGGTTCGTGGTGCACATGGACCGGGAAGCACTCGGCGACGTCCCGCTCGGCAAGTACGACGTCGAGGTCGTCATCACCAAGCTCATCCCCGGCGAGGAGATCGCCTGGACCGTCGAAGGCAAGCTCCGCCCCCACGCCCGCCACGTCTACGGGTACCGGCTGGAGCCCGCTGAAGACGGCACCACCGTCACGTCGTACTACGACTGGTCGGAGGTCGGCGACGAGTGGAAGGCGCGCCTGACCTTCCCGGTGGTTCCCGAGTCCGCCCTCAAAGCCACCCTCGGGATCCTCGAACGCACCGTCCGGCGGCGGGCCGCGAGCTGACCGCCGTCCGCCCGCCCTGCACCGTCCAAAGCAGACAGACGAGCGGGTTTCCCCACGTGACGGCCGCCCTCTCCCCGCCGTCTGCTAGCATCGCAGTACCGTGACACGCCGCGAGGAGGTGAGACCCATGAACGCTGTATCGATGTGGGTGCTCCCCTCGTCGTCACGGTCGGGCGACTGACATAGGGGTTGCCGGGAGCGCCTCGACAAGGCATTCCCGAAAGGTCGACACCTATGAATTCTGTGCACTTCACTTCGCACACCGGCGAACACGCGGTGGTGATCACGCGGGTCGCGGAGACGCACTGGCACGCGTTGGAGGACGACCGGGTGGTGGGCCGCGGCGAGACCTCGCGCAGGCCCGACGGGCGGCTCTTCCTCAGCATCGACTCGTGGCACGGCGCGGTCTTCGACCGGCTCGCCGAGGTGATGCTGGCCGATCTGCCGAAGCCGTTGTACACGGTGGTAGACGAGGCGGATCTCGAGCTGACCTCCCACTGGCAGCGAGCGGGCTTCACGGTCCGGCGCCGCGAGTGGGAGTACCTCGTCCCCACCGACCCGCTGATCACGGGTCTCGGTTCGGCGCCGGTTCCGCCTGGCGTGACGATCGTGCCCGCCGGGGCGGCGATCGAGGGCCCGCTGTCCACATTGGACCGAGAGATCCGCGACGAGGTCGACGCGGCCGTCGGCTGGCAGGAGATGCCCGCCGAAGTACTCGTCCGCCCGGCCGGGGACACCGCGCCGGACCCGGCGAAGTACGCGGTGGCCGCGGCGTCCGGCCGCTACCTTGGCCTGGTCAGGGTGGTGCAGGTGACCCGGCTGCCCCGGATCGGGCTGATCGCGGTCAAGGCGGCGCAGCAGCGCCGCGGGATCGCCCGCGCCCTGCTGGCCCACGTGCTCGGCTCGCTGCACCGGTCCGGGATCGAAACGGCGTCGGCCGAGGTGAACGAATCCAACGAGGCGGCGACGGCGCTGTTCGACGGCATCGGCGCCCGGCGGGCGAGCAGCAACCTGGAGCTGGTGAACCGCTGACACGCCAACGGAATCCGCACCCTCGCCGACCGCACGAAGCACCAACCGGAGGAAGAAATGTCTAAAACATCAGGGGGCATCGAAGTCGAGGGCACCGTCGTCGAATGCCTTCGCAATGCCACTTTCAAGGTAGAGCTGGAAAACGGGCACAAGGTGCTCGCGCACATCAGCGGGAAGATCCGGAAGAACTACATCAAGATCCTGCCGTTCGACCGGGTTCTGGTGGAGCTCAGCCCGTACGACCTCACCCGCGGCCGGATCCGCTTCCGGTACCGGAACTAGTGCGCGGGACGGAAAGCTCCGCCACTGGAACGTGACGGCACCGGCGTCCGGCCTCGCGCCGGGCGCCGGTGCCTCCGCTCGCACCCCACTCGCGCTCGCGCCGGATCATCATTACTATCTACCTCAGGAGGTAGTAATGAGTACAGCGGACCGGAGCCCACGGCTCGGCCGTCCCCGCCAGGTCGAGGACGAGGCCGTGTTCGACGCGATGGCGACGGTGCTGCTTCGCGTCGGATGGGCGCGGATGACCATCGGCCAGGTCGCCGCCGAGCTCGGGGTCACCCCCGCGGCGCTGCGGCAGCGGTTCGGCGCCAAGCGCGCGCTGTTCACCGCCTTCTACGCCTGGCACACCGAACGGCTCGAATCGGGCCAGGACGAGCCACCGCACGAGGGGCCCGCGCTCGACGCCCTGCGCGCGATGGCAAGCCAGTCCGTCGGCTTCATCGAGACACCGGAGCAGATGCGCCACGCGATGTCGCCGCTCATCGAGTTCGAGGACGACCCCGCCATCCAGCGGATGACGCGGGCGCGGTTCGCCTCGGCGGTCGAACGGACCACCGCGCTGCTCGAACGGGCCGCCGGGAACGGCGAGATCATCTGCGCCGACCCCGGCGCGCTGGCGAAGCAGCTCCAGAACTGCCTCGTCGGCACCTCGCTCGTCTGGTCGTTCGACGCCGGGCGGCCGATCGCCGACGAGGCGCTGGACATGGTCGAGCAGGTGCTCGCGCCCTACCTCCGCACACCGGACCACTGACCGCCCGAGGAGACCGCATGACCACGACCATCGGCCGCGACATCAGCGCCCGCCCCACCGAACCCCGCATTCCCGCGGTCGCGCTCGAAGACATGACCGACGCGCAGCGCGCACTCGCCGGCATCGGGGCGTCGAACGTCATCAGGACGCTCGTGCGCCGCGACGACCTGGTCACCGCGATGAGCCCGCTCGGGCAGGCTTTGCTGTTCTCCCAACGGACTTCCGCGCGGGCGCGCGAACTGGCGATCCTGCGCGTGGCACTGCGCACCGGAGCCGCGTACGAATGGGCGAACCACACACTGGGCGCGCTCGGCGCGGGCGCGACCGAGGCGGAGATCCGCGCGGTGAACGACCCGGACGCGACCTGGGCGGACGCCGACGCGGCGCTGCTGCGCGCGGTGGACGAACTGTGCGCCGACGACGGCGTGTCCGAAAGCACCTGGGCCGCGCTGCGCGCCACCCACGACGACGAGGAGATCATCGAGTACCTGATGCTCGTCGGCTACTACCGGATGATGGCGGGCGTCCTGAACTCGATCGGCATCGAACCCGAGCCGGGGCGGCCGTCCTTCGGCGAAGTGCCCGTCGCGAAGGAGGCGCGCCCGTCCCGCACGCCGTCGGGCGCGGGCGGAACACCGGACGGGACCTGGGACATCGTGTTCCACCACCCCGCGGGTGATCAGGACGTCACCCTGGTCATGGCGGTGCACGGGGACCGGATCACCGGATCGGTGGCCAACAGGGTGAACGGGATCAGCACGACGATCACCGGCGGCACCGCCGACGGGCCGCGGTTTTCCTGCACGACCGTCCTGACCGAACCGGTGAGCCTGGAAGTGTCCTACGACGGCCTCGTCGACGGCGAATCGATCGCCGGTGACATCACCGTGAACGGCATGGGGAAGTACACCTTCGACGGCACACGGGCAGGCTGAAGCGCGAAGGGCCGCTACAGGTTGACGCCGCCGGTGACGTCGAGCTTGGTGCCGGTGATCCAGCGCGCGTCTTCGGAGGCGAGGAACGCGACCGCGTCGGCGATGTCCTGTGCCCTGCCGACGCGGCCCAGCGCGGTCTGGTCGATGGTGCGCGCCAGGTGCACCGGATCGGCCAGCGCTTCGGCGGTCATATCGGTCCGGGTGAAGCCGACCGCGACGGCGTTGACGGTGATCCCGCGTGCGCCGAGGTGCTTGGCCAGGGTGCGGCTGAACACGTCGAGCGCGCCCTTGGTGAGCGGATAGCCGATGCTGCCTCCCGACGACGCCACCCTGGTGGCGACGGACGAGATGGTGACGATCCGGCCACCGTCGCTCAGCCGGGGCAGCAGGCGCTGGGTGAGGAACACCGGCGCCCTGACGTTGACCGCGATCATCTGGTCGAACTCGTCGACCGTGAGCACCTCGATCGGCCGTGCCATGAAATTGAGCCCCGCGTTGTGCACCAGGATGTCGATCGCGGGTTTCCGGCGTGCTCGCAGTTCTTCCTCCAGCGCGGCGACGAGCACGTCCACCCCCTCGACGGCGCGAAGATCCGCGCCGACGGCGAACGCCTTGCCGCCGTCTGCCGCGATTCCCGCCACGGTCTCCGCTGCTGCCGCCTCGTTGCTGCCGTAGTGCACCGCGACCAGCGCACCATTCCTGGCCAGCCGTTCGGCAATGGCACGCCCGATTCCCCTGCTGCCACCGGTGACCAGTGCCACCTTTCCAGTGAGATTGTCCATACATTCACCGTAGCGAGGCGAAGAATGATCAGAAAGCGCAATTAAAGCAACGCAGCATTGCCTCGAACGTCAATCCGCGGAATCGCCGTGCGCGGCCAGCACGACCTCCCGGACCGTGCGGCGCAGCCAGGCGTGCGCCGGGTCGGCCTCGTACCGGACGTGCCACGCCTGCGAGATGACGACGGCGGGCAGCGCCAGCGGGACGCGGAAGGTCCGCAAGTCCAATTCGGACACCGCGCCCTTGCCGAGCTTTTCCGGTGCGAGGCCGACCAGATCGCTGTACGCGACCATCCGCGTGGCCGCGCTCCAGCTCGCGACCGCGCTGACGACCTGCCGCCGCAGACCGTGCTCGGCGAGCGCGTCGTCAACGGGGCCTGCCAGTTTGCCCTGGCGGGAGAGGCTGAGGTGTTGTGCGGCGGCGAACCGCTTCGGGGTCAGCCGCCCGCGCGTCAGCGGATGTCCACTTCGGACGATCCCGACCAGCCGATCTTCCAGCAGGACTTCACGGCGCGTCTCCGCGCCGATGGAGTGGACCACCCCGACCGCGAGATCGGCGATGCCGTCCTGCAGCCAGAGGAGGTTCTCGGGCGGGGCGGCCAGGAACCTGAGCACCACGTGCGGCGCCCGCGCTCGCACGGCGGCGAGCAGCGGTTGCGCCACCGTCGCCAGCACGAGCTCGTTGGCCTCCACGGTGAAGGTCTGGCGCAGCGTGGCCAGATCCAGCTCGGCGCCGTCAGCGAACACCCGCTCGGCCTGCTCGACCACCGCGCGCACCTGATCGCGGATCGCCACCGCCCGCGGCGTCAGCACCATCGTCCGGCCCGCCCTGACCAGGATCGGGTCGTTGAAAGCCCGGCGCAGCCGGGAAAGCGTGCGGCTCATCGTCGGAGTCGAGGTGCGCAGGCGCTCCGCCGCACCGGTGACGCTGCCCTCCTCCAGCAGCGCGTCCAGCGCCACCAGCAGGTTCAGATCGATGGATTTCATTCAGCGCAACTTTCGATCATCCGAGTTGACTTCTCCGGCAAGTCACGGTCCAACCTAGCGGAAACGCCGGAGCATGACCGAGCGCACACCGGCCGCCCGACGACAGCCTCGTTCTCTACCCGGTCCGCAGTTGTTGGTGGGTGTTGATCTTTACGCTGCCGCTCATGAGGACTGCTTATGACCCTGGTGGCTGGGTTGTATTCCGGTATGACTTGGAGCGTCCGCAGGGGACGGTGGACGATCCGCTGTTGGTGGCCCACGCGGGGTTGCTGGCCGGGTTGGCGGGGCGGGGGGCGCCGGCATGGTCAGCCGTTCCTGGTCGGTCCGGGTGGGCGGCCGGATGGGCGGGTGAACGCGTTCTTCGCGTCGCCACGGATGTTGAGCCGGTCGCCCGTTGACGTGGAAGAAGTACGCGCAGTCGCTGGGGATGTGGCTGAACTTCCTGTTGGCGCTGGGCCGTCGCTGGGACGAGGCGACTGAGGACGACGCGGAGTACTTCAGGGAGTGGCGGCTGTCGGAGCAGAGCAACCCGCGGCTGGTTGAGGCGAGCACGTTCGCGGCGAACCTGGCTGGGTTGCGGAAGTTCTATCGGTGGGCGGCGCGCCGCTACGGGATGGCCGACCCGGTCGCCGCCATGGACGACTTCGACTTGAAGCCGCGTGGTGTCCGCGGGCAGGACGTGAAGTGGCTGGACCCGGCTGGGTATCACCGGTGGCGTGACCTCGGCGTGCGCGGTCTGGGCCTGGATGGCCGGCCCGACGGGTTGTGGCGGGGACGCAATGAGCAGCGCGACGCCGCGTTCGTCGACGGGCTCTACAGCAGCGGGCTGCGGCTGACGAGTGGGCCAGTGTGCTGCGGCCGAGGCACTGTCGGGCGGCGACAGGCCGCAACGGGTAGATCTCCACTCGGGTTTCGGCGTCTACATGCTCCTGCACGAGCTTGCCGCGCCGGCGCGGCAAGCGCTCGGGACCGACCTGTTGTTCGCGTTCTGGGCCGGCACCGGGCCTGGTGTCGGACGAGGGCTTCGCACCAAGTTCGAGGCCCAGATCACCAAGCCGGATCAGCTCACCAGCGCGACGAGCTTCGACACCAGCTCCGATGGCAGGGGGCGTGCGGCGTTCTCCGCGCGGAGTCGCTCGCACGCCGCCCTGATCTCCTTATCCTCCAACAGCTTCGTGAGATGCGAAGCGTCCACAGTGGTGTCTTCGAGCCACAGGCCGATACCAGCGTCGCGGACGAGTGTCGCGTTGTCGAACTGGTCGGCGCTGTGCGGAAGCAGCAACTGCGGCACTCCGGCGGCCAGCGAGGTGAAGGTGCTGCCGGAGCCGCCGTGGTGCACGATCGCGTCGCAGTGCTCCAACAGGGCGTTCAACGGGATCCACTCGACGAGGCGCACGTTCTCCGGCAGCTCGCCCAGTTCCGCGACGTCGGAGTCGCCGAGCGCGAAGATGAATTCCGCGTCGATCTCCTTGGCCGCCTCGACGATCTGGCCCAGCGCGCCGACGGACATCAGGCCGACCGCGGTGCCGAGGGTGACGCACACCCTCGGCCGTTCCCGCGTGGCGAGCAGCCACCCCGGCAGCACCCCGCCCGCGTTGTACGCGACGTAGCGCATCGGCCACCCGATCTGCGGGGTGCCGAGCCCCTCGGTGGCGATGTCGATGATCGCGTCGGCCTCGGTCGGCCGCGTCACCCCATGCCGGTCGTAGGCGTCGGTGTACTTCGCGTACAGCGCGAGCTCGTCGGTCCCGCGCGCCAAGCCGAAGTTGTGCTGCACGGCGGGAATTCCGAGCTTCGCGGCGATGAACGGGCCCGCGGAGTCCATCTGCTCGAAGACCACCAGGTCCGGCCGCCAACCCTGGGCGGCCGCGAGCATCCCCTCGGTGAGCCGGTCGCCGAGCGCGGCGAACACCCGCGCGACGAGCTCCATCGCCCGCCGCGGGTCCTCCACGGACAGCTCGCGGAGCGAGGCGAAGTCCCCGAACCGCTCGTTCTCACGCATTGTAGTCTCGAAGAACCTCATCACGTCCAGCCCCGGCGCGGCCTCCACCGCGGGCAGCCCAGCTTGCGCGGCGCGCTCGACGACCTCGCCGGTGCTGGCGACCAGCACGTCGTGACCCCCGCTCCGCAGCGCCCAGGCGAGCGGGATCATCGGAAACAGGTGGCCAAGCCCCGGCGACGACGTGAAAAGAACTCGCACGACTTCCTCCCTCAGAGTCTGTTGGCGAATGGTGTGGGTTGGTCGTGAGCGTGTCAAGTACCGGGTTCGGCGGAGACCGGGTTAGTTGGTTTCCAGGGTTGCGGTGACCGGCTGGGTCATCGCGTGTAGTGCTTCGTACGGCCACCCTGGCGGTTGGCGAGCAGCTCACGGACACCATCGTCGTGAAGGCCGCCATCATCGCGCTGGTGACGATGGCGCTACACGAGACGGCCGCATCGATCCGTGATCGGCGCGCCGCCAGCAACCCCTACACGGTCACACGCGATGCGCTTGCTGACCTCATTGCCGAACTCGCGCACCTCACGAGCACCTCTAACACCAAGTCGGCTTACCCCCACCAGATCCCAGTCAGCCAGATCCGAATACTGGCAAAAACGCATAAGGTCCAGAAAGCCCTCATGAATATCCGATGAAAAGACAAGCCACCTGCTGGAACATTCTCGGCGAACTCGCCGTATACCTGAACAGTTCGCCAAGGATCGACGAGGACGAACTCAAAACACTGCTCTACAAACTGCGCGCAATAACGATCCCGGCTTCCCGCGACTAACCATCAATTAGTTCACCCAACGCACCGAAGAGGTAACGACGGGCTGAGCGCGAACATTCGGTCACTGCGGTCTTCTCTCCGAAGCAACTCGGCTGGTGTGAGTGCTGGAAGCCGTGCGATACCTCGACGCGGGGTGAACCGGGCGGTGTCAACAACAGGTCCAAACCGGCGAGAGAACCTTCGCCTGGTCGTGGTGAGCCGGGCGAACTCGTCCGGTGACCCTGCCGGGGATCTCGTAGGCGATGGTGAACAGCAGCGGGCGGTGCTCCCGCCGTACGTCGCGGAGCACGTCGACGGCCGCACCCGGGAGAGACGGCGGTGCGAACCCTCCGCTGTCGGTGCCTACCTTTACCATTCGGCGGGTGACCACCTACGACGATCGCTTCGAGCACCTCGACACTTCGAACCTGCCGCCGCGCCAGCAGCGGATCCTGGTCACGATCAGGGATTGGGTGGTCCGGCACGGGTACTCCCCGAGCACCAGGGAGATCGGCGACGCCGTCGGCCTGCGGTCGTCGTCCTCGGTGTCGAAGCACCTGGCGAGCTTGGAGGACAAGGGGTTCCTCCGGCGCAGCGACTCGATGTCCCGCCCGATCGACGTGCGCGCGTTCCTGCACGAGCCGGGTGCGCGGGAGTCGAGCGAGGACGCGGTGCCCGTGCCGGTGGTCGGCGACATCGCCGCGGGCACGCCGATCACGGCCGAAGAGCACATGGACGACATGCTGAAGCTGCCGCGCGAGCTCACCGGGCGCGGCACCGTCTTCGGCCTGCGGGTGCGCGGCGAGTCGATGGTCGACGCCGCGATCTGCGACGGCGACATCGTGGTGGTGCGCCAGCAGTCGGAGGCGCATTCCGGTCAGATCGTCGCCGCGATGATCGACGGCGAGGCCACCGTCAAGGTGTACCGCCGCCGCAACGGCCACGTGTACCTGGAACCCCGCAACCCCGCCTACGAGGTCATCGACGGCGACGAGGCGGTCATCCTGGGCACCGTGGTATCAGTGCTGCGCAGCGTCTGAAGCTACCCAGGAATCCACCACATCGACGTGCCGGAAGCCGCCGGGAACGGCGATGTGCGCGAACCGTGCGTGGCATTCCGGCACCGAGTCGATCAGCCGCGCGGCTTCGCCACAGCACCACGTCGAGCCAGCCGCCGTCGTCTTCCTCGGTCAGGAACGCGGCGAGGCGCACAGTGGACCGGGCGAGCTCGATGGCCATCGTCGATGGCGCACTCTAAAGGGCACCATCGACAGGCGTGTCAGCTTCGAGGTATGCCTTGGCCTGACGCAGTTCGTCGACGATGTCGGCGGGCAGCGCCCGGTCGAGCGCGGGTTCGACCAGCCATTTGGCGGGGCCCTTGAAGGCGAACCGCACCGTCCTGGTCACCGTGGTGCCGCCGTCGGCGGGGACGCACACCCAGCTCGCGGAAAACTCCGACACCAGGTTGACCAGCAGGTTGGCGCGCACGCGGGGCAGCACGACGTCCACCCGCTCGCCGGGGGTGCGGGTCATGCGCGACTCGATCTTCGGCATCGGCCCGGGAAGGCCGGGAACCCGGCCGCGGAACCGGAATCTGGTGCTGTTTTCCTCGCGCCGCACCCACTCGATCTCGCCGATCTTGCGGTCGACCTCCGCGTACCGCTCGGGATCGAGGACGAACTCCAGCAGTTCGTCCGGCGTGCAGGCGATCGTTTCCGTCGCACTTGCTTCGGCCATGGCTCAAAGGGTACGGCGGCGACGCAAGGGCCCCCTGTGCGTCCTGTGCTCAGCGCGCGGTTTCGCGAGTGAACGCCACCCACGCGGCCGGAGCCACATCGAGGTACCCGCTGTCACGATCCTTGGTGTCCCGCACACCGACGCTCGGCGCGAGCCGCACCTCGACGCAATCGCTATGCTGGCCGCTGTGGCTGGACTTTCGCCACGTGACATGGCGTGCGCCGGTCATCCTGTCGCCTCCCATTGCCTGATCTGATCCTTCGCCTCTTGGTACACCGCACCGTGTTTCTCGTGGTACCGGGACACGCTACCCGTGTTCAAGGTGAACAATCGGCGGCAGCTCGAACGACAAAGGGCCCCAGCGAATTCCGCTGGGACCCTCTGTGCACGTTGCGTGCTCAGCGCGCGGCTTCGCGAGTGAACGCCACCCACGCGGCCGGAGCCACATCGAGGTACCCGCTGTCACGATCCTTGGTGTCCCGCACGCCGACGGTCGGCGCGAGCCGTACCTCGACACAATCGCTCTCCTGGCCGCTGTGGCTGGACTTTCGCCACGTGTCGTGGCGTGCGCCGGTCATCCTGTCGCCTCCCATTGCCTGATCCGGTCCTCGATCATCACCCTGGTGTCATCCGGGCTCATCGCGGTGTCACGAAGCGTCTGGGCCGCTTCGTGGTATGCCGCAACGTCTTTCTCGTCGTACAGGAACACACCGCTCGAGTGGTGTTCGAGATGGACGATCGGCGGCAGCTCGTGCGAGTCGTACACCACGAATGGTCCCATCAAGCCCGGATGCCAGTCGCCGAACAGCGTCATCATCCGCACCGTGATGTTCTCGAACCGGTCGACCATGTTGAGCAGGTGCCGCAACTGCTCGCGCATCACCTCGGCGCCACCGACCTGGCCTTGCAGCGCAGGTTCGCCGACGAACGCGTCGAGTCGCAGCGGATCGGCGCGCATGATCGCGTCGCGCCTGGCCATGCGAAGAGTGATGCGGTGCTCGATCTCGCTCACGGGTAGCTCACCGCGCTGCATGATCGCGGCCGCGTAGTCGCGGGTCTGCAGCAGACCGGGCACGACCGCGGGCGACCAGTTCGTCATCGCCGACGAGGTGCGTTCCAGTTGCATGACACCCGCGAGTTGCTGACCGACGCCGGGTGCACCGGAGGCGAAGAGGTTCGGCCCGGGATTGCGGGCCAGATCGACGATGCGTTCCTTCTCCTCGCCGACGATGCCGAGCGCGGTGACGAGGGATACGACGTCCTCGTAGCCCGGCACGTTCTGGCCGTTGAACCAGCGGGACAGTGTCGCGTGGCTCACGCCGACCTGCTCGCCGAGATCGCGGAGGTTGAGCTTCGATTCCTGTTTCCGCCGCGCGTACGCCTCGGCCAAGGCACCGGACAGGACGCGGTCGCGCGCTGTCCATGCGGCGCCTTCCGGCGTGTTACGTGGCATGTACCAGACCCTACACCGTCGCTCGTTCTGCCAGCCAGGCCGACGGGATGACCGCGCTCCGCTTGCATCGTCGTTACCCATGGTCCACTATGGTACGCAACAAACAGTGATATGCGACACTGGAGGCAAGGCATGGAAACGACGACCTCTCCCACGGTGCGCGACGCGCCGCCCGAACTCACGGGCGAGGAGGTGCGCGAGCGAATGAGGTTCCTGATCCGGATGTTCGCGAACGAGCGGCACTCGCTCGGCCAGGCGCTCGACGGCCTCCTCGCGGATCTGGACGATCTCGTCATGCTCACCGAATGGCACAGCTACCAAAACGACCACGACCGCCTTGCCGCCATCGGCAGAGCGCGACAGCTACGGGACTCGACATTGCTGCAGCTCACGGAAGCCTACGAGCAGCACCCCGAATGCCCGTGGCGTTGACCGAAGTCAGTGTTCGGACAGGGCGGCGCGGGCGGCTTCGGCCCAGTGCGGTGCTCCCGCGCGGTCCGCGACGGCCAGCGCCTGGCGGTAGTGGCCCGCCGCGTCCTCTCGGCGGCCGAGAGCCGACGCGAGATCGCCGAGGTAGTGCGCGACGGGCCGGAGCGTGAGGATCCCGCTGCCCGCGCCAGCCAGTTCGTCGGCGGCGGGCAGCAGCCGCGCGTAGAGGCCGGTCATGGCGGGGCCGTCGCCGAGTCCGATCGCGACTGTCGCATGGAGACAGTCACGGGCCTCGCGGAGCAGATCGTCCGGCGACACCGGGATCTCCGCCCCGGCGGCGGGCCGGAGCACGGGACCGCACCAGCTCTCGTACGCGCCGAAGTCACCGTCCTCGGGGGTTAGCCCCTGTTGAAGCCGGTGGCAGAGCAGGGCGAACGGCAGGATCCCCCTGTCCATTCCGGACATTCCGGTTCGCGCGGTGCGCGCGCCGACCGCGCGATACGCGGACTCGGCCTCGGCGGCCCGTCCTGTCACGGCGGCGCGCAGCGCGGCGTACCAGTCGGTGAACACGCTCACGAGCGGGATCTCGTGGTCCACGCCCAGCGCGCCCGCCGCCTCGGCGTGCCGGTCCGCGGCGGCGAACTCGGCCAGCGCTGAATGCGCCTGCACGAGGACGAGGTGGCCCAGTACCGCGAAGCCCACCAGCGAATGCCTGGTGGCGAGGTCGACGAGTTCCTCCCCGATCCGCACCCGGCGCGGTGCCAGCCCGGAGCGGTCGAAGGACTGCATGAACGCGGCGTTGAGGGCGAACGCGAGCAGCGTCAGTTCACCGAGTTCGCGGGCGATGCGCTCGGCTTCGCGCGCGGCTTCCCGTGCCCGGTCCCCGCCGGTGTTGCGCAGTTCCAGCGCGAGCGTGGCCAGCAGCCTGCCGCGCTCCGCGGTGGGGCCGGGCGGCAGCGAGGCCAGTGTGCGTTCGGTGACCTCGGCGATCCGCGCGGCCAGGTCGCGGTCGTCGTGCTCGGTCCAGATCGCGGGCACGTCGAAGGCGCCGAGCACGCGGGCGGTCAGCGCGGGATCGCCGAGGCCGTCGGCGATGGCGACCGCGTCGGCGCGGTGACGGCGCGCTTCCGCCAGCTCCCCGGTCACGGCCAGCGCGCGCACCCTGCCCATGATCAGGTCCAGCCGCGCGCGCACGTCGCGGTCGCCGTCGCGATCGTGCGCGGTGAGCGCGGTCAGCCACAGCCGCGCCGCTTCGTGCGGGGCGAAGCGGAGTTCCGCCCGCTCCGCCGCGGCGCGCGCGTACCGGACGGCCTTGGGGCTTTCCGCCGCGAGGAAGTGGTGCGCCAGCGAGTCGGCGTCGTCCGGCCGCATCCGCTCGATCGCCCCGCCGATCTCCTCGTGCCAGCGCGCCCGCCGTGATCGCGAAATGTCGTGGTACAGGGTTTCGCGTACCAGCGCGTGCGCGAACCGGAACCGCCGCGGCCCGCGTTCGGTCAGGAACCCGCGCTCCGTGGCGGTTTCCACCGCGTCGAGCACCTCGCCGCCGGTGACCTCGGCCAGCAGGCCGAGATCGATCTCGGTGCCGATCACTGACGCCACCCGCAACACCGCCTCGACCGGATCGGGCAGTTTTGCGACGCGGTACCGGACGACGTCGCGCACGCCGGGCGGCACCGAAGCCAAGGCACCGTCCGAGCCGAGCAGGCGGGCGAGTTCGCGGACGAAGAACGGGTTGCCGCCGCTGCGCCGCCGGATCGTCTCGACCGTCGCCTCATCCGGGTCGAGACCGCTCGTCGCGCGCACGAGTTCGGACACCGCCGCCGCGGAAAGCCCGCCGAGGTACACCCTCGCCGGTTCGGCGCGGGCGGCTCGGCCGAGAAAGCTCGCCAGCGGTGATGTGAGGTCGGTGGTGCGGTAGGTCGTGATCACCAGTACCGGCCCGATCGGCTCGGCGACGACGGAAGCCAGCAGCGCCAAGGTTTCTTCGCCTGCCCAGTGCAGGTCGTCGAGCACCAGCAGCAGCGGGGACTTGCGCGCGACCGACGCGAGGTGCGCGCCGACGGCGCGGTGCCGGTGGAACCGGGCGGTCACCGGGTCTTCGGCCGAGCCGGTCGTGGGCACCAGCGTGTCCTCGGCACCGAGCGCGGCCAGTACCCGGCTCCACGGCCACGCCGCGGGGAGGCCCTCGTCCTCGGGGTTGCTCCCCCACGCCGTCGTCCACCCCTGTGCCGCGAGGCGGGCGGTGAACGCTTCGGTGAGCGCGGTCTTGCCCGCCCCGGCGTCACCGGAAACCAGCACGAGCCCCGGTTTTCCCCGCTCGGCGACGGTCGCGGCGGCCTCGTCGAGCTGGGCCGTCTCCCCGGCGCGGCCGACCAGCCGCGGCCCGCGCACCTCGGCGGCCGGAGCGGTCAGTGCGGGCTCGTGCGCCAGGATGTCCGCCTCCACCCGCCTCAGTGCGGGCCCGGGATCGACACCGAGTTCTTCGGCAAGCACGTGCCTGGCCCTGCGCAGCGCGCCGAGCGCGTCGCCCTGCCGCCCGGCCCGGTACAGCGCGAGCGCGAGCAACCGCCAGCCGTCCTCGCGCCACGGGTGCGTGCCGGTCCGCGCCTCCAGCTCGGGCACCGCCTCGGCGGCGCGGCCCAGCGCCAGCAACGCCTCCGCGCGCCGTTCCGCCGCGAGCAGCCGGAGTTCGTCGAGGCGGTCGATTTCCGCGCGCGCCCAAGCCTGGTCCGCGAACTCGGCGTAGGCCGGCCCGCGCCACAGCGCCAGCGCTTGGTCCACTTCGGACAGAGCGTCGCCCGCACGCCGCTCTTCGAGCGAGGTCCCGGCGGCGGTCACGAGCGCCTCGAAACGCCAGGCGTCCACCGCGCCGGGCTCGGCGCGCAACGCGTATCCCGGCGCCGCGGTCACCAGCAGCCTGGCGGGCGTCCGCGGCGCGCGGCCGGGTTCGAGCGCGCGGCGCAACGCGGACACGAAGGTCTGGACCGCGCCGAGCGCGCCGTCGGGCGGGTTCTCCCACAGGTCGTCCACCAGCAGGCCGACCGGCACGACCCGGCCCCTGGCCACCAGCAGCCGCGCGAGCACCGCGCGGTGCCGCGGCCCCTTCAGGTCCGCCGTGCCGTTCCCGTCCCCGGCCACCAGCGGACCGAGCACCTCGAACCGCACCGGTCAGACCTCCTTCAGCACTCCGCACTCTAGGCCCAGCCCGGTCCGGGTGCTCGCGGTCCCGGATCAGGTGTGCGGACAGTTCCCCTCGAAGGCCGAGGCCCGACTCTGCGCCGCCAGGAACTCGACAGGTCACCCGCCGTCATCTGCCTCGGCTTGCCGCCCGTAGACCGTGGATCGCTCAGTGCACGCTGACCGGGTGCTGATCGGCGGCGGCGACGCTGGGGTCCTCGGCACCTGCCGAGGACCCACTTCCGAAAGGCTCGGCATGCAGATCCCCGGATTCGACTACCAGCGGGTGCCGGTCGCCGACGGCGTCGCGCTCAACGTCGCCGTCGGCGGCTCCGGCAGCCCGATCGTGCTGCTGCACGGGTTCCCCCAGACCCACCTGATGTGGCGGCACGTCGCCGCCGACCTCGCCGGTGACCACACCGTGCTCTGCCCCGACCTCCGCGGTTACGGGGACAGCGGCAAACCGGCCGATCCGACCGGGCTGGCCTACGCCAAGCGCACCATGGCCGCCGACGTCGTCGCGCTCGCGAAGGCGCTCGGGCACGACCGGTTCGCGCTCGCCGGGCACGACCGCGGCGCGCTGGTCGCCATCCGCGCCGGGCTCGACCACCCGGACGCGATCACCCACCTCGCTTCGCTGGACGTGCTGCCGACCCTGGATTCGTGGGAGGTGCTGCACGGCGTGCGCGCCGCCGTCGCCTTCCACCTGTACCTGATGGCGCAGCCGCCCGGCCTTCCGGAGGAGCTGATCGGCGCCGCGCCGGACGCGTTCTTCGGCCACTTCCTCGACGCATGGGCGGGGACCGCGGACGCGATCCCCGCCGACGTGCGCGCCGCCTACCTGCGCGCGTCCCGTGAAGCGGTGCCGTCGATCGTCGCCGACTACCGGGCGAGCGCCACCGTCGACATCGAGCACGACACCGCGGACCGGCAGGCGGGCAACCAGCTCCACATGCCGGTCACGGTCCTGCAGCAGGACTGGGGCGCCGCGCTCGGTTTCGAAGCCGCCGAAATCTGGCGGGCGTGGGCACCCGAGGTGGATCACCGCACGACCGGCGCCGGGCACTTCATGGCCGAAGAAGCGCCTGCCGAGGTGCTCAAAGCGATCCGGGAACTCCTCGCCCGCTGACCGGGATCAACGGCCGAGGAATTCCTTCAGCACGGCGAAAGTGGCTTCGGGCGCTTCGCGGTACGGAAGGTGCCCGCCGCCGGGGATCAGCTCGAACCGCGCGTCGGCGAACAGCTCGGCGTAGGCGCGGCCGAACTCCGGCGGGACCACCACGTCGTTCTCGCCCCACAGCAGGAGCGCGGGAACTCGCACGTCCGCGAGCCGCGGCCCCAGCTCCGGGTCCGCCATGTCCGGTCCGGCGTAGGCGCGCAGGGCGGCCATCGCTTCCGGCGACGGGCCCCGTCCCGGCGGCAGCGGGCCGCCCTGCCCCGGCATCGTGATCGACGGGCCGGGGATCTCGGGGCCGGAGGCACCGATCAGGACGAGCCGCGCGACGCGACGGCCGCCGTCGCGGACGGCCAGTTCGGCGGCCACCCAGCCGCCGAGCGAGGTGCCGACCACGGTGACTTCGTCCATTCCGGACTCTTCGAGCACGCCGAGGTAGGTGGCGGCGAGTTCGCCGACCCCGGAAAACCAGTCGGGTCGCGGAGTGCCGTCCCAGCCGGGATGCGTCGGCGCCAGCACGCGGTGCCCCGGCGCGAGGTGGTCGACGATGGAGGTCACGCTGTCCGGCCCCGCGCCGCCGTGCAGGACGAGCGCGGCGGGGCCGTCACCCGCCTCTCGCACGGTCACGGACAGGCCAGGCCGCGGTTCGAGCACGCGGCGGGTCAACGGTGGTGCCATCGGGGTCTCCTTGGATTTCAGTGTGCGGCGAACTGGTCGAGCAGGCTCTGCGGCGAATCGGCCGCGAAGGCGGAGACGAGGTTGGCGGCGGACTCCCCCGCCGATTCCTCGCTGCGCGGGAACAACGCGCGCTCGTAGGCGGCGAGCGCGGATTCGAGGTCACCGGGGTGCGCCGCGATGGCTTCCCCGAGTTCGGCACCGTCGAGCATGGCGAGGTTGGCGCCCTCGCCCGCGAACGGCGACATCAGGTGCGCGGCGTCACCGAGCAGCGTCACCCCTGGCACCCGGTCCCAGCTGTGCCCGACCGGCAGCGCGAAGATCGGGCGCGGGATGAGCGCGGTGTCGGCGTCCGCGAGCAGTGCGCGCAGGCTCGGGTCCCAGCCGTGGAAATGGCTCAGCACGGCGGATTTCGCGGCCGCGGTGTCCGCGAAGTCGATACCGGGGATCCAGTCCTCCGGCACTTCGAGCGCGGTGTAGACGTGCAGGCTCCCGTCGGGCTCGCGGTGCGCGAGGAAACCCTTCCCCGCGCCGATCGCGAACAGCATGCCCCCGCCGACGACGGTGGCGCTGACCGGATGACGGGTGTCGGCGTCGAGCAGATCGGCTTCGACGAAGGAAAATCCACTGTAGACAGGGGTGGCCGCGGACAGCAGCGGGCGAATCTTCGACCACGCGCCGTCCGCGCCGACGAGCAGGTCGGTGGTGAACGCGGTGCCGTCGGCGAGGGTGACCTCGTGCCTGCCGTGGCCGAGCGGGCGCGCACCGGTGACCTTCTGTCCCCAGTGGACGGTGCCGTCGGGGAGCGAGCCGAGCAGGAGATCCCGCAGCTTCCCGCGATCGACCTCGGGACGGCCGCCATCGCCGTCGTCGGCCTCCTCCATCCGGACGACCGCGTGCTCGTCCAGGATGCGCATCGCCTCCCCGCCGGCGTGGATCAGCTCGCGGAACTCGTCGTGCAGGCCCGCGGCGCGCAGGGCGAGCTGGCCGCTCTCTTCGTGGATGTCGAGCATGCCGCCCTGCGTGCGGGCGGTCGGTGAGGCTTCGAGTTCGTAGACGGCGGCGTCGAGTCCTCGCACCCGCAACACGCGGGCGAGGGTGAGGCCGCCGAGTCCGGCCCCGATGATCGCGATGGGGTGGTGTGTGGTCATTTCGGTTCTCCCTCCGGTACCGGGGTGTGCGCGATGCCGTTGAGCACGCTTCGAAGGCCCCACGAGAGCCGCTGCTCCGGAGTGCCCGAGAGCAGCCGGGGCCCGAGCGCGGCGATGCGCGGGTGGGTGTCCGCGGACACCCCGTGCAGCGCGCGGGTGAGCGCGTCCCATTCGTCGGCGTTGTCGCTGCTTTCGTCCTGGGTGGCGTGTTCCGCGGCGGTCGCGGTGGCGAGCTGCAGGAGCACGTCCACGCCCCACGCCGCCTGCGCGGGCGGGACGCCACCCTCGTCCAGCAGTGCCAGCAGCCGTTCGCACAGGTTCAGGTAGTTCTCGCCGCTCGGGCGCGCCGAAACCGCGGACCGCGCGAGGCTCGGGTACTCGAAGAGCGTCCGGGTGTACGAGCCGAGCACCTGCTCGACGCGTGCACGCCAGCTTCCCCGCTCCGGCGCCGTCTCGATCGTGCCCAGCAGCTCGTCCAGGATCGCCGCGTGCAGCTCGGCGGTGTTCCGGACGTAGACGTAGAGCGATGCCGGACCGGTGTCCAGTTCCTGGGCGATACGGCGCATGGTGACCTTCGGCAATCCCTCCGCCCGTAGCACGCCGATTGCGGCGGACACGATTCCCGCCCTGGTCAAAGCGGGTTTCGCGGGCCGTTCACGACGACTGCGCGGCACTTCTGGTGTCATATCCCCAATGTAACGAACATGTTCGTTACGATCTAGTTCGTAGCGAACATGTTCGTCACATCGTGGGGTCGACACCGGTCAGCTCGACACTGGCGGCCCACAGGCGCGCCGCGCTGTCAGGATCGGAGAGGTGCTCCCGGACCGGTTCGAGCGCCGGCAGGCCGCGCAGCCCGAAGACCCGTGGCCCCCAAAGCTGCCCGCCGGACACGGACGGGTCGAGCACCGCGCGCACGGCGGGCCAGGCGGCGGCTTCCTTCCCCTGCACGACGAGCCCGAGCGGCAGCCCGCGCAGCCGCTCGCCCGCGGTCCGCTCGTGCACCGGCGGGCGTGCCGGGGTCAGCGAATCCAGCGCGCCGCCGGGATGGGCCACCACGCACGCGGTCCCGCTGCCCGCCGCGCGCAGCCGCCGGTCGAGTTCGAAGCCGAACACCATCTGCGCCAGCTTCGACCGCCCGTAGGTCCGCTTCGGCCGGTAGTCGCGGGTGGACTGGAGATCGTCGAGGTCCAGGCGCTCCTGCTTTCCCGCGAAACTGCCCGTCACGACGACCCTGCTGCCCGGCGTCGCCGACAGCAGCGGCCCCAGCCGCGCGGTCAGCGCGAAGTGCCCGAGATGGTTGGTGCCGAACATCAGCTCGTTGCCATCGGCGGTTTCGCGCCGGGGCGGGTTGTCGAGCAGCACCCCGGCGTTCTGCACGACCGCGTCGAGGCGGTCGAGATCCAGCGCGCCGACCGAGGCTTCCAGCGAGGAAAGATCGGCGAGGTCGAGCCGGACGTGCCGGACCTCGGCGCCGGGGACCCTCGACCGGATCGACGTCAGCGCGGCCTCGGCCTTCGCCGCGTCCCTGCTGCCGATGACGACGGTGGCCCCGCTCCCGGCGAGCTGCTCGGCGACGAAGTAGCCGATCCCGGCGTTGCCACCGGTGACCAGGACCGTCTTGCCGTCCGCCCGCGGCGGCCGCCGGACGTCCCAGTGCGCACTGGACCGCATCGCTGACTCCTCGTGCTCAGGGAGGCCACAGCGACCTCCTCTGCCACGATTCCACAGCAACTACAAAAGTGCAATCACTACATCTTCGCAGTCGATGGTCTCGGCTTGCGGTGGCCTCGGCTTGCAGTGGCTTCGGCTTCAGGGCATGCCGACCCCGCCACGAACCCACGAGATCAGCCGGTGACCGACTCGTACAGGTCCCTGACGTCGGAGTCGAAGTAGGAGCTGTACGAGACGTCGGGCGAATCGCCGCCGTACTGGTAGCCGCCGATCACGCCGATCACCGTGCCGTCGCCGGTGGCCGCGTCCACATCGGTCACCCACGGGCCGCCGCTGGTGCCGTCCGGGAAACCGGGGCAGGCCACGCGCTGCTGGTAGGTGCCGGACCGGCTGGTGACGCCTTGGCAGACGGTCGGCGCGTCGGCTTCGTCGGGGTAGCCCGTCAAGGTGATCAGGTTGGGGAACCCGCGATCGGTGCCGAGGGTGTTCGCGCCGGTCAGGCTTTCCACGCTCGCCGAGGTCCCGTCCTGGCGCACGGTCAGGAACGCGAAGTCGAGATCGGGGTCGCCGCCCGACGCCCACCCGTCGGGGACGGCGGCGACGGTGACCGCCCACATGCCGTACGGAGCGATACCGTCGTGGTAGCCGGGCGCGAAGGTCAGCCCCTCGTAGTTCCCGGTGCCGTCGCCGTCGTTGACGCAGTGCGCGGCGGTGAGCACGACATCGCCCGCCGCGCTGTGCACGACGCTCCCGCTGCAGAAGTGCTCGTCACCGCCGAACAGCGCGCCGACGGACGGGCTGGCGGCGGGCGTGGTGATGACCGTTTTCGCGGCGAGCGAGGTGGTGTAGGCGTCGGCGGCGGCCGCCGTGGCGTCGCTCGTGTCCCCGGTCGTCGTGTCGGTGCTGACCACGACGCCGAGTACCAGCAACACCGTCGCCGCGGCCGCTCCCGCGGGCCGGAAAGTCTTGAACGCCACGGTGTCAGATCATCACAGCGCCGCCGCGAACGCATCCCGTCACACGCGATCCACAGGTAT
The DNA here is from genome assembly GCF_039529815.1 of Amycolatopsis minnesotensis. Classification (NCBI taxonomy): domain Bacteria; kingdom Bacillati; phylum Actinomycetota; class Actinomycetes; order Pseudonocardiales; family Pseudonocardiaceae; genus Amycolatopsis; species Amycolatopsis minnesotensis. Next base: position 63,968 of record NZ_BAAANN010000018.1, on the reverse strand, counting down.
CTCACAGCGATTCACACCATTGGCCCAAGTTCGCGCCGCTCGCTGAGAAAATCGGCCAGCAGCGGGCCGAGCACATCGGGACGGTCCAGCGGGACGAGGTGACCGCAGTCCTCGACGAGATGCGCGACGAGGTCGTCGGCGATCGGGCGGAGCTGGCGTTCGAGCGCGTTGCCCACCGGGTGGGCGCCGATCGCCATGGTGGGCACGGTGAGCCTGCCGGACACCACGGCCTCGTCGATCTGCCTTGCGGACGCTGGCATCGCGCGGTAGTGCGAGAACGCGGCGCGCAGCGCGTCGTGGCCGCGATAGGCCTCGACGAACCGGTCCCTGATCTCCCCCGGCACTCCGCGCCCGTGCGTGCCCGCGTCGAGGAACCAGTCGACGTACTCGGCCTCGTGTCCGATTAGGACGGTCTCGGCGAGGCCGGGGACGGCGTGGAAGCCGAACCACCACGGCGGGCCACCGGCGAGGAAGTCCTCCGCGCCCGGCAGCCTGCCGAGCAGGGACTCCAGCACGACGAGCCGCCGCACGCGGTCCGGCCGCCGCATCGCCAGCAGGAAGGCGGGCGGCGCGCCCGCGTCGATGCCGACCACCGACGCGACCGGTTCGCCGAGCGCGTCGAGCAGGCGTTCCGCGTCGACGGCCAGGGTGCCCGCGTCGTAGCCGTCGGCGGGGCGAGCGGTGGCCCCGAGCCCGCGCAGGTCCGGCGCGATGACCCGATGGGTCCGTGCCAGGCGGGGCAGGATCGCGTGCCAGAGCTGCCACGTGTGCGGGAACCCGTGCAGCAGCAGCACGGGACTGCCCTGCCCGGCGACCGCCGCGCTGATCTCGATGCCGTTGGCCACGACGCGACGCAGCTCGATATCGGACATGGGCAGCCCCTCAAGTCGGTTACCTTTGGTTACTATGAAACGGTAGGTAACCGATGCGGTCGTGCCAAGACCGCACTTCCGAGTCAGGTGGTGAGCCCGAGGTGACCTCCCTCCGTCCGGCGAAGGGCGATGTGTTCGACCCCGACTGCCCGGCCCGCCGCCTGCTGGACCGCATCGGCACGAAGTGGACGTCGATGGCGGTCAAGGTCCTCGCCGAGGCATACCCGCACGAGGTGCGCTTCGCCGAGCTTCGCCGCCGCATGCCCGGTATCTCGCAGAAGATGCTCTCCACGACCCTGCACGGCCTCACCCGTGACGGGCTGGTCGAGCGCCGGGTGGAACCGGTGGTGCCGCCGCGGGTGCACTACCGGCTCACGGAGCTGGGGCTGTCGCTCGACGCGCCGCTGGCCGCCGTCCGGGACTGGGCCGAAACGCACATGGCCGAGATCGACCGCGCCAACGCGGCGAGCGGCACCGCCGAGAAGTGACGAGTGGATCGCCGGGCCGCTCCTTCGTCAGGATCCGGCGCCGAGGGTGAGCCGGCCGAGCGGGGAGTCGAGCGCACCGCGCTGAGCCGCGGTGAGCCGGTCGGGCACGGCGACGGCGGTGCAGGCACCCGATCCGGTGTGGCGGAGTACCACCGGATCGGTGAGGTCGGGACGTTTTTCCGCGTCGCGCAAGGCAATCTCGACCCGGTCGAGCGGCCAGCCCAGTGCGAGGGACAGCTCGCGCGCGGTGCGTGGCGTGCCGGCGTGGACGAGCGCGGCGAGCACCGTCAGCGCGTCGTCGAAGGCGACCGCGCCCGCGCCCCCGCTCATGTCCTCGGCCAGGCGCGCGAAGAACTCGCCCATCTGCTCCAGCCTGGCCCCGGCCGGGGTGGCCGTGCCGAAGAGCGCGGCGCCTTCCCGCGCGGTGTCGGACCACCGGGCGTTGGTCCTGGCGCTGGTCAGCCAGGTGCGGAGCCACACGTCGTCGTCGATCAGGTAGGTCTCGTGGCGTTGCCCCGGAACGCGGGCACGGCCGACGACGTCCAGTTCCTCGAGGTAGGCGACGGCCTTGGACACCGACGCGGGGCTGACCCGGAGCCCCCGCACCAGTTCGCCCGCGGTCAGCGCACCGGAATCGGTGGTGACGAGGCAGGCGAACACGCGCGCCGCCATCCTCGGCAGCCCGGACAGCATCATCTGCGCCGCGAGCCGGTCCACGAACTCGCCGGCCGCCGCCGGGTCCCTGCCTTCGGCACCCGCCGTCGATTCCGCGGCCCAGCCCCGTTTCGGCCTGCGGGCGCGCCGCCACGCGGCCTGGTGCGCCCGGCCGGCCCGGTAGTCCCCCGGCCCGCCGTTGCGCGCCACTTCCCTGCTGACCGTCGATGTCGGCCTGCCGAGCTCCCTGGCGATCTCGGCGTAGCCGAGCCCGTCGGACAGGCCCGACGCGATGCGCCTGCGGTCCTGGCTGGTCAGCCTGCCTCCCGGCATCGGCGCCCCCCTTCCGGTTTCCCCCAGTGTGCATTCACGATCACCGCATTGCAACGACAATACCGAAAATCGTTGCGTTCACCCTCAGCGCGATTGCGTCAATTGATTGGTTCCTTGCAGGTAAAACTCCGGAAAGCGCGTCCCTGTCAATTGACGCTCGCGTGAACGCTTCGTAGCGTTCCTGATGACTTCACCGAGAATTCGACCGAGGGCGGAATCGATGACGAACAAGGGGGTCGTGGTCGATGTCGACGGCCTGCGCATGCGCTACGGCACGACCGACGTCCTGCACGAGGTGACCTTCCGCGCGCGGCACGGCGAGGTGCTGTGCCTGCTGGGGCCGAACGGCGCGGGCAAGACGACGACGATCGAGATACTGGAAGGGTTCCGGCTGCGCTCGGCCGGCCGGGTCGAAGTGCTCGGCACGGATCCGGCCCACGCCACCGAATCGTGGCGCGCTCGGGTCGGGGTCGTGCTGCAATCCTGGCGGGACCACGGAAAGTGGCGCGTGCGCGAACTGCTCGCCCATCTCGGCTCCTACTACGCGCCCTATTCCAGCGAACGCGTCGAACGGCCGTGGGACGCGGGCGAACTCGTTGCCGCGGTCGGGCTGACCGAGCACGCGGACAAGAAGGTCCGGATGCTTTCCGGCGGGCAGCGGCGCAGGCTCGACGTGGCGATCGGTCTCGTCGGACGCCCCGAACTGGTCTTCCTCGACGAACCGACCGCGGGGCTGGACCCGGTGGCCAGGCGCGAATTCCACGCGCTGGTGCAGAACCTCGCCGCAGCGGGGGAAACGACGATCCTGCTCACCACGCACGATCTGCACGAGGCCGAGAAACTGGCCGACCGCATCCTGGTCCTCGACGGCGGCCGGATCGCGGCCGACGGCACCGCGGCGGAACTGGCGAAGCAGATCGCGGGCGAGGACGAGGTGCGCTGGACCCGTGCCGGGAAGCGGTTCTCCCGGGCGACCACCGAATCGACCAAGTTCACCTTCGAGCTTTTCAAGCGGTACGGCGAAGCGATCGAGGACCTCGAAGTCCGCCGGTCCTCGCTCGAAGACACCTACCTGTCGCTGGTCCACCACGCCGAATCCGGAGTCGCAGAATGAATTCAGCGGTGCTGCGCGCGGGCTGGACCCGTGGCGCGATCGAGCTGCGCCAGTCCTTCACCAACGGCGCCGACCTGTGGGGGCACTGCTTCTGGCCGCTGCTGATGGTGGCGGTCACGTTCTTCCTCCGCGACGTTTCCTTCGGTGGCACCGGATTCGCGCTCGGCACGCTGGTGCTGCCCGGCATCCTCGGCATGAACGCGTCGATGGCGATGGTGACGATGAGCCAGCAGCTCACCGCCGAACGCGAGGACGGCACCCTGCTGCGCGCGAAGGCGACGCCGAACGGAATGGCGGGCTACCTCGTCGGAAAGATCGTCTCGGTGTCCGGCGGGCTCGTCGCCGATCTCGCGATCTTCCTGGTGCCCGCGCTGCTGATCGTCCCCGGTCTCACCGTCGGCAGCGCGGGCTCGTGGCTGACACTCGCCTGGGCGCTCGCGCTGGGACTGGTCGCGACGCTGCCGATCGGGGCCGTGCTCGGCTCGGTGTTCACCAGCGCACGCGCGCAGGGCCTGATCACGCTGCCGATACTGGGCATGATCGCGGTGTCCGGCATCTTCTACCCGGTCACCGCGCTGCCGGACTGGCTGCAGTGGATCGCCCAGGTGTTCCCGATCTACTGGCTCGGCCTCGCGATGCGCTCGGCGCTGCTGCCCGACGGCGCCGTCAGCATCGAGATCGGCGAATCGTGGCGGCACCTGGAAACCGTCGGCGTGCTGGGCGCGTGGGCCGTGCTCGGCGTACTGGTCGCCCCGGTCGTGCTGCGCCGCATGGCCCGCCGCGAATCCGGTTCGAGCGTCGCGGACCGCAGGGAACGGGCACTGCGGCGCATCGGCTAGTCCACTGTGGACCTGTCGGCGCGGAGGCGGGCGAGGTAGATGTCCCGCGCCGCCAGGCTGGTGGCCATGTGCCGGACCAGCGGGTCGAAGAACGACCTGCGGTAGTTCGAGTCCGTCACCGCGGCCGCCGCGAAGTAGAGCGCCGAGAACGCCGCGATGAACAGGGAAACCTGGAGCAGCTCGTTCGGCGGGGGCACCTCGAACCCGAAGAGCTTCCCGGTGGTCGGGTCGTGCCCGATCCACGCCTTGATCACCGAGTCCTTGATGGTGATGACGCCGAACACCACGAAGAACACGAACGTCAGGACGGACAGCACCAGCGTCTGCAGGATCTGGGTCAGCACCAGCACGAGCACCAGGTTCCAGCGCTCCAGCTTCCGCAACGGCGCGCTGGGCGCCTCCGTGGCGGCACCCGCCGCGAACGGAGTGCCGTCCAGCTTGCCCGGTTCCGGCTCGACGGCGTCCTTTCCGGTCAGCGAATGGACTTCGTCGGACAGCGTCGACATCAGGAACAGGATCGCGATCACCGAGAACAGCCCGACCACGAGCCACATCTGGTGCCTGCTCAGCTCGGCGGCGACCTGCCAGATCTCGGTGGTGTAGAACCCGAAGACGGTGAACAGCAGCAACAGCGGGAGCGCGCGGCTGGTCAGGTCGCCGAGCCTGCCGAGCTGGCGGAACGCCGCGCGCAGCGCCCAGCCGAGAATCGAGCCGCCGCCGAAGAACGCGGCCACCAGCAGCGCCACGAGCAGGCCGACCTGCACCGCGGCCCCGCCCGGCAGCGAGTAGTGCGGCGGGGTCAGCCGGTCCACCACGGGGTTGACCACGACGAAGACCGCGGCCACCACTGCGGCGGTGGCTGTCCCGCGCCGGTCGAGCACCCGCATACGGACCCACTTGGCGGCGAACCAGGCACCGAGCGGCGGCAGGACCGCGAGGCACAGCAGCAGGCCGATGAAGAGCAGCGCGAACTCGCCGGTCTTCATCAGCCGGTCGAGGTCCTCCTCGCTCCGGTCGAGGATGGCCGCGACCCCGGCGGAGAACCCCAGGAACAGCAGCAGGAACACCTCGCCGGGCACGATGCGCACGAGGAGCTGCGCCGGCTTTCCCTTGACCACGGCAGGCAGCCCCCTGCGCCGGAACCACTGCTCCGCGATGTCGCGGTCGTGCTGGTCCATCACTCGCCCCTCCCCGTGCCCACTGCGAACGCGCTCAGGCTAGCCGTGGCGCCCCGCATGCCCCGAAGGTCACCTTCGGGGCATCAGCGCGTCGATTCCGGTGAGCTGGGTGGCGAGGTCGCGGGTCCGCCGAAGCACGCCCGCATCGCCCCTGAAGGACGCCTTCAGGGAACCAGACGTCACAAACCCGGCCTTCACCCTGGACCGCCCCACCCTAATTAACTCAGGTGAAACTGGACAGTTTCACCTGAGTTAATTAGGGTGGGTGCCATGCCGGAACGCGTCTCCGAAACGGCCGTGCGGGCCGCACACGACCTGCGGGTGCTGATCGGCCGACTTCGCCGCAGGGTGAAGGAAGCCGGGGGCGATGGCGAGCTGACGCCTTCGCAGGAGTCGGTGGTCAGGAGACTGGACCGGGAGGGGCCCTTGTCGGCGAGCGATCTCGCCGCCGCGGAGCGGGTCCGCCCGCAGTCGATGGCCGCCGTGCTCGCGGCACTCGATGAGCGCGGGTGGATCGAGCGACAGCCCGATCCGCACGATGGGCGCAAGCAGTTGCTCTCGCTGACTGCCGCCGCGCTGAAGGACCTGCGCGACTGGCGGCGGCTGCGCGAGGAATGGCTCGCGCGCGCCCTGCAGGACCGTTACACGCACGACGAACGCAAGACCATCACCGAGGCACTGGCGCTGCTCTACCGGATCACCGAGCCGTGACGAGCGCCGGCCTCCCCTGCACCGGGAAAGAGAATCCATGGCACTGACCACAGTGGACGCGAACACCGCACTGGTGCTCATCGACCTGCAGAACGGCATCACCGGGTCGCCGACTACGCCGTACAGCGGCGCGGAGGTGGTGGCGCGGGCGACCGGGTTGGCTGACACCTTCCGCGCGCACGGCGCGACGGTCGTGCTGGTGCGGGTGACCTTCGCCCCCGACGGTGCGGACGCCCCGACCGGCCGCACCGAGAGCCCCCGCGCCGGCGGAACACCGCCCGAAGGCTGGGACGTCATCGTCGACGAACTCGCGGGGCATCCCGAGGACATCGTCGTGACCAAGCGCAACTGGGGCGCCTTCCACGGCACGGACCTCGACGTGCAACTGCGCCGCCGCGGCGTCACGCAGATCGTGCTGGCCGGCATCGCCACCAGCTTCGGCGTGGAGTCGACCGCGCGCGCCGCCCACGAGCACGGCTACCACGTCACACTCGCCACCGACGCGATGACCGACCTGAACGAGGACGCGCACCGGAACAGCATCGAGCGCGTCTTCCCCCGCCTCGGCGAAACCGGGACCACGGCCGAAATCGTCGAGCTGTTCGAGAAAACCCGGCCCTGACCGCGACACCTAGCCCAGCGGCGCCGAGCGCAACGCCACCTTCATCGCGACGTCCCGCAGCGTCGTGAATCCGCGCAGGTGGACCATGCGGGACGTCAGCGAGGCGGCGCGAGCGAGCCGCTGGGTAGGACCGCGGCGACGGGCGTCGTACGCGGCCAACGCGGCTTCGACCGTCGAGTGCGCGATCAAGCAGTCGGCCACCGACACCCCGTCCAGCAGGGCTTCGCAGCCGCCGCGGCCGAGCGTGGGACTCATCGCGTGCGCGGCGTCGCCGACGAGCGCGACCCTGCCGCGCACGTACGCCGGCAACGGCGGGTCCAAGTAGTACAGACCGTGGCGGAGCACCGAAGCTTCGTCGAGACCGTCGAGGACCTCCCGCACCCCGCGGTGCCAATGTCCGAAGTGGACGCGGAGCGCGGCGGCCTCGCCACCGGGTGCGCGATCGGTCTCCAGTGCCAGCGCGCTGGCGTAGAAGTTGACGCGCCCGCCGTCCCTCGGGGTGCTGCCGAACAGCGAACCGTCGCCCCAGGTCTCGGTCATCGCGCGGATGGCGCCGTCCGCGCTGCCACGCCACGCGGTGCTGCCGGTGTACCTCGCGCGGTACCGCCCGCCGAACAGCGCCGTCCTGATTCCACTGCCGAGACCGTCCGCGGCGAGCACGACATCGGCGTCCTCGAGTTCGCCGAGCGCCGAAACCTCCGAGCCGAACCGCACCGCGCCGGGCGGCAACGCGCTCGCGAGCAACCCCAGCAGCGCGGGCCTCGACAGCATCCGCACCGCGTCACCGGTACGCCGTCGCATGGCCTCGACGTCGAGCGAAGCGATCCGGCGGCCGTCCGCGCGCAGGAACGTGCTGCCCGACGGCGCGGGACCGAGATCCCTGGCCCGCTCGCCTAGCCCGAGATCGTCGAGCGCCCGCAACGCGGACGGCCAGATGCCGAGCGCGGTTCCCGTCTCGGGCAGTGCCGCCGCGCGCTCGTGCACCGTCACCCGCCAGTCGTGGGCCAGCAGCCGGGCCGCCGCAGCGAGCCCGCCGATACCACCGCCGACGACGATCGCGTGTCCGTTCATGACACCACGGTACTACGTTCATAGTATTTTTCACTATGTTTATAGTGTCGCATGAGCCGGAGACGGGATCAGGTGCTCGCGGCGGCGGTCGAAGTCCTCGGCGCCGACGGCACGCGCGCGCTGACCTACCAGGCGGTGGACACCGAAGCCGGTGTGCCCGCCGGGACCACGTCCAACTGCTTCCGCACCCGCGACGCGCTGGTGCGCGGTGTGCTGGCGCACCTGGTCGAACTGGACCGCGCCGACTGGGACCGGTTCACCCGGATCCCGCCCGCCGACGCGGACGCGCTCGCGAGCGCGCTCGCGGGGCTGGCACGGCACGCGGCCGGGCCCGGCCGCGCACGGACGAGGGCGCGGTTCGCGCTGTTCCTCGAAGCGGCGGCGCGGCCCGAGCTGACGGATCTGCTCGCCGCCGGGCGCGAGGCGGTGCTGGACTGGGGCGAGCAGTGGCTGGCCCCGCTCGCCCCCACCGCGCCGCGCGAGCTGTACCGGCGGCTGATCGGCCACCTCGACGGCGTCGTGCTGCACCAGCTCACCTTCCCCGCCGACCCGTTCGACCCCGCGCCCGGTTTCCGCGCACTCGTCCGGGAATCCACAATGGACTGAGCTGGCGCGGCAGCGGAGCGGCCCCCGATTCCGGTACCGTCGCGGGATGCGCCTGTTGTTCTCCTCCGGGGCCGGTCACAGCCATATCGCGCCGATGCTGCCGCTGGTCGCCGCGGCCAGGGACGAGGGGCACGAGATCGTGTTCGTCACCGGGCCGTCCGCGGTGCGGCACGCCGAACTGCCCGGCGTCCGCACGGTCGCGATCGGGGCCGAAACGGCCGGATCATTCGACCGCTACCTCGAGAAGTTCCCGCGAGAGACGTTCGACGGACTCACCCAGGACGAGAAGTTCGCCCACATGATGGCCCACTACATGGTCGGGATTGGCGCCGCCGGGCGGGTCGGCGACCTGCTCGACCTCGTCCGCGACTGGCGGCCGGACCTGGTGATCACCAATCTCGCCGAGCGCGCGGCGATGATGGCCGCGGTGGCGGCGGGCGTGCCCTACGCGATGCACGCGATGGGGCCGCCCAAGTCCGCGGCACTGATGGCCGACGCCTGGCGAGTCGCGGGCGACATCGTGCGGGACTTCGGGGTCGCCGAGCTGCCGCCGCGTGACGACGTGCCGTACCTGGACATCTGGCCGGACGCGCTGTACCCCGGCGGCGTCGAATGGGAGTACCCGGCCCGGTGGCCGCTGCGCCCGGAAGCGGCGGTGCCGGTCGCGGGAGAACCGCATCCCGCGCTGTCGGGCCTGCCCTACGAGCGGACCGTGTACGTCACTTCGGGCACCACGCACAACACCCGGCCCGGCGTGCTCGAAGCGATGATCGGCGCGCTGCGCGAAGAACGGGTCAACGTCGTGGCGACCATCGGCCGCGACGGTGACCGCGAGCGGTTCGGCGCCCAGCCGGCGCACGTGCGCATCGAGCACTTCGTGCCGCAGGAACGGCTGCTGCCGCACGTCGACGCGGTGGTGTGCCACGCGGGCGCGGGCACCGTGCTCGGCGCGCTCGCCCATGGCGTGCCGCTGGTGACGACCCCGTTGGCGACCGACCAGTTCGACGCGGCGGACCAGGTCGGCCGGGCCGGGGCCGGCGTGGTCGCGGAAGCGTCGGCGGACGCGGTGCGCGACGCGGTCGGCACCGTCTTGGCGGATCGGTCCTTCCGGGAAGCGGCGGGCGCCGTGGCGGCGCGGATCGCCGCGATGCCGTCACCCCGCGAGGTGCTCGACCGGCTCGCGCGCTGAAACCGGGTTGCCCCGCGAACACGCGTTACCGGAGGATGCGGGCATGCGCTTCTCCGTGAACATCCCGAACTTCGGCGAATTCGCAGACGCGAGGACCGTCGCATCCGTGGCCGCCGCGGCCGAGGAAGCGGGCTGGGACGGCCTCTTCCTGTGGGACCACGTCGTGCACGTGAAGAGCGCACGGCGCACCTTCGGCGACCCGTGGATGCTGCTCACCGCGGCCGCGCTGGCCACGAGCCGCATCAAGCTCGGCGCGATGGTCACCCCGGTGGCGAGGCGGCGGCCGCACCAGCTCGCCCGCCAGGTGTCCACTTTGGACCAGATGAGCGGCGGCAGGGTGGTGTTCGGCGCCGGGCTCGGCGCGCCCGTCGAGGACGAGTTCGGCAGCTTCGGCGAGCCGACGGAGCCGGTGGTGCTCGCGGAGATGCTCGACGAGGGCCTCGACCTGCTCGACCGCTACTGGTCCGGCGAACCGGTGAACCACCAAGGCAGGCACTACCGGGTCGACGACGTCACGCTGCTGCCGACGCCAGTGCAGCGGCCGAGGGTGCCGGTGTGGGTGGCCGGGTACTGGCCGAACCGCCGCCCGATGCGCCGTGCGGCGCGGTGGGACGGCGTCTTCCCGCTGTTCCCCTCGGCCAACCACGGCTACGCACCGCCGGTCGGCGAGGTCCGCGACCTCGTCGCCTACCTCGGCGAACACCGGGAAGACGGCAAGCCTTTCGACGTCGTCGTCGGCGGTACCAGCCCCACCGACCCCGCCGCCGCGCGCGACCTGGTCGCGCCGCTCGCCGACGCGGGTGCGACCTGGTGGGACGAACGGCGGCACATCGACGAGCCGGGGCTGGACGAACTCACCCCCATCCTGCGCCGGATCGAGCAGGGCCCGCCTAGCCGGTGACCGCCGGGATCCAGGCGAGGCCGTGCGCACCGGCACCCGCTTCGATCGTGTGCACGGCCTCGAAGGCACGCAGATCGATGACGGTGACCGTGCCGGTGAACGCGTTCGCCACGTAGGCGGTCGCACCGTCCGATGTGGACCGGATGGTGAGCACGCCCGTCCCGATCGGCACGGTGGCGATCTCCTCGACGGTGGCGGCGTCGTACACGTGCAGCAGCCCGTTCTGGTGCGTGATGTCACCTTCCGTCCACTCCGCGCGCATCTCGGCGGCGAGCACGAGCCCGCCCGCGGTCGCGTGCACGGCGGAGATGCGGTGCTCGGTCCACACCGTCCCGACGATCTCGTCCGTCGCGGTGTCGATCACCCGCAGCCCGGTCTCGCCGCGCGACGGGCCCGGCGCCAGCACTGGCGCCGCCACGAACACCTTGCCGCCCGCGAAGGCGATGCCCTCGCTGCCCGGCACCTCCACCCGCCCTGCCATGCGGCCGTCCTCGATGTCCACAACGGACAGGAACGGCGCTTCCTTGTTGGAGGTGTAGGCGCGCCTCCCGTCCGCGGTCATGGCGAACCAGTGCGGGCCCGGCGCCTCGGCCGCGATCCTCCGCCGCACCTCGCCCGTGTCGGGATCGACGGCCAGCAACGCGCCCGGCTCCGTCGCCGTGGCCTCCACGCTGACGTAGAGCACATCGTTCGCGTCGTCGAGCCGGAGATCGTGCGGCCCGTTCTCGGGTGCCAGGTCGATCGTCCGCACCACGACCCTGGTGTCGACGTCGATCACGCTGACCAGGTGTCCCTTGGCGGGGTGCTCGAAGTACCAGCCCGAGTCGTAGGTGTGGCTGACGTACACCAGGCGCCGCTTCGAATCGTAGGCCGCTTCGTGCGGCTGCGGCGGCACGTCGACCTTGCCCACCAGCTCGTACGAACCCGCGTCGTAGAACCGCACGTCGCACGCCTGCTGACCGACCACCGCCAGCATCTCCACCATCGCGGACCACCTTTCCTTCGCTTCCGCTCTGGTGTCCACGCTAGAATCGTCCGTCGATCAACTCCAGTGCCCTTTTCGCAATGACTCTTTTCACCAAACGCAATCCTCTGGGCGCCTTGGCTCGCGCGCCCTCAAGGATGCCCGATGGAGATCAAGGTGGGGTCCGCCGCGCACTCCCTGAAGGGTCCCAGTCTCCAAGGGTCACCTTCGGGGCATGGGCCACCCGTGGCGCGGGCTGCCAGCGCGGCATCGACGCACTGGCAGCCACAAATCGGAAATCAGCCGCCGATGACGTGGTACCCGCTGACGAAGGCCCGGGCGAGCAGCCCGCCTTCGCATTTTGCCACCGACGGGCCGAAGCCGTGCGGAACGAACGTGCCGAGCGCGTACCAGTAGGCGCCGCCGGTCGAGCAATGGGCGACCACCCGGTAGCCGTATTCGCCGCCCGCGGTGACACGGCAGCGCACCGCGATCGCCTCGCCGAACAGGATGTCGTAGCGCGCACCGAAACAGCCGGGACGCGGCCGGTCCGGGCTGGCGGCGGACGCTGGGGAAGCGGTGGGGGCCGGGGCGGCGGACGCCGGGGCAGCCGCGGCGAAGAGCAGGAAAAGGGCGCTGAAGGCCAAGCCGGCAACTCTGCGTTTCATGATGACTCCCATAACTCGCGGAAATATCCCGAAATTGATCTTGCGGAGAGTTCTGCAATTCTGCGGTGTAGCCGAAATGGATGGTGACACGAGAAAACCGCGTGGACCACAGTCCTCGGTGAACCGGCGGCGCGATCGGTTTTCGCCGAGGGCCGCCCGGTTGCCGCAGGCACCTGCTCAGGCGAGTGATGAGGCGGTGCCGAGCGCCACGGGCACAACATTCTTCCGGGCGTTCACATCACTCCATCGAAGAGAGCCACATCGGGCGCCGTCGCAGAGCGCAACACGGTCGATCGACACGCGGTTCACCGGTTCGAATGAATCACGGCCCGGTGCTTCACCGGCCGTGCTGCGTCCCACCCGACGCACACCGGCCCGTCCCGGTCAAAGGCCCGCGAGCCAGCGCCGGGTCTGCGCCACCGAGGTCAGCCGGATCACCGCGGGCGCCGCCGGGTCCGCTTCCCAGGCCCGCATGCGGTCGCGTTTGCGGCGGAACGACTTGAAGTGCCACCAGACGATCCAGTCGCGGGTGAACATCTGGCCGAGGCTCTCGGTATTGCCGTTGCAGACCTCGCGACGGTCCACGGCGCGCGCGATCGTCCGCCGCACCAGCCGCCCGAGCGAAAGCCACCTCGGATAGTCGAGCGCCACGATGAGCTGCACCCTGGCCATCGGCACGTCGAGCCACTTGCCGTACGCGGAATCGAGCACCCAGCGCTCGCCTTCGCACACGGCCGCAATCCGCCGCCGCTGCTCCTCCGCCGCGACCTCGACCCAGCCGGGTTCCCAGGTCAGGTCGTCGACGGAATGCCACGGTAACCCGGTCCGCGCCGCGATCCGTGCGGCCATGGTGCTCTTACCCGCCCCGGTGACGCCGTAGACGAGGATGCGATCGGCCATGGGGCGATCCTAGATCCTGCCACCCCGCGCGAGTTCCAGAATTGTCCACTGTGGACCAGTGACCCCGTGGTCAGCCTGCCGGCTGCGCGGCGAGCAGCCCCAGCACGCCATCGACGGCCTGGTCGAACGGGGTGGTGGAATCGGCGGCGCGCGCGAGCACGTAGCCGCCTTGGACCACCGCGACGACGGTGGCGGCCGTGGCCGCGGGATCCAGCCCGGCAGCCAGCTCACCGCTCTGGACACCTTCGGTGAGGACGCCGGCGATCCGCTCGCGCAGCCACGCGAAGGTGTCCTCGACGGGACGGCGGAGCGTGGCGTCGGCCATCACGTCCGGGTCCTGGGTGAGCCGCCCGACCGGACAGCCCTTGAGGACCGCGCGCTCACGGCGGAGGTAGGCGGTGATCCGCTCGACGGCGGTGCCGGGCGCGGTGAACTGGGCGTCCGCCGCGACCCGGAGTTCGTCCGCGCTGCGCGTGATCGCGGCGAGCGCCAGGTCGGGCTTCCCGTCGAAGTGGTGGTACATGCTGCCCTGCCCGGCTCCGGCGCGCCGCTGGATGGCCTTGGGGCTGGTGCCGACGTACCCGCGCTCCCACAGGAGTTCGCGCGTGCTTTCGATCAGGCGCTCCGACGTGCTCACGGACCACACTGTACCTACTAGTACGTATCGCGCACCAGCCCCGACCGGTCACTCGAAGGACGGCGCCTCCGCCAGCGCGTTGAGCGCCGTGACGATCGTCCGTTCCTCGTAGTCGAAATGGCGTTCCAGTTCGGCGGCGAGCGCGGCGAGCCGGTCGCGCAGCAGCACCGGATCGCCCTCCCCCGGCACGTACCCGTCAACGAGCCGCTGGATCTCGTTCTGCAGCCGCGAAACGACCTCGTGCTGCTGTCCCAGCTCCGCCAGTGCCGGGGCGAGCGCGGGGAACTGCCGCGCCAGCATGGGGAACGTCGCGACGTCCTCACCGGTGTGGTGCCGCTTCAAGGCGGTGCAGAAGTTGAGGCAGTGCGTGCGCATCTCGTGCCCGAGATCGGGTGGCGTGCGCGCGATCGTCGTGGCACTGCCGTTCACGAGTTCGCCCGCCCGCCTGCCCAGTTCGGCGAGTTCGTCGCGCAGCCAGTCGTGCACCCCCTTGAGCCAGTCGCCCATCCCGTTCACCCGGTCGGTCCGGTGCAGCACCACCACCGGGATCACACGAGTGGTCTTCGCCTGGTATTCGCCATATCCGGGTTCCTGTTCGACGACCTTCTCGAACAGCTTGTCCCGTTCTTCCCCCGACGGCAGCGCCGCGATCGCGGTATAGGTGTCGGCGCCGGTTTCCACCGTGACGATCGGATTGTGCCGGATGTTGTGGTACCAGTCGGGATTCTTCGGCGACCCCATCGCCGAGGCGATCACGACGGCTTTCCCGTCGATTTCCAGGTAGCCCAGAATGCTTTCCCTGCGCTGGCCGGTCCTGGCGCCGACGGTCGTCAGCACCGCCAGCGACCAGCCCTCGAACATGCCGCTGAGCTGGCCCTTGCTGTCCCGGAACTCCGCGATGACCTGCCGCTGGAACGCGTGCACGTCGAAGTCCTGGTAATTCTCGGTCATGTAGTCCTTTCCCGGTCGAATTGACGCCGGAGAAGCGGGAACCACACCAGTGAACGGGCACGACAGAGCCCCGCGGGGCCAACGCACAGGAAAAGAGCGCAACTGTTCCCTCGATCAGGAACGGTGAATTGCGCGAGACGGATCGTGCCGTTCTCGGTGATGGCTGAGTTAGCCGCTACCTCCATGCGTAGGCCCATACGGGGCTCGCCGAAAACACTAACACGGGCACGCCGGCCGCGGCCAGCAAGTGCGCCCTTTTGCTGGTCCGGCAACAAACTTTGCCGCACCGATCGGTACCGGCGGATCGTGGCGCCGGGGGATCACCGAGACCGAGGGAGCGTCATGACGGACACACAGCGGAACACACCCGGCCAGTTCTCCGCGGAGCTGGAACGGGACACGACCGAGCGCGTGCTCGGGGACCGGCGGCACGGCATGGGCCACGACCTCCCGCCGTTCGACGAATCCTCGTGGGACGAGCGGTACCGCAGCCGGGACTCCATCTGGAGCGGACGGCCGAACCCGCAACTCGTCACGGAGGTCGCGGATCTCGCGCCCGGCACGGCGCTCGACGTCGGCTGCGGCGAAGGCGGTGACGCCATCTGGCTCGCCGGGCAGGGCTGGCAGGTCACCGGGATCGACTTCGCGACCACCGCGCTCCGGCGCGCCGAGGCACACGCCGACGCCGCGGCGGTCGGCGACCGCGTCCGCTGGGTGCACGCCGACCTGCTCACCTGGGTACCGGAAACCCGGTTCGACCTGGTGTCGGCCCAGTTCATGCACCTGCCCAACCCCGAACGCGGAGTGCTGGCCGCCAGGCTCGCCGCCGCCGTGGCGCCCGGCGGCACGCTGCTGATCGTCGGCCACGACTTCTCCGACGTGCGGACCTCGGCCGGACGACCGAACCTGCCCGACCTGTACTACACCGCAGACGAACTGGCGGGCGCGCTCGAAGCGGACGCCTGGGAGATCCTCGCCGAAACGAGGCCGCGCAACGCTTCCGACCCCGAAGGCAAGGAAATCACCGTCCGCGACACCGTGCTCCGCGCCCGCAAACGAGCTTCCGGCACGCCGGGGTCATGACCTTCGCGGGAGCGCAGCTTCCGCTATCGACGTCGCGTGCGGTGCGGATGCCCTGCAGGTGGCCTTCGGGGCGTCGGATTCCCTCAAGGGCACCTTCAGGGCGTGTGGCCTGAAGCAGGGCGGACCCGGTGAAGGCTAGATCCGCGAGATTCGCGTCTCTGAAGGCTTTCTTCGGGGCGCCAGCGTAGAAGCGAGAAGGAGATGGGAGTCGCGAGATCCCCAGCACATGCCCCCAAGGACGCCTTCGGAGAATCTGACGCCCCAATCTCGCCCTTCGCGGCGCGCGGCAGGGCGGCGCCCGTGCCCTAAAGGACGCCTTCGCGGCGTCAAATTCCCCGAAGGGCGCCTTCAGGGCATCAGCATCGCCATGTCGCGCGCCGCGAGGGGCGAGCTCGCGGCGTTAGATTCCTTGAAGGTGCCCTTCAGGGAATCGGCGGGGTCGCGCGGCTCCGCCCCGATCGCCCGCTCCGCCGGATCGCATGCCTCGCGCGGTCCCCGATCACCCGCCGCGGCCCGATCCGCGCCCCGCTCCGCCCGCTCCTGCTCGGTGCTTCCTGCCGCGTTGCCCTGAAGGCGACCTTCGGGGCGTCAAATTCCCTGAAGGCCACCTTCGGGGCACCAGGGTTTGACATGCAGCCGCCCGGCTGCCTATCTTAAAAGGCAGCCGAACGGCTGCATGTGAGGACGGGGATGTGGACGAGGTGTTCCGGGCGCTGGCCGATCCCAGCAGGCGCCTGCTGCTCGACAGCCTGAACGCCAACAGCGGGCAAACCCTGCGCGAGCTGTGCGCGGGCATGGACATGGCGCGCCAGTCCGTCAGCAAGCACCTCGCGGTGCTGGCCGCGGCGAATCTGGTGACCACGGCCTGGCGCGGCAGGGAAAAGCTGCACTACGTGAACGCCGAGCCGATCAACGCCATCGCCGAACGCTGGATCAACCAGTACGACCGGAAGCGGGTGCGCGCGCTCGCCGACCTGAAGCAGGCATTGGAGCAGAAACCTTTGAGCAGCAACGACTTCGTCTACACCACCTATATCGACACCACCCCGGAACGGCTCTGGCAGGCGCTCACCGACCCGGCGTTCACCCAGCAGTACTGGGGCCTCGGGATCGAATCCGACTGGGCCGAGGGCTCGCCCATGACCTGGTCGGACAACGGGAAGACCGGCGATCCCGAGCAGGTCGTGCTCGAATCCAAGCCGTACCGGCGGCTCGTCTACACCTGGCACACGTTCACGAAGGAATGGGCCGACAACGCGGGCGTGGACGAGGACGTGCTCGCGAAACTGGCCGCCGAGCGCCGCTCCACGGTCTCCTTCGACATCGAACCCCGGGAGGGTTCGGTGAAGCTCACCGTCGTGCACGGGAACTTCGAGCCGGAAAGCACGTTGCGGACCATGATCTCGCAGGGCTGGCCCGCGTTGCTGGCCAGCCTCAAGACCCTGCTCGAAACCGGCAAGGCACTGCGGTCCTGAGCACCGTCCGAACGGGAGGGAAGAAATGTCCACTTTGGAGTTGACCGAAGCACCGGCCGTGCACACGGCGATGCTCATCCGCCGCCCGCCGCACGAGCCGTTCCGGGCCTTCGTCGATCCCGCGATCACCACGCGGTTCTGGTTCACCAGGAGCAGCGGTGCACTGGTGGCAGGCGAACGGGTCCGCTGGGACTGGGAGATGTACGGCGCACACGCCGACGTGGAGGTGCTCGAGATCGAGGAGGACCGCCGGATCGTGTTCCGGTGGAACGAAACCATGACGGTGGAGCTGCGGTTCACACCGAAGGAAGGCGGCTCGACCTTCGTCGAAGTCACCGAAACGGGCGCCACGGGCACCGGCGACGAACTGGTCCGCCATGTCTGCGAGTCGACGGGCGGCTTCACCATCGCGTTGTGCACGTTGAAGGCACTGCTCGAACACGACATCGAACTGGACGCGGTGCACGACAGGTACCCGGACAACATCGTCTCCTGATGCCGGTGCGACGCGGGCCGCCCGGTCCGCGTCGCACACCGCCTTCGGTGTCGCCGCTCCGTGTATAGTCGGAACCGACTAATAGGGAGCGACCATGCCGAGAAAGATCGCCAACACGCTCGCGCTCGCCGTGCTGGGACTGCTGCACGAGCGCGCGATGCACCCCTACGAGATAGCCGCCACGCTGCGAGAACGCGGGAAGGGCAGCAGCTTCAAGGTCACCACGGGCTCGCTGTACGACACGATCGGCGCGCTCGTCCGGCACGGGTGGATCGAGCCGCAGGAGACCGTGAAGGACGGGAAGCGCCCGGAGCGGACGGTCTACCGGCACACCGAACTCGGGCACGAGGAGTTCGTCGCCTGGCTCGACGAGCTGGTGCGGGAGCCGGTGGCCGAGTACCCGAAGTTCGTCGCCGCGGTGTCGTACCTCGGCGCGCTGGGCGCCGAGCGCGCCGCGAGCGCGCTGACCGAACGGGCCGAGCACCTCGCACAACGCATCGAAGAGACCGAAGCCGTGCTGGCGGACACGGTCGGCGGTGGCCGCGTGCCGCGCCTGTTCATGATCGAGGTCGAGTACCAGCTCCACGCGTGGGAGTCCGAACTGGACTGGACGCGCGCGACGGTCGAGGAGATCCGCGAGGGCTCGCTGGCCTGGCCGGTCGTCGAACGCACCGAAGAGGGCTTTACCTGGACCGAGGGGGAAGCGCGATGACGGACCGTCCACAGGAGACGCATCAGGTGGTGGTCGTCGGCGCGGGACCGGCCGGGCTGCTGCTGGCCGCGGAGCTTCGCCTCGCCGGGGTCGGCACCGTGGTGCTGGAACGGCACGCGAAACGGCCGGATTTCTGCCGCGGGTTCAACCTCAACGCCCGCGCGCTCGACCTCCTCGCGCGCCGCGGGCTCGATCGGCGGTTCGTCGACGAAGGCTGGCAGGTCGGGCACGCCGCGTTCTCCGGGCTCCCGGTGACGCTGAACCTGGCAGGCACCGCGACGGATCATCCGTTCTCACTCGGCATCCCGCAGACCAGGGTCGAGGAAGTCCTGGAGGAGCACGCCGCGAAATCGGGTGCCGACATCCGGCGCGGGCACGCCTTCGAGGGGCTCGACCAGGACGACGACGGGGTGACCGTGCACGTCAACGCCGGGTACCGGATTCGCGCCGAGTACGTGGTGGGCTGCGACGGCGGGCGCAGTGGCGTTCGCAAGAGCGCGGGCATCGCCTTTCCCGGCACCGCATCGACCCGCTTCACCCTGCTCGGCGACGTCGAGCTGGCGGAAGAGGGCGCGCTCCCGTTCGGGGTGACGGGACCGGTGTTCACGATTCCGCGGCCAGGCTACGTCCGGATCGTCACCGAGGACCGCGAACCGCCCGCCGACCGGGATGAGCCGGTGACGCTGGACCGCTTCCAGGCCGCGGTCGACGACGCGCTCGGGCGGCACGTCGAACTCCGCGCGCCGCGCTGGCTCACCCGGTTCGGCAACGCGGCGCGACAGGCCGAGGAATACGTGAAGGGCCGCGTGCTCCTCGCCGGCGACGCCGCGCACATCCACCCGCCCGCAGGCGCGATCGGCGTCAACGTCGCGCTCGACGACGCGTTCAACCTCGGCTGGAAGCTCGCGGCGACGGTCGGCGGGAACGCCCCGGACGGACTGCTCGCGAGCTACCACGACGAGCGGCACGCGGTGGGCGTCGACTTGCTGGCGAGCACCCGCGCACAGGTCGTCCTCGGTGAACCCGACGACCGGCTGGCACCGCTGATCGAACTGTTGACGCGCGTTGCGAACCATCCCGGCGGGAACAGGGCGTTCACCGAGACCCTCACCGGCCTCGACACGCGCTATCCGATGGACTCCTGCCAGGAGCACCCGCACCCGTGGCTCGGCCGCCTCGCGCCTGATGTTCCACTGTCGACGGATGAGGGCGAGGTTACGCTGGCTTCCTTGCTCGCTTCCGGGCGCGGGGTGCTGGTCGACAGCTCCGAAGACCGCGCTTTCCTCGCGCAGGCGGAAAGCTGGCAAGATCGGCTCACGCTCGTCGGAGCGTCCGGTCTCGCCCCGTCGGCCGTTCTGGTCCGGCCCGATGGCCACACGGCCTGGGCCGCGCACGGCGAACCGTCCAAGCAGGACAGTGCGGATCTCGAACGCGCGTTGCACCGCTGGCACGGCGCGGGGCGTCACACCGCGCCGGCGTCGGTGACGCGGCAGCGGAACGTCGAGCGGTAGGCGCTCGGCGACACCCCGAGCGCGGCCTGGAAGTGCTGCCGCAGCGACGCGGCGGTGCCGAACCCGGCGTCCTCCGCCACCTTGTCGATCGGCAGCCCGGTGTCCTCCAGGAGGCGCCGGGCCCGCTCGATCCGTTGCCGGGTCAGCCATTGCACCGGCGACATGCCGACCTCCTCGCGGAACCGGCGCGTGAACGTGCGGGTGCTCATCGACTCGCGGTCCGCCAGCTCGCGCAGGGTCAGCGGGCGGTCGAGGTGGTCGAGCGCCCACGCGCGCGCCGCGGAGGTGGACGCCACCTCCGGTGCGGGCACCGGCCGCTGGATGAACTGCGCCTGCCCGCCTTCGCGGTGCGGCGACACCACGGTCCCGCGCGCGACCTCGTTGGCCACCGCGGAACCGTGGTCGCACCGGATCATGTGCAGGCACAGGTCGATCCCGGAGGCAACGCCCGCCGAGGTCAGCACGCGGCCCTCGTCGGTGTAGAGCACGTCGGGGTCGACCGCGACGCGCGGGTACAACTCCTGGAAGAGGCAGGACGACTTCCAGTGCGTGGTCGCGCGCAGCCCGTCGAGCAGGCCGGCCGCGGCCAGCACGAACGAACCCGTGCAGATCGACGCGATCCTCGTGCCGGGCCGGATGCGCGCGAAGGCCGCTGCCAGTTCGGGACCGAGATCGCCGCCGGTCGCCGCGTAGTCCGCTTGGGACGCCGGGACGACGACCGTGTCCGCCTCGCCGAGCGCCGACGGACCGTGCTCGACGACGATCGTGAAATCGGCGTCCGTCGACACCGGACCCGGTACGAGTGCGCAGGTCACGACCTCGTACAGGTGTTCACCGGCGGAATCGGCCGCCTGCCCGAACAGCCGGTGCACGATGCCGAGTTCGATCGGCAGCAGGCCGTCGCGGGCCAGCACGGCCACCCGGTGCCGTCCGGGTCGCACGAAAGCAGTCATGGCTCGATTCTTTCACATGTTGTCCATCAGGCCACTCGAATCCTTGTCCGCGCGCTCGCATCCTCGAAGGCATGAAGGTGCTGTGGATATTCGCCCACCCCGAGCAGCGGTCCCTGAGCGGTGCGCTCCGCGACGAAGGACTTCGCACGCTGCGGGAGCACGGGCACGAACACCGACTGTCCGATCTGTACGCCATGGGCTGGAACCCGCTCGTCGACGCGGGCGACTTCGCCCACGATCCCGCCGACCGGCTTGTCGTCGGCTCTCGTTCCCGCCAGGCGTTCGACCGCGGCGAACTGAGCGACGACATCCTTGCCGAGCAAGAGAAACTCGACTGGGCCGACGCCGTGATCCTGCAGTTCCCGCTGTGGTGGGCGGGTATGCCCGCGATATTGAAGGGCTGGTTCGACCGGGTCTTCGTGAAAGGCCTTGCCTACGGCGTGCAGGACCGCGCGACCGGAAACACCTTGCGGTACGGCGAAGGCAAGCTCACCGGGAAGCGCGCCATGATCATCGTGACGCTCGGCGCGTCCGCTTCGGGGGTCGGCCCGCGCGGGGTGAACGGTGAACTCGACGGGCTGCTGTTCCCGATCCAGCACGGAACCCTGTGGTACACCGGGATGTCGGTGCTCCCGCCGCTCGCCGTCGTCGGCGCGGACCGGTTTTCCGATGAGCGGTACCAGGAAGCGGTGGAGACGCTGCAGAAGCGGCTCGTCGCGCTGCTGTGGGAGGAGCCGATCCCGTTCCGGTACCAGAACGGGGGCGACTACGACGAACACCTCGTGCTGCGCCCGGAAATCGAGCCGGGACGGTCCGGTCTCGACATCCACCGCCTGGCCGGGTGACCGTCACCGTCCGGACGTCGGCGAAGCGGGCGTGCTCAGTCGTGCAGGGACGGCCCTTCCTCGCCGAACCAGCGGCCGAGCGCCAGTTCCAGCTCGTCGGCGCCGTCGTCCGGACCACCGGCCCAGCACACGTACCCGTCCGGCCGGATGAGCATCGGCTGGACGTCGGCGTCCTGCCCCGCGCGGTCGATCCGGTCCGACCAGGCGGCGGCCAGCTTCCCGAACCGGTTGCCCGGATCGAGCAGGACACCGCGCCCGGACCGGAGCAGTTCGTGCGACCGGACCGCGCCGAGATCCACGTCCGGGGCGGGCAGGCCGACGAGCGGCTGGTCCGCGCTGCCGGGCATCGGGTAGCGGATGCCCATGCCGGACAGCATGTCGTCGAGGAAGTGCTGGACCTCCCCGAGCTGCGCCATGGCCGTGAACAGGTCCTTGGCGGCGAGCACGTCCGGGTCGCGGGTGCCCTCCCAGTCCATCAGCAGGCTCTGCGCCTGTACGTTGCGCAGCACGGCGGCCGCGACCGGGTGCCGCTCCGCGTGGTAGGTGTCCAGCAGGCCCTCCGGTGCCCAGCCGCGCACCGCGGCGCCGAGCTTCCACCCGAGGTTGAGCGCGTCCCCGATCCCGGTGTTCATGCCCTGCGCACCGATCGGGAGGTGGACGTGGGCGGCGTCGCCGGCGAGGAACACCCGTCCGTGCCGGTACTGCGCCACCAGCCTCGCCGCGTTGGTGATCCGGCGGGCGTAGCACAGCTCGACCAGTTCCACCCGCGCGCCGAACACGGCCCGCAGGCCGTCGCGGATCTCGTCCGCGGTCACCGGCACGTCCCTCGGGGTGGTGCTGCCAAGCCCGCCCAGCACGAGCCGCCGCAGCGGCCTGCCGTGCGCATCGGTGCCGAGCGGGAACAGTTGCACGCGGCGCCCGTCCTCCCCCCAGGTGTGCATCTTCGCCTTGTCGTCGCCGCGCAAGCGCACGTCGGCGGCGATCGCGGTGGCGGTTCCCCGCCTGCCGGGGAATTCGGCCCGCACCAGCTTGCGCACCGTGCTGTGCGCACCGTCGGCGGCGACGAGGTAGCGGGAACGGATCTCCGCGCCGTCGGAGAAGATCGCGGTTACGCCGTTCTCGTCCTGGACGACGTTGCTCAGTTCGTGGTCGCGTCGAATCTGGATCCCTTGGGCGGCAAGGTGTTCCTCGAGGAACGCCTCGATCGACACCTGCGGCATGGACCGCCACGGCAGGCGGTGCCGGTCGCGGGCGAGCGGGAGCGGGACACCGGCGAAGTGCGCGGTGCTGAGCTCGTGGTGCGCGCTCGCCAGCAACGGCTCCAGCAGGCCGCGCTGATCGAGCGATTCCTGCGTGCGGGACTGCATGCCGCCCGCCTTGGACAGTTCGCTGCGCCGCGAAAGCTTGTCAACCACTGTCGTCGACACCCCCGCCACCCGCAGTTCGTTGGCCAGCACCATTCCGGTCGGGCCTGCGCCGACGATGAGCACATTGGTGTCCATGGGTTCCTCCTGTGAATGCGTCGATCGGGACAGGAGCAACACTCCGGGCGCCGGGGACCCCAAGCCAGAAGCACGGTTGTTTGTATCGATATCCGACATCTACTACGATATTTCGGTGGAATCCGACTACGACGAACTGGACCGGCGCCTCGTGCACGCCCTCCAGATCGACCCTCGGGCCGCGTTCAGCACAATCGCCGACGTTCTCGACGTGTCGGATCGCACCATCGCCCGCCGCTACGCCCGGTTGCGGTCGACCGGGGCGGTGCGGGTGCTCGGCGGGGTCGACCCGACAGCGCTCGGCGCGGTGCACTGGTTCCTGCGGGTTCGCTGCGCGCCCGACGCGGCGGTGCCGGTCGCCGAGGCGCTGGCCCGGCGCCCGGACACGTCCTGGGTGAACCTGTCCGCCGGCGGCACGGAGGTCACCTGCACGGTCCGCACCGAGAACGAGGCCGACTCCGAAGCGCTGCTGCTGTCCACGCTCCCGCGCACGCGCCGGGTGGAAGGCGTGACCGCGCATTCGGTGCTGCACGCCTTCTACGGCGGCTCGGACAGCCTGGTCGCCAAGGTCGGCACGCTCGACGAGGAGGCGATCGAGCGGCTGCGCCCGCCCCCGATTGCGCACCGGCCCGGACCGGTGCACCTCGACGACGGCGATCGCAAACTGCTCGCCGCCCTCGCCATCGACGGCAGGACCGGGTTCGAACGCCTGGCCGCGGTGACCGGCTGGTCGCCCACCACGGTCCGGCGCCGGATGCGAGAACTGCGCGAACACGGCGTGCTGTACCTGGACATCGACATCGACGGCGCCCTGTTCGGCAGCACCTCCCGGACCCTGCTGTGGCTCTCGGTCACCCCCGCGCACCTTGAAGAGACCGGCGCCGCGCTGGCCGAACACCCCGAGGTCGCGTTCGCCGCGGCCACGACCGGGCCGACCAACCTGTACGCGACCGCGGTGTGCGCGAACCAGCGGGAGCTGTACCGGTACCTGACCACCCGGGTGGCCGCCCTCCCCGCCATCACCCACATCGAAACGGCACCGGTGATCAGAACCGTCAAGCAGGCCGGGCACCAGCGGTGAAGCGCGGCAAGAATGGCTCAGCGCACGGCCGCCGCCAGTGACACTCCGGTGAAGCGTTCGGCTTCGGTCCGCAGGCGCACTCGTGCCGCCTTGTCCACAGCGCGCTTCGCCGGACGGAACTCAGTCGCCGGGCCGACGAGGCCGAACCGGCCGCTGGGCCCGTAGTAGCCGCCCTGAACGGCGTCGGGGCTCGTTGCCGCCTACAGCAGCGGCTCGGCGCCTTGCCCGGCTTCCTGCGAGGGCAGGAACTTGGCGACGAGGGCGAACAGGTCCATTTTGGACAGCTTGTCGCGGCCGAGGCCCGGCCCGGCGTTTGCGGGTTCGTCCTGGTGTAGCCGGGATCGCCGCCGGTGCTGAGCAGGTTCCAGCCGCGTTCAGCGGCAAGGTCGGCCGGGCGCAGGGTCAGCATGAGATCGGCGAGCTTGGACTGCGCGTAGGCGCGATAGCGGCCGTAGCGGCGTTCCCACTGCGGGCCGTCAAAGTGGATCTTGCCGAGGCGTGAGGCCCCGCTGCTCATCGTGGCCATCCCGGGAGATGCTTGAGGTGTTGATTTCTGGGTTTCTTGTTCGGTCTTCGGGGGCACGGTGAAAGTTTCAAGCGCGACTGCGGCGCGCCGTGGGGAACTGTCGCTCCACGGTGCGGGTCGCGTCGTTGGTCACCAGCGACAGTTCCCCACGGAACGGATCCCTTTGGTCGCCTTGATGTGCCGTTCCCGACGCATTGCCGGTCCCGCCCTGCACCCTGGCGGCGATGGAAGCAGGGCTCATTGACGAGTACGCGGCCTCCCGGGTGTTCGAGGCGACCGCGTGTGCATCGAAAGAAGTGGCCGCCGAGGTCGATGCCAGATTGGTGGGGAGGTTCGAGAACCGGAATCCGCCCGCACTGCGGAGGTTGGTCAACTCATTGCTGATGCAGGTGGATCCTGAAGGGTATGAGCGGCGACGGCAAGAGAAGGTGGCGGCGCGGAGGTTGGAAATCCGGCATGGGGATCACGGATCGTCGACCCTGTTCGCCGAACTTCCTTCCGATCGGACGCAGGCGCTCTACGCCGCCTGCGACCGAGACGCACTCGCCAATAAACGCCAAGGCGACAAGCGCACCATGGACTCCGGCTCGACGCACTGGTCGAACGCTGCCTGGGTAGCCATGGATGTGCGGGGAAGCCGAAGGCGCAGATCTTCGTCCACATCGACCTGCCAACCCTGCTCGGCCTACGCGACAACCCCGCCGAACTCGCGGGGTGTGGTGACATCTCACCCGAGATGGCGCGGGCGATCGCCTTCGACGCCGACTCCGTCTGGAACCGCATCATCGACGAACCCATGACCGACCTGCCCGTCGACCTCGGCCGGGAAAACTACCGGCCGCCGAGCGCCATGCGGAAGTACCTCCACGTCACCCACCGGACCTGCAGCATGCCCGGGGCTGCACCCGGCCCGCCCAGTACACCGACCTCGACCACGCCACCGCCTGGAAAGACGGCGGACGCACCGACAAAGCCAACATGCGGCCACTGTGCCGGGTCCACCACGTACTCCGCGACGAACCCGGCTGGACCTTCACCACCGACAGCGAAACCGGCGTGCTCACCGTCACCGCACCCAACGGACGCAGCTACACCGACGAGCCCACGATCGCTGGCTTCCGTTGACCAAGGTATCGAAGCGCCTGGATGTCGGCGACTGTCCGGCGGTAGCCGGCTCCTGCCACTAGAAAGGTGAGTGCCAGCAACGGGTAGGTGTTGACCAGGACGTGCTGCCAGCCCGTCCACGGGCCTTCGGCGGGGGTCAGGATCTGCGGGCCGATCAGGAGCAGCGCGGTGCACGCGATGATCGTGCGAAAGCCTTGTTTTCGCACCAGTTCCGAACGTCCGGCGCTGGCGGGTAGGACGGCGGCGGCGAACGCCAGCAGGGCGGGTGCCAGCCAGACCCAGTGAGCGCTCCACGACAACGGTGAAACCAGCAGTGCCGCGGCCGCGTTGGTGAGCATCGCCCATGCGGCGGAGGTTCGGCGCATGATCACCACCGAGATGAGCAGGGTCAGTGCCAGCAGCGCGAGCCAGGTTGCTTGGTGCCAGCCGTCGGGCAGGCCCAAGCGGTTCAGACCGGCCGCGATCGACTGGTTGTCCCGGTTGACGATGGCGGCGGGGGCGGAAAGCACGCCGCCGAACCAGAAGCGGGCCGACTCCGCCGGTGCGCAGGCGAACATGAGGACGCTGGACAGCGTGGCCGTGATCGATGCGACGGCGGCGGCTCGGAAATCCTTGCGCACCACCAGGAACAGCACGAACGCGGCGGGGGTTATCTTGATCGCCGCGGCGAGGCCGATCAGCAGGCCCCTCGGCCACTTCGGGTGTTTCACCAGGCAGTCGGCCGCGACCAGAGCCATCAGCCACAGGTTCACCTGGCCCTGTCCGATGGTGTTGCGAACCGGTTCCAGCAGCAGGAGCAACGGCATGACCACCACCGTGCCGTGCAGGCAACCGCGGGCACCACCCTGCGGCCACACCGCGCGCAGCACGGCGAAGCAGGTGAAAGCAAGGCAGGCCACCGAAATCAGCACGCTCAGCACAGCGGCGACCGGAAACGGGAGCGCGGCGAACACCGAAAGCGGGAGCAGTGCGAACGGCGGGTAGATGAACCCGGGCGTCCCGCCCGCGTAGGTGCCGGGGAGCTGGCCGTACGGATCCAGGCCGCGCCACCAGGCGGTGACCCCTTCGTAGAAGCTGTGCAGGTCACCGAAACGGCTACGGTAAGCCAGATCCAGCAAGCCGAGGAGCACGAGTACGAGCACGGCGGACACCGCCACCGTCCGCCGCAACGGCGCGCCGGCGGAGGCACGCAGCCGGCGCACGACCCGGAAAGCCGCGGCGGCTCCGGTCAACGACGGCACTCGATGGTTGATCATGCCCAGCTAGACGGTGGCGCCCGGGAAAGGGTTCTCGCCAGAACGTGATCCGCGTCACCGCGCATTGTTGGGCGTTATCGGCTATTCGCCCGCGCGAGAGATGTGCGGTCGCGTGGCCCGCGAAGCCGTGGACCGGTTCAGCGGTACGTCCATGTTGCCGTCGACGATTTCGGCGCGGAGGCGGTTGGTGGTCTTCCAGCCGTCCAGCGCGCGGTCCGGGTCGAGTGCGGCGACGGCGAGCAACAACGCGTCGACGACCAGGAGATGCCCGATCTGCGTGCTGGGCAACACGTTCTCCGTGGACGGCGTGACCAGCACGGTGGTCACCCGGTCCGCGAAATGACTGGCGAGCACCTCGGTGATCAGCACGATCGGGCAGCCGATCCGGGTCGCTTCGCTGATCGCGACGTCGTGCTCGCGCACGTGCCGCAGCGGTGCGATGAGGACCAGCACCGAGTCCGGGCCGAGCTGGCCGAGTTCGTCGGCGAAGTTGTAGCCCGTCTGCCCGGTGGCGGCGGCGATCCGGCCGGTTCGGCGGAGGCCGAGCGCCAGCGAATCGGCGATCGGGTGCGCGGATCCGAACCCGGCGATCAGCGTGCGCGGCGCGGCGGCGAGGATTCCGGCCGCGGCCTCGAAGGTCTCGGTGGGGACCGTGCGCGGCAGGGCGCGAGCGAGCTGCGCGGCGTCGAAGCTCATCTTGGCGAGGAGCTGATTGCTGTCGTCCGACTGGGTCAACCGGTCGGCCAGCGCTTGTTCCGGGTCGCGAGCCGGGTTGAGCATGGCGGCCGCCGCGCGACGCAGCTCCCCGAGCCCGGTGTAGCCGAGTTGTTTGACGGTCCGGATGACCGTCGCGTCGCTGACGTCCGCATGGTGGGCGATCTCCTGCGCGGAGTACACCGAGGCCTCGGCGGGGTGCAGGGCGAAGAAGTCGACCACGCGCAGGCCGCTGGCGCCGAGCTGGTTCCTGACCTGGGCGATCCGCTTCGTCAACGAGGCTTCCATCTAGTCCCCACTAGACAATCGTAAGTTCATGAAGTACACACTACATCACCTCATCCGAACTACGTCACCCGGTGGCGGAGGTGGTGAAATGCGACGGACTCCGATGGCGATCGTGTGGCCGCTGGTGCTGGTGGCAGCGCTGGTGTCGGGGTGCGGGTTGAGTTCGGCTGGCCCGCCGGACCCCGCACTGCTGGCCAGGCCGCACGGCCGATGCGATCCCGCACTGGCCGCGACCGTGCCCGCGCCGGTGCGCGAGCGCGGCAGCATCGGGGTGGCGATGGTGCCGCACACGCCGCCCATGGCCTACCACGCCGAGGACAACGCGACCATCGTCGGCCTCGACCGCGACATGAGCCAGGCGATCGCCGACGTGTTCTGCCTGACCGCGACGCCGATCCCGACCAGCCTCGACGCCATCGTTCCCGGTCTTGCCGCCGGGCGCTACGACATCGTGCTCGCCTCCCTCAGCCCCACCGAGGAGCGGCGGAAGAACGCCGACTTCGTCACCTACTACAACGGCGGGCAGGGCTTCCTCGTCCGGACCGGCACGACGTACCCGGTCCGCGACTACCTGGACCTTTGTGGACGCTCCGTCGGCGTGATCATCGGATCCGTCCAACAGGGACAGTTGGAGCAGGCGGCCGGCGTCTGCGCGCGGGCGGGACGGCCCGATTGGCGGCTCAGCCTCTTCCCCGACGGGAGCGCTTCGGTGCTCGCACTCCGGAGCAGCCGCATCGACGTCCTGTACTTCTCGATCTCGCTCACGAAGTACGTGGCGAACACGGCACCGGCACTGTTCCACCTGGCGGGCCAGTACAAGCGCTCGCTGGTCGCGGTGGGACTCGCCAAGAACTCGCCGTTGACCGTCCCGGTCCACGAAGCCGTCCGGAAACTCATGGCGGACGGCACGTACCGCAAGATCCTCGAGAAATGGAGCCTGCGGGACAACGAGCTCGATACCGCCGAAATCCTGAAGGGAAGGTCGTGACCATGATGCCGGACATCGTCGCCCCCGCGGGCAGGGCTGACCTCCCGTCCCGGATCCTGCCGAGGAGAAGGTACGGGAACTGGATCGCGGGCGCACTCGTCGCGCTCTTCGCCTTCCTGATCATCCGGTCGGCGCTCACCAACGACAACTTCTCCTGGCCGGCGTTCGGGCACTACCTCTTCGACCCGGCGATCCTGCTCGGCCTCGCGCGGACCGTCGAGCTGGCACTGATCGCGATGGGACTGTCCATTGTGGTCGGTGTGCTGCTCGCCGTGATGAGGCAGTCTTCGAACAAGGTCCTGAACGCGGTGTCGAGCGCCTACATCTGGCTGTTCCGCGCGACACCGCTGCTCGTGCTGTTGCTGCTGCTGTACAACCTGGCCGCGCTGTACCCGCGGATCTCACTCGGCGTCCCGTTCGGACCCGACCTGTTCACGGTGGGCACGAACACGGTCATCACGGTGGCCGGTGCCGCGATCATCGGCCTCACCCTGCACGAATCGGCCTACTGCGCGGAGATATTCCGGGCGGGTCTGCTTTCGGTGGAGCACGGTCAGCGCGAAGCGGCCGAGGCGCTGGGCATTTCGGGAGCCCTGATGCTGCGCCGGATCATCCTGCCGCAGGCCATGCGGGCGATCGTGCCACCGCTGACCAACCAGTTCGTCAACGTGGTCAAGACCACCTCGATCGTCAGCGTGATCTCCATGCCGGAACTGCTCTACAGCGCGCAGATCATCTACGCGCGAACCTACGAGACGATTCCGCTGCTGCTGGTGGTGACCTTCTGGTACCTCGTGCTGACCGCGCTGCTGACCGTCGCCCAGCGCTACGTCGAACGGTACTTCAACCGCGGACGGGCGGGCGTCGCGACGGCCGCCTCCCGGAAGCGGTCCCGACTGGCTTTGGCGGAGGGACGATGACGGAATCGGCGCAGGTGCCCGCGGTCGAGATTCGCGGTGTGCACAAGCTGTACGGCTCCCTGCACGTGCTCCACGAGGTGGATCTCGTGGTGGCGCCCGGCGAAGTGGTCTGCCTGATCGGGCCGTCGGGATCGGGCAAGAGCACGCTGCTGCGGTGCATCAACAACCTGGAAA
This sequence comes from Amycolatopsis minnesotensis, assembly GCF_039529815.1. NCBI lineage: Bacteria > Bacillati > Actinomycetota > Actinomycetes > Pseudonocardiales > Pseudonocardiaceae > Amycolatopsis > Amycolatopsis minnesotensis. The sequence continues at coordinate 33,621 of NZ_BAAANN010000018.1, read as the reverse complement.
AGGTCCAGGCCGGGATCATCCAGGTGCACGGCGCGCTGATCGGCTACAAGCGCGTCGGCGACGACCTGGTGGAAACCACGCCGCGGCAAACGGCCAAGGCGCGCCAGCACATCGGCATGGTCTTCCAGCAGTTCAACCTCTTCGGGCACCTCACGGTGCTGCAGAACCTGATCGAGGCGCCGATCCGCGTGCAGGGCACCCCTAGCGCCGAGGCGGTCGAACGCGCCAAGGCGCTGCTCGACCGGGTCGGCCTCGCGGACAAGCACGCGGACTACCCGGCGCAGCTTTCCGGCGGTCAGCAGCAACGGGTCGCGATCGCGCGCGCACTGTGCACGCGGCCGAAGGTGATGCTGTTCGACGAACCGACCAGCGCACTGGATCCCGAACTCGTCGGCGAAGTACTCGACGTGATGCGGGATCTGGCCAAGAACGAAATGACCATGCTCGTCGTCACGCACGAAATGGGCTTCGCGCGTCAGGTCGCGGACACCGTCGTGTTCATGGACCAGGGCCGGATCGTGGAGCACGGCCCGGCCGCCCAGGTTCTCGACACTCCTCAGCACGAACGCACCAAACGCTTTCTGGACAGGGTCAGCTGACATGAAGGGATCGCACATGAAATCGGCCGAGTACGTCGTTGTCGGCGGCGGCGTGGTGGGCACCGCCACCGCGTGGAACCTCGCCAGCCGCGGCGCGGAGGTCACCCTGCTGGAAGCGGGCGAACTCGCTTCCGGAGCCTCCGGTGGCCCCGGACGTCGCGGCGTCCGCGCGGGAGGACGTGATCTGCGGGAGCTGCCGCTGGCCAGGCGCGCCCAGGAACTCTGGCCGGAGCTGGACAGTTTGCTCGGCGCGCCAACAGGTTACCGGCGCAACGGCAGGCTCAGCCTTTACGACGTCGAGATCGCGGGCACCTCCGGCTGGCAGAGCCTGCCGGCCAAGGTCCAGGCGCAGCAGGCGGCGGGCGTCGCCTGCGAGATCGTCGACCGCGCACGGATCGACGAGATGCAGCCGGGGATCGCCGAGGACGTGCGGTTCGGGCTGTACACGCCGGACGACGGCAGCGCCGACCATCCGGCGACGACGAGGGCGTTCGCCAAAGCGGCGGTGGAACTCGGTGTCACCGTGTCCGAACACACCGGCGTGACGAAGTTTTCGCCGGACGGGGACGGCTCGGTCATCCTGCACCTGGACAGCGGCGACCACCTTCGGGCCACCCGCGGACTGGTCATCGCGGCGAACCGGTCGATCCCGCGACTGCTCCGCGATTCGGTCGGCCTGACGCTGCCGATGTGGGAAAAGGCCACCCAGGTCACCTTCGTGTCCGCCCCGCCCGAATTCACGCTCGCGCACCAGATCGGGCACCCGCGCCGGTCGTTGTCGGTGAAGACGACCGACGAGGGCTCGGTGATGCTCTCCGGTGGCAGGCCGGGTGGCTGGGACCCGGTGACCGGAGTCGGCACCCCCGATCCCGCCGTGCTGCGCGCGACCTTGGCCGACCTGGCGGCCACCCTGCCCGCGCTGGCCGACGCGGAGGTTCTCGCCGTCGACAACAGCCGTGCCGACACCAGTACGACCGACCTCATTCCGGTCATCGACACGGTGCCTGGGCTGGGGTCGGTGTTCGTCGGCACCGGGTGGAGCGGGCACGGGTTCGCGCTCGCTCCGGCGGTGGGTGAGGCGTTCGCCGAGTGGGCTCTTGGTGGGGAGCGGCCGCCTTCGGTTCGACCGTTTACGTTCGAGCGATTGGGTGTTCTGCCGGCGCGGTGAGGGTTTCAAGGGCGCTTGAGGAGGCCGCGGACAGCGAGCTCGAGGTGGACGACGTCACACTAAATTAGTAGTTAGTAACTGGTAACTTATCCGTCATGGCTGAACGGATGAGCGACCTCGTGGACGGCCACGTCTCCGGGCGGCTGAGCGGCTCACTGGTGTGCACGGCGTTGTCGGGAGCGGTGATCGGCAGTGTCGGGGCGCCGCTCATCACGCCGGTCGCCACGGGAATGCACGTGTCGCTGGGCGCCGCGCAGTGGACGTTGACGGTGACCCTGTTCACCGGCGCGATCGCGGGCCCGGTTCTGGGCAGGCTCGGCAGCGGCCCGTACCGCCGTGTCACGATCCTGGCCACGCTCGCGCTGGTGACGCTGGGCGGACTGCTGACGGTGCTCCCGCTTCCGTTCCCGGCGTTGCTGATCGGACGCGGGTTGCAGGGGCTCGCCGTCGCGGTGGGTGCGCTGTTGATGAGCGTCGCCCGCACGCACCTGCCGCCCGAGCGCTCGGGTTCGACGATCGCGGCGCTGTCGGTCGCGTCGACCGTCGGCATCGGGGTCGGCTACCCGGTGATCAGCCTGCTCGACCAGCTCGCGGGCCTGCGCGCCGCATACGGACTCGGGCTCGTCCTGTCCGCAGCCGCGCTGGCCATCGCATGGCGAGCGCTACCTGTCGAGGCGCCAGGCCCGCGGCCGCGGATCGACGTCGCCGGCGCGCTGCTGCTCGCCCTCGGCAGCCTCGGGCTGCTCCTGGTCATCGCGGAACCCGCGCTCTGGGCCACGGCGTGGCTGGCCGGTGGCGTTCTCGCCGGTTCTGTCGCGATCCTCGCCATCTGGGCGATCATCGAACTGCGCACCGCGGCACCGCTGGTGAACCTGCGGCTGCTCGCCCAGGGCCCCGTCCTGCGCGCGAACCTGGCGATACTCATCGCCGGAACGGGTTTGTACCTGCTGTTCAGCCTGCTCACCCGCTACGTGCAGACACCGGCGGGCGCCCACTACGGATTCGCGCTCCCCGGTGTCGCCGCCGGTGCCGCGCTGATCCCGTTCTCGCTACTCGGCTTCGTCGCGGGAAAATCGCTACCTCGGCTCATCGCGCGCATCTCCGAGCGTTGGACCTACGCGCTCGCGACCATGATCGCCATCGCCAGCGCACTGCTGTTCGCCGCCGCCAACCAGTCGCTCGTGGCCGTCCTCGCCGCGATCGCGCTGCTCGGTTTCGCCGTCGGCGGCGTCTTCGCGGTGATGCCCAAGCTCGTCCTCGCCGGTGTGCCCCAAGAAGAAACGGCCAGCGTGCTCTCGATCAACCAGATCGTCCGCAGCATCGGCTTCAGCACCGGCAGCGCACTCACCGGACTCCTGCTCGCCGCCACCACCCCGACCGGGAGCATGCTTCCCACCCAGCACGGCTACGTCACCGCGGCGCTGTGGGCACTGCCCCCGCTCGCGGCCAGCGCACTCATCATCGCGGCGCGTTCCACCCGCCTCGGCGGGAGTTCCCGCATGCCCTGAAGGTGACCTTCGGGGACTTCAACGCCGCAAATGCGCCCCTCACGAGCCTCCCCTCTTCCCGCGCACCTGCCCCCACTCCCCCACCCATGCCCTGAAGGCGCCCATAAGGGAACCCAACGCCGCAAAGGACGCCTTCAGGGCATCAGCCCCAGCAAACCCCCCGCCGCGAAAGCCGAATTCACGGCGTCAGATTCCCCAAAGGCCACCTTCACGGACCACAACCCGGAGAACCTCCCGCCTCCACCGCCCACCGTCACCAGAAACGACGCTAATGCCCTGAAGGTGACCTTCAGGGACTTCAACGCCGCAAATGCGCCCCACGCGAGCCTTCCCCTCTTCCCGCGCACCTGCCCCCACTCCCCCACCCATGCCCTGAAGGCGCCCATAAGGGAACCCAACGCCGCAAAGGACGCCTTCAGGGCATCAGC
>NZ_BAAANN010000018.1:0-29820 GCF_039529815.1 Amycolatopsis minnesotensis | reverse complement strand
GCCCCAGCAAACCTCCCGCCGCGAAAGCCGAATTCACGGCATCAGATTCCCCGAAGGCGCCCTTCACGGACCACTCAAGCGGCCCCGCGTCTGCGCCAGGAACGCACCCCACGCCCGCGAGTCGAGATCAAGATGCCCGCCATCACGGTCCTTGGTGTCGCGCACACCTACAGTCGGGGCAAACCGCACCTCGACACAGTCAGCCTTGTCCGGACTCCAACTCGACTTGAACCAGCCGCGGGCGTTTCGGGATACCGTCATTCCTGATCCTCCAATTCGGTAATGACCCGTGCAATGAACACAGCCGTATCCGCCGGGCTCATCGCTTTTTCTCGTACCTCGGCGGCCGCTCGCCGATACGCCGCAATGTCGTCACGGTCGTGGAGCATGAGCCCACTTCCTGCCATGTCAAGGCTCACGAGTGGCGGCGCTTGGTCGGACTCCAACAAGATGAACGAACCAATCGCCGCCGGTGTCCATCCAGCGGAGTACGACACGATTCGAATGTCGACGTTCGGCAGTTCGCCGAGTTCGAGCAGGTACCGAAGCTGGTCCACCTGCGTTCCCGGGCTGCCGATAGTTCGGCGTATTGCGGCCTCTTCGAGAAGGACTTCCAGGTGCGCGGCGTTCTTTCGCGTGATCAGATCGCGGCGGCCGAGTCGCATGTAGACCCGCTCGTCGATCTCATCGCCTGGCACGCCGCCGTCGACCATGATCGCGCGGATGACATCGGCGGTCTGCAGTACTCCGGGGATGAGCAGCGGCGCGACGTGCGTGACCTTGGTGGCGGTGGCTTCGGCGGCGAGCAGGGCATTCAGTTGCTGACGGCGCTCGGGCAAGGTGATCGCCAGCCACGACGACTTGCTTCCCGCGGCACTGGCGCTGGCGAACTCGGTCAGCTCGGCCGCTTCGTCGGAGCCGAGTTTCAGCGCCTCGACGATCTTCGCGACATCCTCGGCCTTGGCGAGCCGGTCACCGGTTTCCCATCGGGAGATGACGCCCGAATAACTCGGCTTCTCACCCATCGCCTCGGCCAGTTTGCGCAGCGACACGCCTTGCGCCTCGCGTGCCTTCCGCAACCTCTCGCCGAGGTTGAGGGCCGCCGATGTGCGGGTGCTACCACTCATGCAACACATGCTAATGCAGGTCGCGCCGCGCCCACGCGTCACCCAATCAGGTCATTGCCTCGCGACGCTGTCAGCGTTGACACTGTTGTCATCAACTGATCGTTGCCTTGGCAGCGAAGAGTGATTCGACAGCAGGATACAACCGGGGAGACAGGCGTGGATGACCGAGGCTGGCGACTCTTGCTGATCACACCGGCCCGCGAGCTGTCCGGCACGCCGAGCCAGGTCGTGGTGGGGCTGATCAAGACCACCGCCGGTTTCCAAGTGGTCATTCAGATCGGCGATGACACCCCGGCGGCAATCCTTCCCGCGCAAGCCGTCTCCGAACACATCAAGAACATGTATGCCGCGGTCGCCGAGAAGGCGCGCCTTGAAGCCATGGGCAGGACACGATGAATCGCATCCCCGTGTACTCGATCGAGGAGTCCAAAACGGACGGTTCACGGGTGTGCGTGCACCTCGTCGAGCCGAAGATGTCCGCGCCGCTGCAATGCGGCGGGCGCTGGCGGTTCCGGGTCCGGCGCGCCTTTCACCGGCGTCAGGTGCGCTTGTGAAGCGAACGCCGACCGACCACCGGATCCTGATCCGGGTGTATGCGGGCGATTGCCAGCGGCACGCGTATTCGCTCGTCGCCGTCGAGGATCCGGCCGTGGGCGCGGTGTACCCGCGGTGCGCGGACATGGCGCTCGGCGATCACGCGCACCGGTGCGACCAGCTCAGCAGGCGGGACAAGCAGGACGCGCCGCTGTGCCCCGGGTGCGCGGTGTGGCTGCGCCGCACGAACCACCGCACATGACCGGGTACCGGCCGGTGATCGGCGGCCTGAGGCACCGCACCCGGCTCGACGAGCGGCCACCGGACCGCACCTCGCTCAAAACGCTGTGCGAAATGCGCTGGCAGGCGCACCGCGGGCCGCGTTCGCCCGCCGTCGGCGACTGCGAAGCCTGCGAGGAGATCGCAGAGACCACTGTGGACGGTTCAGCGCGTTAGCCACGCCCGCATCCCGGTGAGCACGATCTCGAGCCCGTCCTCGAACTGCTGGTCCGGGTCACCGACCGGGAGCGACGAGGTCAGCGCGGCCAGCACCGGCGCGTCGATGCGTTCGGCCAGGGTGTCGACCCGTTCGCGGTAGCGCTCGTCCAGCTCACCAGGACGCGGGTACACGGCCTGCTCTTCGATGGTGAACCCGATGACGTAGGTGAACAGCGTGAAGGTGATACGCCCGACGCGATGCGGATCGAAGCCCTCGCCGATGAGGAATTTGTACACATTTTCGTTCGGGGTGACGATATCGGTGAGGAACGTGCCCGCGAAGACCTTCGCCCCATCGCGGTAGGCGAGCATCATCCGGCGGAAGCCGCGAGCCCGCGCGGCGAGGTCTTCCGCCCAGTCACCACCCTTCACCGGGGCGTCGAAGAGGTCGTCGCGATCGCGGTACATCTGGGTGGCCATCTCGTCGAGCAGTTCCTGCTTGTTCTTCAGGTGCCAGTAGAGCGCGGGCGCCTTCACCCCCAGTTCCTGCGCTATCAACCGCAGCGTCAGGCCGTTCAAGCCCACGTCGTTGAGCAGCCGCAGCCCTGCCCGCGCGATGTCCTGCCTACTCAACGCCATGTCCTCGCCCCTCACCCGGTCAGCCCTTGACACCTTAACAACATTAAGGGCACTGTGGAAATCACCACTTAACAACGTTAAGGAGATGGGGATGGACACGGACGTACTGGTGATCGGCGGCGGACCCGTCGGGCTCGCGCTGGCGACGGAACTCGCACTGGCGGGGGTCGACGTGGGCGTGCTCGAACGGCTCACGGAGCGCAGCGGCCAGTCGAAGGCGCTCAACCTCCAGCCGCGCACGGCCGAGGTGTTCGACCTGCGCGGCCTGTTCGACAGGGCGAGTTCCCGTGCGATGTCGACGGTCGGCGACGGGCACTTCAGCGGAATCCCGCTGAGCTACGACGGCTGGCAGACCCGGCACCCCTACCAGGTCGGGATTCCCCAGGCGCGGACCGAACAGGTGCTGGAGGAACGACTCGCCGAACTGGGCACGAAGATCCGCCGCGGGCACGCACTGTTGTCATTCGAGTCCACAAAGGACTCCATTGTCGCGACGGTGCGGGACGGCGACGGCGAATACGAAATCCGCGCCCGGTACCTCGTCGGCTGCGACGGTGGCCGCAGCACCGTGCGGAAGCTGCTCGATGTCCCGTTCCCCGGCACGGACCCGACCACGTACGCCATCGTGGCCGATGTCGTGCTCAGCAAGACCCCCGCGAAACTGGCCAGGCAATGGCAGTCGATCCGCGACATCTTCGGCGAGGACCCCAACCTGCAGGCCATGACCGGCGCCATCCCGCTCGGCGAGCCCGGATTGTTCCGGGTACTGGCCAGGCACTCGTCCACGGAGTACGTCGACCGCGGCACCGCGGTGCCCGCCGGACTGGTCACCGGGTTCCTGAAGAAGATCCACGGCGACGAGGTCGAAGTCGCCGAGGTCAGGTGGGCCTCCCAGTTCTCCGACACCGCGCGGCAGGTCGAGCGGTACCGCGTCGGGCGGGTGCTGCTCGCGGGCGACGCGGCGCACATCCACTTCCCCGCGGGCGGACAGGGGCTCAACCTCGGGGTGCAGGACGCGATGAACCTCGGCTGGAAGCTCGCCGCCGAGATCAACGGCTGGGCGCCTGCCGGGCTGCTCGACACCTACCACGCCGAACGGCACCCCGTCGGAGAGCGCGTCATCGGGAACACCCGCGCGCAGACGGCCTTGATCAGCCAGGAGCCCACCGCACTGGCGATGCGCGCGCTGTTCCGGGAGATCGCCGAAATGCCCGAGGTGAACCGGAAGCTCGCCGGAATGATTTCCGGTTTGGACATTCGCTACCCGTTCGACGGGCCGTCGCACCCGTTGCTGGGGGTCCGGATGCCCGACGTCGAACTGGGCGTCGAAGGCGAAACCCGGTGGGCGAGCAGCCTCTTCCACTCCGGGCACGGCGTGCTGCTGAGCAGTGCGCCCGATCTTCTCGGCCTCGCGCGGCCGTGGAGCGGGCGCGTCGACGCGGTGGCCGTGACCGGTCTTCCCGAAGCCGCGGCCGTGCTGGTCCGGCCTGACGGTTACGTCTGCTGGGTCGGCACCGGCGAAGAGACCGGCCTCGACACCGCATTGCGCACCTGGTTCGGCCACCCGGCGGTATAGAACCGGCGCCGGCGGGATTCCCGGCGGTCAAAGCTCGGTGTCCTGGCCGGGCAGGCGGGAATCCCGCCGGCCAACCTGCTGCTGTACGCGGTGGTCGCGATCGCGCACCCCCGCCGTGGCGGTTTGCTCGCTGTGACCCCCTCGACACAATGAGGCGTCGAGGACCCGTGACGACGAGCAGGGAAGGCGACCATGACCGCCACCACGGTGCTGATGATCGACATGCAGAACTCGTACCTCGCCGACGACGGGGTACGGGACGCGCTGGGCTGGCCGCCGATCTGGCGGCTGCCCGAAACGATCGACGCCTGCGCGGACCTGCTCGCCGCCGCACGTCACCAGAACCTGCGGATCGTCTACTCGCGCTCGGTCGGCAGTGCGGCTGGCGCGCTCGGGAGCAACCCGCGCTCGGCAAGGCTGCTCGCCAGGCGCGCCCACCGGCTGCCCCGGATGACGGTCGCGCAGAAGACGTGGAACCGGCAGATCATGGACGCCCTCGCTCCGGCCCCTGAGGACGTGGTGCTGGACAAGACGAGAGCCAGCCTGTTCGACTACACCGAACTCGAGCCGCTCCTGCACAACTTCGGCACGCGGCGGCTGATCGTCGCCGGCCTGCAGACCAACGTCTGCGTCGAAGCCACCGCCCGCGCCGCGCTCTCCCGCAACTTCGAGGTCGCCGTCCCGGACGACGCCGTCTCCACCGACGGGCCCGCGCTGCACCACGCGGCCCTCAACTCCCTGCGCGTGCTGTACACGGAAGTCGCGCCGTGGCAAGAACTCCTGGCACCGGGAGCGGCGTGGGACCGCGCGTTCACCACGCCCGACTACGGCCGCGATCCCGCCTACTGGACCGAAACGGCCGGGTCGTCCTGACGATCGGGAGCCCGGCGTCCAGGCGTCGCCGGGCAGCGCGAAAATGGCGGGGTGACGGAGAAACCCGAAGACCCCGAGATCGGCTACCGGCTGGACGCGCTCGCCGGCGTCGTCCGGTCCGAACTGACCGCGGCCGGGCTGCCGGTGACCCCGGACGACCACCCGCTCGGCACCGCGGGCGCCACCGTGCAGGTCGATCGGCCGGACCTGCACGGCGTGCTCGTCCACTGGCACGCCCACCCGATCCTGATGGACGCCGGGCAGGCGGCCTGGGCCGACGATCCGTTCGGCGAAGGCGAGGAGTACGAAGCGTTCGGGCGCCAAACGAAAGGCATCGGGCACGCGATGCAGGAGGCGATGCGCGAGATCCTGACCGTCGCGGGGCTGGAAGTGGTCGACACGAACAACGACTACGCACCGGACGAGCTGCTCGTCACCCGCCGAGTGACCCCGTCCGCCTGGCGGGCGCGGCACGACGCCACCTTCACCCGTCGCCACGAAGGCATGCTGGCCGCTTGGAACGAGCGGCACCGCGAAGAGTACGACCGGAACCGCGGCGACCAGGACTGACTTCGTCACCGGGCGGCTGGTTCACGCGCCGCCCAGCGGTTTCCGCAGTCCGGTGACCACCATGTGCACCAGCAGTTCGTAGGTCTCGTCCAGCTTTTCCGGGAGCTGGAACGCGTTCTCCGCTTCCAGTACCGCGAAACCGTGCATGACCGCGCGCAGGCACCGGGTCGCGTGGATGGCTTCGGAGTCCTCCAAGCCGTACGCGCGCAGGGCGGCCAGCAGGATGCCGATCAGCCGCTCCCCCGCCTCCGCCACCAGCGGCTCCGGTGCCTGGCCGAGCGCGGAGTAGCGGTGCGCGTGCGCCAGCACGTAGTCGCGCCATGCCGTCATGAGCGCGCGGATCGCTTCGTCGGCGGATCGGCCGAGCACCGCTTCGCCGATCCGCTCGGCCAGCTCGTCCATGATCCGCGCCGACATGAGCGCGCGCAGCTCGGCCAGGTTGCGGACGTGCTTGTAGAGCGACGGCGTGGCCACGCCCGCGCGGGAAGCGACCGCCGCCAGGGTCAGCGCGCCGGGGCCTTCCTCGTCGACAAGGCGCAGCGCGACGTCGACCACCGCGTCCGCCGACAGCGCCGCCCTAGCCACGGGCGCCCGCCCCCAGGAAGGCCAGTACCGCCGCGGCGACCTCGGCCGGGAACTGCACGTGCGGGTAGTGACCAGCGCCCTCGATCACCTCGACCCGGCCCAAATCCGGCGGCAGGGCCGCCGCGATGCCTTCGCCCTCGGCGCGGGGATCGGTCCAATCGGGGTCCAGCGAGCCCTCGATGATCAGTGCGGGGCACCGGACATCGCCGAGCAGCGCGCCCGCGTCGGTGGGCGCGGACATGCCCATCTTGCCCACCACCGCCATCCGGCCGGGCCTGCGCAGATCCGCTTCGAGCGCGGCGAGGTGCTCGGCGAAACCCGCGGGCTTGGCGCCGGGGTAGGCGTGGCCGAGGTAGCGCTTCCACAGCCCGACGCTGCGGAACATCCCCGCACCCATGAGCAGCGCCATGCCCTTGCGGTAGCGGGCGTGGGAGAACAGGCCGCCGAAGTCGATCTTCTGCGCGCGGGTGAACGAGCCGATCTCCACGATCGCGCTGACCAGCTCGGGCTCCTTGGCGGCCGCGATGGTGACCGAGCCGCCGGTGAACGAGTGGCCGACGAGCACGGCAGGGCCGCCGAGGTGCCGGACCACGGCGAGCAGGTCGGCCGCCGAGTCGGTGCGGGTGTAGGAGGCCCAGCCGGTGCTGGACTCGCCGTGGCCGCGCTGGTCCACGCTCGCCACGCGGTACCCGGCGTCGACCAGGAGCACGGCCAGCTCGCGGTAGGCGGCCCGGTTGTCGCCCATGCCGTGGGCCAGCACGATCAGCGGCCCCGCACCGAGCACGTCGTAGGCGAGCCGTCCACCGTCCAGCTCCAGGAACTCCGTCATGCCCATCTCCTCCGCAGGCTAATTACTATAACTCAAAAGCTAATGTCATTAGCCATGACTGTCAAGCGCCTCCCACTCCGATCGACCAAGTGTCCGTCGCACCGGCGCTTGGGCAGTGCGCTCCCCTGGGCACCTTCGCGGCACGACCGGCGAAATCGCCCGTCAGCCGCACGAGGTGCCCCGAGTCGCCGGAGGCGGTTCGGCTGCCATCCGTGCGCGACAGGGCCCGCCGTCCTCCGAACGGCCTATGGCCCCGCCGGGATCATTGGTCTATACCACTTACGAAGACAATACGGAGGCAATGCCGCCTCCAGAGTCCCCGGAGGTCCCCATGTCCCTGCTCCGCAAGCTTCCCGTGGTGGGCGGTCTGCTCGCGCTGGCGTTCGGCGCCACCGCCGTGCCCGCTTCCGCGGCGCCGGGCGCGCCGCTGCCGGTCGCGCCGTACGTCGACCTCGGCGCCTGGCCGACACCGAGCCTTTCCGGGATGGCGCAAGCGGGGGGCCTGCGCGCGTTCACCCTCGGTTTCGTCACCTCGTACGGGTGCAAGGCGAGCTGGTTCGCCGCCTACGACCCGCGAACGGGGTGGCAGGCGGACGAAATCGCGAAGATCCGCGCGGCGGGCGGTGACGTCAAGGTGGCGTTCGGCGGCGCTTCCGGGATCGAACTCGCGCAGGCGTGCAGCACCCCGGAGGCGGTGGCCGCCGAGTACGACGCGGTGGTGAAGACGTACAACCTCAAGTACATCGACCTCGACATCGAAGGCGCCGCCGTCGCCGACCCCACCTCCGTGCAACGCCGCTCGCAGGCGCTCGCGATCGTGCAGCGGAAGAATCCCGGGCTCAGGATCTCGCTGACCCTGCCCGTGCTGCCGAGCGGGCTCACCCAGGACGGCGTGAACGTGGTGCAGTCGGCCAAGAACGCGGGCGTGGACCTGGACCTGGTCAACGTGATGGCGATGGACTACTACCAGGGCCCCGGCGACCAGGGCGCGAAAGCGGTAGCCGCGGCGAAGTCCACGCAGGCGCAGGTGAAGTCCGTATTCGGCCTGCCGGACGCCGAGGCGTGGAAGAAGATCGGCGTCACCCCGATGCTCGGCGTCAACGACTCCGGCAACGAAATCTTCTACCAGAAGGACGCGCGCACCCTCATCGACTTCGCGAAGACGGTGCACCTGGGCATGCTGTCCTTCTGGGAACAGGGCCGCGACGCCAACGCGTGCAACGGCCCCCTCTACAAGTGCACCAACATCGCCCAGCAACCCTACGAATTCTCGAAGCTCTTCGCCCCCTACGCGGGCTGAGTCTCTTGCCCTCGATCACCTTCAGGGATTCCGTACCCGCTTCACCGGTCCCTGATGGCCACCATGACGGCACTGGGCGCCCGAAACTCGGCCTGCACGACGCCGCCTCGGGAGCAGGGCGCCCGGGGACGGCGGAAGCGTGGACCCGCCGGGGGTTTGGTCCCTGAAGGGCGCCTTCGGGGAATCTGACGCCGCGATCTCGACCCTCGCTAGCACGCGGGAACGCGGCGCCTATGCCCCGAAGGACCCCTTCACAGCATCAGATTCCCGCAAGGACGCCTTCACCGACGCCACGGGTGCACGCCCCGGGAATACCGGGTTGCCTTACCTGGCCCCCGAACATGACCTACCGGGCATGCGGCTGGGTACGCGGAGCCCTGCCCACGAACTCGGCCTCGCGGTGTCCGGATCAGGGCAGGTAGTACATCGGGTTGGGGAGTTTCACGGGCTTTTCGGCGTAGCCGCCTTCGAGGTCGCTGAACTGGTCGCCGAGGTTGAGCACGATGGTGGTGCCGGTCGACGCGATGTGCGCGCGGGTGCCGGACTTGTACTGGACGGTGTTGCAGGTGAGTCCGCAAGGGAGGTACGGGGGCGCGGCGCCTTCCGGCTTGAAGTAGGCCTCGGCGGGGGTGGGGTAGCCCTCGTTGGCGAGGTTCTTCAGCGACGCGGGGCCCTGGCTCTGCTTGCGGCCGGTCAGGAAGTAGACCCGCACACCGTGCTCCGAGGCCCAGCGCGCGAGGCCGAGGGTGGGCTTGATGGCGGTGAACTCGCCGCTGTCGATGGCCTTCTGCTGCTTCACCGGGTCGAACCCGAAGTCGTTGTCGGCTTCCCAGCCGTAGGTGCTTTCGGAGGTGTCGTCGATGTCCAGCACGATCGCGGGGTTCTTGACGCCGTCGACGAGCCGCTTGGACAGGTACCGCTTCGCGGCGTCGACCTGCTTGGCCGTGTCGGCGGCCCACTTGCCGGTGTCCGAGTAGTGGTGCTTGCCCGCGGCGTCGAGGTAGTCGCCGTAGTACGCCTTGACGTCGTTCTTGACCTGGCCGATGTTGGCCGGTTCCTTCGGGGCGCGGGCGGCGTCGTCACTCGACGCGATCGCGCTGGCACCACCGGCGACGGTGGCGCCGATGGCTGCCGCGGCAGCGAGTTTCACGAGACCGGACACACGGGTACTGCTGCGCGACATCGACTCTCCCTCAGAAAATTTCGACGATTCGCGGAAAACCTAGACGGTCGTACCGGCACACTCCACCCGAATCGCTACTTTTGTCCACTTTGGGCATGGCAGACGAAGGCGACGGGCGAGCGGCCGATGCGGGTGAGCACCACGCTCGCTTCGGCGTGACCACGGGGTTTAAGCCTGCGGCGCAACGCGTCCGGGTCGACGTCGAGGCCGCGGACGAGGATCTCCAGCCTGCCGACTTCGCGCTTCTTCAGCACCGCGCGCAGGCTCTTCTCGGTGTACGGCCCGTGTTCGAGCACGCGGAACGCGCGGACACCCGGCGGCGGGGTGTCGCCGGTGAGGTACGCGATCCGCTCGTCGAGCTGCCACAAGCCGTGGCGCGCCGCGTAGTGGCGGACGAGACCAGCCCGCACCACGGCGCCGTCCGGGTCGACGATCCACTCCCCCGGCTCGGCCGCGCCGACGTCGTCGGGGTCGTCGCTGGTGATGGTCCACTGTGTACCGTCGCCGCGCAGCACGGTCGCCCGCCGCGCCACGCCCGCGAGGCTTCCCCCGTACAGCGCGGCTTCGCGGACACCGCCGTCGAGCGACACGAGTTCGACCTCGCCAGCCCACGGCACCAGCGAGGGATCGATACCCGGCGAGCACTTCACCAGCAGGTCGCGTCCCCGGTACGCCTCGGCCAGTTCGTCGAGCGGCGGTGTGAAGTCCGACGGCCGCCACGCGCGCCTTCCCGCGGCGTCACGGCGGGCCGGATCGGCCACCACCACGGTGTTCTTCGTGACGGGGTGCAGGGCGTCGGCACGGACCAGGGCGGGCGTCACGCCCGCTTCGGCACAGTTGTGCGCGGCCATCGCGAGCCGCACTTCGTCCACATCGGACCCGGCGCACCGTGAAGCGGTACCGGCGAGCGCGACGAGGTCGGCGCCGATCGAACAGGTCACGTCGTGCACGTCCCTGCCCGCGAGCCGCCGAGCGCGATGCCTGGCGACCGGTGACGCGCTCGCCTGCTGCAGCGCGTCGCCGGTGAACAGCCAGCCGGTCGCCGAATCCACTTTGGAGACCGATTTCCGCCGCAGCAGCACCGTTTCCAGTACCGCCGCCGCGAAATCGGCGCCGACGATCTCGCGCGCGGCCGCGACGTCGGCGATCCGCGAACGGTCCGTCAGCGACAGCTCGGCACACGCCGCCAGCGCGGCCACGCCCTCGGCGGAGCGGAGGAACCCCACATCCGCGAGGGAAAACCGGTAGGCCAACTCAGTCGGAGCTGACCGGCGGCTTGGTGCCGGTGATCATCACGTTGTAGAACAGCTCGCGCGGCAGGATCTTCGCCAGCACCTTCTTGTCCAATGCGGACAGCCGCAGCCACAGTTTGTAGGCGAACAGGCGCCACCGCACGGTCAGCTTCTCCTGCGGCACGGCCGCTTCGAAGGTCCGGATCGGCCAGCCTGCCAGCGCGGCGGCGAACTCCTCGGTGACCGCGCGGACGTCCTGCGCACCGGCGCCGCGGGCCTTCGCTTCGAGATCGGCGGGGTCGAACGTGTGGATGTCGACCACGGCCTCCAGCGCGGCCGCACGGGAGGACTCGTCGAGTTCCTCCTGCGGACGGCGCCAGCCGCGCAACGCGGGCAGCTTCGTCACGTTCGTGGTGAGGAACCAGGTGAACTGGCCGAGCTTGCGGGCGTAGGTGTCGCCGATCTTCGTCGGCTCACCGGCGAAGACGAACCGGCCGCCCGGCTTCAGCACGCGCAGCACCTCGCGGAACGCGGCGGGCACGTCCGGGATGTGGTGCAGCACCGCGTGCCCGACGACGAGGTCGAAGGTGTTGTCCGGGTACGGGATGCGCTCGGCGTCGGCGACCCTGCCGTCCACGTCGAGGCCGAGCTTCTCGGCGTTGCGCAGCGCCACCTGCACCATGCCCGGCGACAGGTCGGTGACCGACCCCTTCTTGATCACCCCGCCCTGCATGAGGTTCAGCAGGAAGAACCCGGTACCGCTGCCCAGTTCCATCGCCGTGGGATAGGGCTGGCCGTCGGTGCCCGCGACCGCGGCGAACACGTCCGTGGCGTACTCGATGCAGCGCTCGTCGTAGGAGATCGACCACTTCTCGTCGTAGGTGCCCGCCTCCCAGTCGTGGTAGAGCACGTTCGCGAGCTTTGGGTCGGCGTAGGCGGCCTTGACCTCTGCTTCGGAGGCGTGCGGGTTCGGGGCCGGGTCGATATCGGTCACGTCCGTGCTCACTTTCCCTCGAACGTGGCCTTGCCCGGCCCGTTCTCGATGAACGAGTTCATCCCGTTCGCCTGGTCCTCGGTCGCCCACAGCGCGGTGAAGAGCTGCGTCTCGATCTTCAGCCCGGTGGCGAGGTCGACTTCGAGGCCGGCGTCGATCGCGGCCTTGGCGTGCTTGAGCGCCACCGCGGGACCGTTCGCGAACTGCGCCGCCCACTTGCGCGCGGCCGCGTAGACGTCGTCCGGTGCCACGACCTCGTCCAGGATGCCCAGCGCCAGCGCCTCTTCCGCCTTGACGAACCGTCCGGTGTAGACGAGGTCCTTCGCCTTGCTCGGCCCGATCAGCCGTGCGAGGCGCTGGGTGCCGCCCGCGCCGGGGATGATGCCGAGCTGGATCTCCGGCTGCCCCACCTTGACGTTGTCGCCCGCGATGCGGCGGTCCGCGGTGAGCGCGAGTTCGAGGCCGCCGCCGAGCGCGTAGCCGGTGATCGCGGCGACGGTCGGCTTCGGGATGTTCGCGAGCGCGGCCAGCGAACCCTGCAGCGCGGCGCCGAAGGTGGCCATCTCGACGTAGCTCTTCGCGGCCATCTCCTTGATGTCCGCGCCGCCCGCGAAGGTCTTCTCGCCGCCGTAGAGCACGACGGCACGGATGTCGCCGCGTTCGGTGACCTCGGCGGCGGCGTCGGCGAGCTCGATCTGCACCTGGTTGTTGAGCGCGTTCACCGGCGGCCGGTCCAGCCGGATCGTGCCCACCCCCGCGTCGACCTCGATACTCACGAACTCTGCCACGCCATCCTCCATCCAACGCCGTGCAAGCTGGTTCTTCGCAGGCTACCGGGCGGTAGCCGAGATCACCTGCGGCGGGCGAAGAACCGGTCGCCGGAGCGCTCCAGCATCAGGTCCTGGTCGAAGGTCTTCGACAGGTTCTCCGCCGTCAGCACATCGTCGATCAGACCGGCGACGACCGCACGTCCGTCGCGCAGCAGCAGGGCGTGCGTGAACCCGGGCGGGATCTCCTCGACGTGGTGCGTCACGAGGACCATCGCCGGGGCGTCCGGGTCGAGCGCGAGCGTGGACAGCCTGGCGACCAGGTCCTCGCGGCCGCCGAGGTCCAGCCCGGCGGCGGGTTCGTCGAGCAACAGCATCTCGGGGTCGGTCATGAGCGAGCGGGCGATGAGCGCGCGCTTGCGTTCGCCTTCGCTCAACGTGCCGAAGGTGCGCTCGGCGAGGTGCGCGATCCCGAGCGCGCCCAGCAGCTCGGCGGCGCGCTCGGTGTCGAGCTCGTCGTACACCTCGCGCCAGCGCCCGAGCACGGCGTAACCGGCGCTCACCACGACGTCGCGGACGATCTCCTCGGCGGGGACCCTGGCGGCGAGCGCGGCCGAGGTGAATCCGATCCGGGGGCGGAGTTCGAAGATGTCGACCCTGCCGAGACGCTCCCCGAGCAGATCGACCGTGCCGGTGGTCGGGTGCAGCTCGGCCGCGGCAAGGCGCAGCAGCGTGGTCTTGCCCGCGCCGTTCGGGCCGAGCACCACCCAGCGCTCGTCCAGTTCGACGGCCCAGTCGAGGCCGGCGAGAAGCTCGTTGCGCCCGCGGCGGACGCCGACACCGGCCATCCGCACCACGAGATCGTCAAGGTTGTCGGTCTGCGTCGGCTCGCTCACGAGCCCATTGTGGCCACCGAAGTTGATCATGTCTCGGCGGCACCCCCGTGTCGCGCGTACCAGGACGTGAGACGCGACACGGCGGCGGTCGCCATGCCGTGCGCCCGTGTGGCACCATCGCCATCGTGATCAGGTCACCGCTGCTGCAGCCGCCCGTGTTCGGGCGCGAGCTCTGGCGTGACCGCACCATCGACCTCCTCCTGGTCGCCTCCTGCGGGTGTACCACCACGCGACCTGGCCGCTGAGCCTTCTTCGCCGTGCCCGCTGTTCGCGGGTATCGCGGCCGTGTCGCGTCGTGTGCCCATCGCCACCCCGCGTCCGCTGAGGAGATCGTCATGACCCAGTCCATCACCCGCCCCGATCTCGAAGTCCACCCGCAGGTCGCCGAGTCCCCGCTCGCCGGGCTCCTGCACCCCGAGCGGCTCCTCTGGACGCCGCGCGAGCTCGTCGGCCTGACCAAGGCGGTCGCCGCCGAGCTCGCCCCCGAACTGCACGGGCTCGTCCGCTTCGACCAGGACCAGCGGTGGTGGGCGAGGCTCGGGCTTACCGACGGCGTCGAGCTGTGGCTGCTGTCGTGGCTGCCGGGCCAGCACACGAAACCGCACGACCACGGTGGCGCGTCGGGATCGTTCACCGTGCTGCTCGGCGAACTGGACGAGCAGTACCGCTACCCCGGCGGCCCGATCCGCGACCGGCACCACACCGCGGGTGACGGGCTCGGGTTCGGCGCTGGCCGCGCGCACCAGGTGACCGGTGCCGGCGGCGGCCCTGCGGCGAGCGTGCACGCGTACTCGCCGCCGCTCGTGCCGACCCGCGACTACGCGAGCCTGCGCGACGTGCCATCGGAAATCCCGCCGCTGCCCGCTATCGTCCGCCCATGAGCATCAACGAGTTCCTGGCCTCCGCCCGGTCCACATTGGACAGGGTCGGGCCGGCGACGGCGAAGTCGTGGCAGGACGACGGCGCGCTGATCGTCGACATCCGGCCGGAGGCGAACCGCGCCGCCGAAGGGGAAATCCCCGGCTCGGTCGTGGTGGAGCGCATCCACCTCGAATGGCGGCTCGACCCGGCGAGCGCGCACCGGCTCCCCGAAGTGCGGCCCGGCCTGCGCGTCATCGTGATGTGCAACGAGGGCTACGCGTCCAGCCTCGCGGCCGCGGACCTCAAGCGGCTCGGCCTCGCCGGTGCCACCGATCTCGACGGCGGCTACCGCGCGTGGAAGGCGGCTGGCCTGCCCACTCAGGACGGTCCGTCCGCCGCCGTGCCCTGAGCCAGCGCGGCGGCCGGTTCCGCCACCCCGGCTCTCCGATCGCGCCCGTGCACGACTTCGGTGCGGTGCACCCAGCCGGGGTGCGGACAGCGGAACCGCGGCGACCCCGCCGGTGATCGCGTCCCGCGGCATCAGCGCCAGCCCGTGTCCCGCAGCCGTCGATCGGTACCGCTTGTGCCGCGACCACGGATCATCGTTGGTGCTGAACTCGACACCGCGTCAGGATGGCCGCATGACCGCCCGGGGCTCCTCCCCGCGCTCGCGGGCTTCGACGCGATCTGGCTCGTGCCCGGCGGCCCCTACCGGAGCGAGGCGGGTGCGATCACCGCGGCCAGGATCGCGCGCGAACAGCGGATCCCGTTCCTCGGCACCTGCGCGGGGTTCCAGCACGCGGTGCTCGAAATCGCCCGCGACGTCTGCGGCATCCGCCACGCCTCGCACGCGGAGAACAGCCCCGGCGCCGAGGATCCGCTCATCGTCGCGCTGGCGTGCTCACTCGACGGGCACGAAGACGTCGTCGAGATCCAGCCGGGCTCGCTGGCGCACCGGGTGCTCGGCGTGGACCGGACCGTCGAGCGGTACCGGTGAGCTGCCCGCGCACCCGTTCTTCCTGGCCACGCTCTTCCAGCCGGAACTGGGAGACGGCCACCCGTTCGTCAGGGCGTGGGCCGCGGCGGCGGTCGAACACGCGGCGAGCTCACTTACTGGGACGGGTTGACCTGGCTGGTCGCGGCTGGTTCTCTGAGCGCATGTTCGCGCGCCAGGTGACCGTGCGGCGGAGGTCCGACGACCTTCGCCCGGTTTCGTGTGCGTCGTGTCGCTGTTGTCGGTGAACCCAGCCCCGGCCCGTCGACCCTTCTCCTTCCACGAGGACGCCTCATGTTCGCCGTTCCCGACAACACGCTTGTCACCACCGAGAACCCCGTTCAGCGCCACCCGGTCCGGGTCGCGCTCGAATTCGCCGCCGATCGCGACCGCTGGCGCGGCCTGCTCCGCTACGACCCCGACGAGCGGTTCTCCGCGCTCGTCTCCTCGGACGAGCAGCAGGAGATCTGGCTCATGAGCTGGCTGCCGGGCCAGCACACCGATCTGCACGACCACGCGCACTCCTCGGGCGCGTTCACCGTGGTCAGCGGCCTGCTGACGGAGACGGTGGGCAGGCGCGCCCCGGACGGCAGGGTGGTCACCGAGGTCCACTCGCTGACCGCCGGCCAGTCGCGCGTGTTCGGGCCCGGCTACGTGCACCAGGTGCGCAACGACGGGCCGGACCCGGCGATCTCGGTGCACGTCTACCGGGGCGGGCGCGAGATGCGGACCTACGACCTCGATCCCCTCACCGGCCCCGTCGCCCGTTAGGTCGTTCGCGTGCCTTCGGGGCACGGCGCGCGTCCGGTCGGAAGCTGCCGCTTGGGTCCCTGAAGGCGTCCTTGAGGGAATCTGACGCCGCGATCTCGGCCTTCGCAGCGCGGAAAACTGCGATGCCGATGCCCCGAAGGGAACCTTCACGGCACCAGATTCCCTCAAGGCTCCCTTCACGGCATGGACGCGAGCCCAAGAGCAAGCGCGGGAGCGGAAAGGCTCACGGGGGCCGCATCCACGGCATTCACGTCTACGAAAGCCCCTTCCGGCGCGCGAACGCGGAAGCGAGAAAGAAGCGCGAGCTGCCGGAATCCCAGCACATGCCCGCAAGGACGCCTTCGGGGCATCCAACGCCGCAACCTCGCCCCTCACCGCACGGAACGCGTCGTCCCTGATGCCCCGAAGGGACCCTTCACGGCGTCAGATTCCCCGACGGCCCCCTTCAGGGAATGCGCGACGAGCCCCGCCCCCTATAAGAGCACGCGGAAACCCCACTGGGCAGCGCAAGGTCCTACGAGGGCCGAGTTCGAGACCCCCAGGTCCCCGAAGGGCCCCTTCGGGGACATCGCGAAACCCGGCCGCGACCCGTCAAGCGGCTACGACCATTCGTGTTTTTGTTCGCGGCCAAGGAGTTCGGCGCCTACGCGGCGCGGGTCGATGCCCTCGTGGCAGACGCGGTGCATCGCATCGGTGATCGGCATGTCGACACCGAACGACGAAGCCAGCTCGCGGATGGACGAGCACGACATGACGCCCTCCGCGACCTGCCCCCCGGCGGCCCGCTGCGCTTCTTCCAGGGTGTCGCCGCGCCCGAGCCGTTCCCCGAAGGAGCGGTTGCGCGAAAGCGGTGACGAGCAGGTGGCCACCAGGTCGCCGAGGCCGGCGAGCCCGGCGAACGTCAGCGGGTCGGCGCCGAGCTTCGTGCCGAGCCGCGCCATTTCGGCGAGCCCCCTGGTGATCAGCGTCGCCATGGTGTTGGTGCCGAAGCCCATCCCCGCCGCCATCCCGCAGGACAGCGCGATGACGTTCTTGCACGCCCCGCCCAGTTCGACGCCGACGACGTCGGTGTTGGTGTAGGGCCGGAAGTACGAGGTGGAACTGGCCTGCTGCACCGCGACGGCCCGGTCGTGATCGGCGCAGGCGAGCACCGCCGCGGCGGGCTGGCCGTGCGCGATCTCCTTGGCCAGGTTGGGCCCGGAGACCACGACCACGCCACCGTCCGGCACACCGGAGATCTCCGAGATGACCTCGCTCATGCGCTTGAGCGTGCCCAGTTCGACGCCCTTCGCCAGCGAAACCAGGATTGCCGACGGCGGCAGCAGTCCCGTCCACGACGTCAGGTTCGCGCGCAGGCTCTGCGACGGCACCGCCAGCACCACGGCCTCCGCGCCGTCCAGCGCCGCCGCCGGATCGGAGGTCGCGGTGAGGCGGGGCGGCAGGTCCACGCCGGGGAGGTACCCGGCGTTGGTGTGCTCGCCCCTGATCTCGGCGGCGATCTCGGCGCGCCGGGCCCACACGGTGACGTCGCGGCCCGCGTCGGCGAGCACCTTCGCGAACGCGGTGCCCCACGACCCGGCGCCGAGCACGGTGACGCGCTGGACGGCGACCGCCATCAGGCCTCGTCCGCCTTTTCGGACCCGGCCTTGCCGAGATCCGCCTTGCCGAGGTCCGACTTGCCAAGATCCGGACCGTCGGAACCGGCCCGCTCCGAGCTTTCCCCGACGGCGGACGGCGGCTGCTCACCCCGGATGTCCGAGAGCAGCGCCACGATCTCGCCCATCATCACGTCGGTGACCTTCCGCAGCCCGGACGCGCTGCGCGTGTTCCCGTTCCGGAACTCCGACAGGTCGATCGGCTCGCCGACCAGGTGCGTGATCGTCTTGCGGGGGAACGGCCGGAACTTCTTGGTGTAGCCGTTGAAGATCTCGTTGGTTCCCCACCGGGCGATCGGGATGACCGGCACGTCGTTTTCGAGCGCGAGGCGCGCGGCGCCGGTGAACGAGCGCATCGGCCAGCCGTCGGGGTCCTTCGTGATGGTGCCCTCCGGGTAGATCACCACGATCTTGCCCTCGCGCAGGGCCTGGTGCGCCGCGCGGAGGCTGTCGCCTGCGCTCGCCGAGCCCCGGTACACCGGGATGCCGCCCGAGCCGAGGAAGATCTTGCCGAAGACCGGCGCGGTGGCGACGCTCTCCTTGGCGAGGAACCTCGGCACCCGCTTCTGCCGGTGCACGAACACCGCGTCCACGGCCGGGTCCATGTGCGACACGTGGTTCAGCACCAGCAGCGCGGGCCCCTGCCGGGGAATGCGCTCCTTGTTCCGGTAGACACGTTTGCCGATCGCGGTGACCGGATAGAACAGTGCCGCGGCGGCGCCGACCCAGAACCCGCCCTTCTCACGCCTCGCCAAGACTCCTCCTCGGTTTCCCCGGCTCACGCCGATCCCGTTGATCCTGCCCTTTTGCCCCGGCGAGGGTAAAGGAAGGGTGGGTTGGCGGCGCGAGGAGCACGTTTTGGGGAAGATGGACGACGTGGCAGTTGACGTGGACCTCGTCGTCCCCTTGAAACCTCCGCGCGCGGGCAAGTCCCGGCTGCGCGGCGGCCTCGGCTACCCGTCGGGAGACGGCGATCACGAGGCGCTGGTGCTGGCGCTGGCCGCGGACACGCTCGCCGCGGCCACCGGGAGCAGGCGGGTGCGCCGGGTTCTCGTGGTGGCTTCGGACCCCGCCGCGGTCGTCGGCCTGCGCGAGCTCGGCGTGGAGATCGTGGCCGAAAACGGGCCGCGCGGGCTCAACGCGGCCCTGCGCCAGGGCGCGCGAGAGCTGCGGCGTGACGATCCTCACGCGGTGATCGGCGCGCTGCAGGCCGACCTGCCTTCCCTGCTCCCCGACGACCTCGACGCCGCGATCGCGGAGGCCGACGGCAGGCGCGCGTTCACCGCGGACCGGCAGGGCACCGGCACCACGCTGCTGCTGTCCTCGGCAGGCGGCGGGCTCGAACCCCGGTTCGGCGAAGGATCGGCGAGCGCGCACGTGGCTTCCGGCGCGGTCGCGCTGGACGTGACGGCGCCGTCACTGCGCAGCGACGTGGACACGGCGGACGATCTCGTGCTCGCGAGGAACCTCGGCCTCGGTCCCCGCACCGCCGCCGTGGTCGGCGAACTGTGCCTGCTCGGTTAGGAAGTTCACCGACCTGTCGAATCTCGGTACGGGCATCTCGGCCGCGAGTACGGAACAATGCCCACTGTGAACGACGAGCAGAGCGCGAACCCCCCACCTGTCCGGCAGCGTGACATTCCGGGCGGGCGGGCGACGGAAGTGGGCCGCGTACAGGAGATCCACGCGGTCCCCTCCGCACCGCCCGCGGTCACCCCCGCGACGGTGGCGCCGATGACCGATCTGCCAGACGACCGGTACTTCAACCGGGAGCTGTCGTGGCAGGACTTCAACGCGCGCGTGCTCGCGCTGGCCGAGGACACCTCGCTCCCCCTGCTCGAGCGGGCCAAGTTCCTCGCCATCTTCGCGTCCAATTTGGACGAGTTCTACATGGTCAGGGTGGCGGGGCTCAAGCGCCGCGACGAAACCGGCCTTTCCGTGCGCAGCGCCGACGGGCTGACCCCGCGCGAGCAGCTCGCCTACATCGCCAAGCGCAACCAGGACCTGGTCGAGCGGCACACCGAGGCGTTCGAAGGCGGCCTCCGCAACGCCATGGCCGACGAGGACATCAGGATCGTCAGCTGGACCGACCTCGACGACGGCGAGCGACTTCGGCTGTCGAACTACTTCAGCGACCAGATCTTCCCGGTGCTGACCCCGCTCGCGGTCGACCCGGCGCACCCGTTCCCCTACATCTCCGGCCTGTCCCTCAACCTCGCGGTCACGGTGCGGGATCCCGACGCGGGCACCGAGCGGTTCGCCAGGGTCAAGGTGCCGAACAACGTGCCGCGGCTCATCCGCATCGAGCAGCAGCGCGGCGCGCGCGAGGCGACCTTCCTGCCGCTGGAGGACCTGATCTCGGCGCACCTCGGCGAGTTGTTCACCGGGATGGAGGTCACCGAGCACCACGTGTTCCGGGTGACCAGGAACGCCGACTTCGAGGTCGAGGAGGACCGCGACGAGGACCTCCTCCAGGCGCTCGAACGCGAGCTGGCGCAGCGCCGGTTCGGCCCGCCGGTGCGGCTCGAGGTCGCGCAGGACATGAGCGAGCACATGCTGGAGCTGCTGCTGCGCGAGCTGGAGGTGGACCCGCACGACGTGGTCGAGGTGCCGGGCCTGCTGGACCTCACCTGCCTGATGCAGCTGTCCGGTGTGGACCGCAAGGAGCTGAAGTACCCGTCGTTCGTGCCGGCGACCCACCCGGCGTTCGGCGAGCGCGAAACGCCGAAGAGCGTGTTCGGCACGCTGCGCGACGGCGGCGACGTGCTGGTGCACCACCCGTACGACTCGTTCTCCACCAGCGTGCAGCGGTTCATCGAGCAGGCCGCGCACGACGACAAGGTGCTGGCGATCAAGCAGACGCTGTACCGCACCTCCGGCGACTCGCCGATCGTGGACGCGCTGATCGACGCCGCGGAGGCAGGCAAGCAGGTCGTCGCGCTCGTCGAGATCAAGGCGCGCTTCGACGAGCAGGCCAACATCACCTGGGCGCGGACGCTGGAGCGCGCGGGCGTGCACGTCGTGTACGGCCTGGTCGGCTTGAAGACGCACTGCAAGGTGTGCATGGTGGTCCGCCAGGAGGGCTCGACGATCCGGCGCTACTGCCACATCGGCACCGGCAACTACAACCCGAAGACCGCGCGCCTGTACGAGGACGTCGGCCTGCTCACCGCGGACCCGACGATCGGCGCGGACCTGACCGACCTGTTCAACGTGCTCACCGGCTATTCGCGCCAGGACGCCTACCGCAACATCCTGACCTCGCCGCACGGGATCCGCCGCGGGATACTCGGCATGGTCGCCGAGGAGATCGAGCACGCGAAGGCGGGGCGGCCTGCCGGGATCCGGCTCAAGTGCAACTCGCTCGTCGACGAGCAGATCATCGACGCGCTCTACCACGCGTCGATGGCGGGTGTGCCGGTCGAGGTCGTGGTGCGCGGGATCTGCGCGCTGAAACCGGGTGTGCCCGGGCTGAGCGACAACATCGTGGTGCGCTCGATACTCGGACGCTTCCTGGAGCACTCGCGGATCTTCCACTTCACCGGCGGCGGGTCGTACTGGATCGGCAGCGCCGACATGATGCACCGCAACCTCGACCGCAGGATCGAGGCGATGGTGCGGGTGAAGGACCCGAGGCTGACCGCGCAGCTCGACCACGTGCTGGACTCCGCGCTCGACCCGGTGACCCGCTGCTGGGTGCTGACCTCCACCGGCGAATGGGCGCCGTCGCCGTCGGACGGCTCCAAGGTGCGCGACCACCAGGCCGAACTCATCGAGAAGCACGGTGCGACCGGATGAGCCATCCCGAAATCCACGCGTCGGGTGCGGTGCTGTGGCGGCGCCGCGGCGGGGCAGCCGGGGGCGCGGACGACGTCGAAGTGGCGGTGGTGCACCGCCCGCGGTACGACGACTGGTCGCTGCCGAAGGGCAAGCTCGAGGACGACGAGACGGTGCCGACGGCCGCGGTCCGCGAAGTCAAGGAGGAGACCGGGTTCGACGCCGTGCTCGGCCGCCACCTCGGCGCGGTCCGCTACGACATGCCCGCGAAGGACGGCAAGACCGCGCCGAAGGTCGTCGACTACTTCAGCGCCGAAGCGCGCGGCGGCGAGTTCGAGCTGAACGAAGAGGTCGACGCGCTGCGCTGGCTTTCGCCGGAGCAGGCGGAAACCGTGCTGACGCGCGCCACCGACGTCGACGTCCTGCGCACCTTCCGCACCCTGCCGCCCGGCCTGACCACGCTGCTGCTCGTGCGGCACGCGAAGGCGGGCAAGCGCGACGAATGGCTCGGTGACGACGATCTCCGCCCGCTGTCGGACGCCGGGCTGCGCCAGGCCGCCGGTGTGCGCCAGGTGGCGAAGGCGTTCGGGCCGGACCGCGTGTACTCGGCGCCGAGGCTGCGGTGCGTGCAGACGGTCCAGGGCGTCGCGGACGACCTCGGGGCGGAGATCGAACACGAATCGCTGCTGTCCGAAGAGGGCTATTGGAAGGACCCCTCGACGGGGTTGTCCAGGCTGCTGCTGATCGTCGGCAAGGGCGGCGTGCCGGTCGTCTCCAGCCAGGGCGGGGTGATCCCTGACGTGGTCGCCGCGCTCGCCGACCGGGACGGGGTGACGCTGCCGACCGCGCACGGCGGGTCGGTGGCGAGCAAGAAGGGCTCGGTGTGGCTGCTGTCGTTCCTGCCGCCCGCAGGCCCGGACGGGCCCCGTCTGGTGGCGGCCACGTACTTCCCGAGCGCCCTCCCCGCACCGAAATCCGCGCGTGGTTGAACACGGTTCAACGGACCGCGTGTAATCCATTACCCACGGTGCAACAAGAGCCCGATATGTCCGGTTCGTCGCTCATTTGATGACAGCAACCTGACAGTCCGCGCTGGTGTACTGGACCCCGCAACCGCTTCGCCGCGGATGCGCCGGTCTAGGGGTGCGGCGCATCCGCGCGGGTTGCATCCGCTGGATCCGCCGGAAGCGAGTCGAGCAGCGCCTGGATCTCCGCCGCGCGCGGGTCCTTCAGCGCCTGGCACGTTTCCAGCGCCTCGCGCCAGAAGGCGCGAGCGGCGCCGGATCTGCCGGACGTGCTCATCACGCGGCCTAGCGTGATGAGCACGTCCGCCGCGCCGTAGTCGGCGCCGAGATCCCGCATCCTGGCGAGGCACCGCAGCCCGTGCTCCTCGGCGGCGGCGAGGTCGCCGGTGCCGTAGAGCGCCTCGGCGAGGTTCCCGAGCGCGAGCGCCGAATGGTAGAGATCGTTCATCTCGTTGAACGCCTCGTGCGCGACCCGCGCGTGGCCCGCCGCCTCCTCGTGCCTGCCGAGCCCGATGCAGCTCGCGCTGAGGTTCACCGACGCGTGCGCCACGTAGTTCGCCTGCCCGCGGCGGCGCGCGCTGTCCAGTGCGCGCCAGCCGTAAAGCCGCGCCTGCTCGTATTCCTTGCGAAGGTAGTAGGCGCCCGCGATGTTGCTCAGTATCCCCGCCGTCAGCGCGCTGCCCCCCATTTCGCCGGACGCGCGCAGGCCGTCGTCGAGCGCGCGCATCCCGTCTTCGATGCGGGAACTCACCAGGTACACCGTGCCGAGGTTCATCGCCGCGTACTGGCGCGCCAAGGGATCGCTGCCGGTCGCGGTCACCTCGACGGCGAGCCGCGCGGTCTCCATCCAGTCGTCCTGGTCGTGCCGCTGCGCGAAGAACCCGCGCAGCAGCCAGGCGAGCTGCCAGGTCCGCCCGACCCAGCCGAGATCGGCGAACGTGCCCACCATCGCCACGAGCGACGCGCGCTCGTCGGCGTACCACGCGACGGCTTCGGAAAGATCGGCGAACTCGACCCTCGGCTCCGGCATCGGCGGCACCTTGATGTCCTCGGTGACCAGATCGACGCGCACCCACTTCGTCGCTTCGGCGACCACCGCGAGGTACCAGTCGGCCAGTCTGCCGAACGCTTCGCGCCGATCCTGTGCCGCGTCACCGCGTTCGCCGAGCTCCGCCGCGTAAACCCGGAGCAGGTCGTGGAACTGGTATCGCCGCGGCCTCGGCTGGTTCAGCAGGTGCGCCGCGGCGAGCTGGTCGAGCAGCGAGCGCGCTTCGACGACCGTGGTGCCGTAGAGCGCGGCCGCGGCGGCGGGGCCGATGTCCACCCCCGGATAGTTCCCCAGCAGCCGGAACATCTTCGCCGCGCCGGGACGCAACGCCTTGTAGGACCACGAGAACGCGGCGCGGAGATCGGTGCCGTCGTCGTGCGGGTCGCGGAGCACGTCGAGCCGTTGCTCGCGCAGCTCGTCCACCACCGCGGAGATCGACATCTCGGAGAAGCGCGAGACCCGTTCCCCGGCAAGGGCGAGCGCGAGCGGCAGCCGCCCGCACAGCTCGGTCAGCGCGGCGGCGGCGTCGGGCTCGGCGGCGAGCCTGCCCCGCCCCACACTGCTCGCCAGCAACGCGTTCGCCTCGGTGCGGTCGAACGAGTGCAGGCTCAGCCGGTGCGCGCCCTCCCGCGCCACCAGGCCGCGCAGCTGGCTCCTCGTCGTGACCACCACGAGGTTGCCCGAACCCGGCAGCAGCGGGCGGACCTGGCTCGCGTCGTGCGCGTTGTCGAGCAGCAGGAGCATCCGGGTGTGCGACAGCCTCGTGCGCAGCATCGCGGACCGTTCCTCCACAGTGGAGGGAATGGAGTCGGCGGAGACGCCGACCGCGCGCAGCAGCGTGCCCAGCGCCGCGTCGGGCTGCAGCGGGATCCGGTCGGAATGCCCGCGGAGGTCGAGAAAGAGCTGCCCGTCGGGGAACCGGCCCCTGACCGCGTGCGCCCAGTGCACCGCGAGCGAGGTCTTGCCGACGCCAGCGGTCCCCTCGATCACCGCGATCGCGGTGGAGTCACCGGTGTGGTTCGCCAGAAAGCGGTCCAGCTCGGCGAGTTCGGCCTGGCGCCCGGTGAACCGCGCGATGTCGTAGGGAAGCTGCTGCGGGCGCGAGCGGAGCGATTCGCGCGCCGGTTCTTCGTCGCTGGTCAGCAGTTCCAGGTGGAGCCCGCGCAGTCGCGGCCCCGGTTCCACGCCGAGCTCGTCGAGGAGCAGCTCCCGCAGCTTCGCGTACCGCGCGAGCGCCTCGGTGCCGCGGCCCGCGCGCGCGAGCGCCTTGATCAGCCGCTCCCAAAGGGATTCCCGCAACGGGTGCCTGCCGGTCAGCTCCGTCAGCTCGCGCACCAGATCGGCGTCGGCGGTGACCCCGGTATCGAGATCGATTCGCCGCTCGACGGCGACGAGAAACCGTTCCACGAGCAACGGCGTCCATTCATCGGCGAGCACCGGAGAGGGCACCGATTCCAATGGCGTACCCGCCCACAGCGCCAATGCCTCGCCGAGCATCGCACGCTCCATGGAGGACGCCGGCTGCCCCGCGGCCTCTTCGAGCACCCGGAGAAAACGGTGGACGTCCACGCGCGCGGGCTCGATGTCGAGCCGGTAGCCCTCCGCTTCGGTGACCACCGCGTGATCTCCGATGAGCCGCCGCAGCCGCATCACGTAGGTGTGCAGGCTGCCGCGAACCCGTTCCGGAAGCTGCTCACCCCACACCCGGGTGCCGAGCGCGTCGATCGACACGAGCCTGCCCGCCGCGAGCGCCAGCGTCGCGAGCAGCGCCCGCTGGCGCGCGCTGGTGAGGACGACCGGGGTGCCGGACACGATGACCTTGAACGGCCCCAGAAGGCGGATCTCGATGTCGCCTGCCATGTGCCCCCTAGTCTGTTGCCGCGGTCTTTGACTGGCGACAACATACCCCCGAACGAGCGGCAGGGCCCCGCGCACTGCGCGGGGCCCTGCCGAGAAGTCGCTCTCGAGAAGCTTACTTCTTCTTCTTGGCGGCGGCGGTGGTCTTCTTCGCCGCGGTCGCCTTGGCAGCGGGCTTCGCCGCGGCCTTCGGAGCCGCCTTGGTGGCCGGCTTCTTGGCAGCGGTCGCCTTCGCGGCCGTCGCCTTGGCGGCGGTCTTGGGCGCGGCCTTCGCCGCGGCCTTCGGAGCCGCCTTCGTCGCGGTGGCACGGGTCGCCGTGGCGCGCGTCGTGGTGGCGCGCGTGCGCGTCGTCGTGCTGCGGCTCGCGGTGGGACGGCTGGCGGCCGCCCTGGTCCCCGCGGTGCGGGTGGCCGTGGCGCGGGCCGCGGTGCCGGTGGCCCGGGTCGTGGCGGTCGCCCGCTTCACGGCGGTGGCCTTCGGCAGCTTCTTCGTGCCGCTGACCACGTCCTTGAACGTCGTGCCCGCGCGGAAGGCGGGCACGTTGGTCTTCTTGACCCGCACCGTCTCACCGGTACGCGGGTTACGAGCGGTACGGGCAGCGCGGGCGCGCTTCTCGAACACACCGAAGCCGGTGATGTTCACCTTCTCGCCCTTGTTGACCGTACGGATGATGATGTCGACGAGACCGTCGACAGCTTCGGACGCAACCTTCTTGTCGCCCAAACGCTCGGAGAGCGCCTCGATCAGCTGGGCCTTGTTGGCCATTCCAGTCCTCCAAGAAGAACTACTTCTACACGGCCCACGTCGGCCGACTTGCGCACACGGTATTACCAATGCAGCACAAATTCCAAACGGCGCGCGGAAGTTTTCCTTGACGGAAGCCCTGTTCCGCCTCTTGAGGGACCCCCTCGGGGCCCCTTTTCGGCGCCCTGCGGCGCGGTTTCAGGCCGGTTCGGACCGACCCCCGGCGGGGTTGGATTCCCTTGCTGAGCAGGGAATCCGTACCCGATCGGGTGCCACTAGCCGGTGGTCACCGGCAGCCAGGAAGGCCGCTGCGACTCGAACTCGTCGATGTCCCCCGCGTGTCGCAACGTGAGAGCGATGTCATCCAGCCCTTCGAGGAGCCGCCAGCGGGTGTAGTCGTCGATCCGGAAGGGCGCGGTGAAGTCCTTGGCCCGTACGGTCTTCGCCTCGAGGTCCACCGAGACCTCCGCGCCGGGGTCGTTCTCGAGCACCTTCCAGAGCTGCTCGACGTCCGACTGCTCGCACTCGGCGGCCAGCAGGCCCTGCTTTCCGGAGTTCCCCCGGAAGATGTCGGCGAAGCGGGCCGAGATGACCACGCGGAAGCCGTAGTTCATGAGCGCCCAGACGGCGTGCTCGCGGGAGGACCCGGTGCCGAAGTCGGGTCCTGCGACCAGTACCGAGCCCCGCTTGAAGGCGTCTTGGTTGAGCACGAACTGCTCGTCACCGCGCCAGGCGGCGAACAGGCCGTCCTCGAACCCGGTGCGGGTCACGCGCTTGAGGTAGACGGCGGGGATGATCTGGTCAGTGTCCACGTTGGACCTGCGCAGGGGCACTCCGATGCCGGTGTGGGTCTTGAAGGGTTCCATGGTGGGTCTCCGTTCGGGTTCGGGCCGGATCGCTCAGCTGGCTGCTCAGTTGGTGGCGCCCGCGAGCAGGTCTTCCGGCGAGGAAAGGGTGCCGCGCACGGCGGTCGCGGCGGCGACGAGCGGGGACACCAGGTGGGTCCGGCCGCCCTTGCCCTGCCTGCCTTCGAAGTTGCGGTTGGAGGTCGACGCGCTGCGCTCGCCGGGGGCGAGCTGGTCCGGGTTCATGCCGAGGCACATCGAGCACCCGGCCTGACGCCACTCGGCGCCCGCCGCGGTGAAGACCTCGTCGAGCCCTTCGGCTTCGGCGGCCTTCCGCACGCGCATCGAGCCGGGCACCACGAGCATCCGGACTCCGGAAGCCACCTGGTGGCCCTTCAGGACGTCCGCAGCGGCCCGGAGGTCCTCGATCCGGCCGTTCGTGCACGAGCCGAGGAAGACGGTGTCCACGGCGATCTCACGCAGCGGCGTGCCCGGCTTGAGGTCCATATAGGACAGGGCCTTCTCGGCGGCGAAACGCTCGTTCTCGTCGTGGATCCGCTCCGGGTCCGGCACCGAGGCGCCCAGCGGGAGGCCCTGCCCCGGGTTGGTGCCCCAGGTGACGAACGGCGTCAGCTCGTCGGCGTCGAGGTGGACCTCGGCGTCGAACTCGGCGTCGTCGTCGGTGCGGAGCTCGCGCCACGAAGCCACCGCGGCGTCCCAGTCCGCCCCCTTCGGCGCGTGCGGACGGCCTTCGAGATAGGCGAACGTGACCTCGTCGGGGGCGATCATGCCCGCGCGGGCGCCCGCCTCGATCGACATGTTGCACACCGTCATGCGGGCTTCCATCGACAGCGCTTCGATCGCGCTGCCCCGGTACTCCAGCACGTAGCCCTGCCCGCCGCCGGTGCCGATCTTCGCGATTACCGCCAGGATGATGTCCTTCGCGGTGACACCGGGCCGCAGCGTGCCGTCGACCGTGATCGACATCGTCTTGAATGGACGGAGCGGCAGCGTCTGGGTCGCCAGCACGTGCTCCACTTCGGAAGTGCCGATGCCGAACGCCATCGCGCCGAACGCGCCGTGCGTCGAGGTGTGGCTGTCGCCGCACACCACGGTCATCCCCGGCTGCGTCAGGCCGAGCTGCGGCCCGATCACGTGCACGATGCCCTGTTCCGCGTCGCCCATCGGGTAGAGCCGGACGCCGAATTCGGCGCAGTTGCGGCGCAGCGTGTCGACCTGGGTGCGGGAAACCGGGTCGGCGATCGGGAGCTCGATGTCCACCGTCGGCACGTTGTGGTCCTCGGTCGCGATCGTGAGATCGGGGCGCCGCACCGGCCTGCCGGCGAGCCGCAGCCCGTCGAACGCCTGCGGGCTGGTGACTTCGTGCACCAGGTGCAGGTCGATGAAGAGCAGGTCCGGTTCGGCGCCTTCGCCCCGGCGCACCGCGTGCGCGTCCCACACCTTCTCGGCCAACGTCTTTCCCGGCGCGGTCTTCTCCGACACTGCGCGGCCACCGGTGGCGGTCATCTTTCGCTCCTCCCAACGAGGTCCCGTGAGGTCCCGGGACATCCGTTGAATCGGTCTTGGGAGCAAAGGAACTCGGGGGCATCGCCCACGGCGCGAGCCGCGTGACGGGCGCCTCGGGTCCGATTTTCCCAGAATCTGGACATCCCAAACTTCGAGACGTTAGTATCGCTTCGTGGGACAGCATAGCCCTTTGACTCAGCACAGCGGTATCGGCGTTCTGGACAAGGCGGTCGCCGTCCTGCAGGCGGTCGCCGAAGATCCCTGCGGGCTGGCGGAACTCTGCACCAGGACCGGCCTCCCCCGCGCCACCGCGCACCGCCTCGCCGTCGGCCTCGAGGTGCACCGGCTGCTGCGGCGCGGACCCGACGGCCGGTGGCGGCCGGGCACCGCGCTCGCCGAACTGGCGGGCGGCAGCACCGATCCGCTGCTCGACGCGGCGGGCTCGGTACTGCCCAAACTGCGGGACATCACCGGGGAGAGCGTGCAGCTTTACCGCCGCGACGGCGTGCAGCGCGTGTGCGTCTCCACCGCGGAGCCGCCGAGCGGCCTGCGCGACACCGTGCCGATCGGATCACGGCTGCCGATGACGGCGGGTTCCGGCGCGAAGGTGCTCGCCGCGTGGTCGGATCCCCATACCCAGCGCACGATCCTGTCGGACGCGGTCTACGGCGAGCGGACGCTGCTGGAGGTCCGCCGCCGCGGCTGGGCGCAGAGCGTCGCCGAACGTGAGCCGGGGGTCGCCAGCGTTTCCGCGCCGGTACGGGATTCGTCGGGCACGGTGGTCGCCGCCGTGTCGGTTTCCGGGCCGGTGGAACGCATCGGGCGCAAGCCGGGCGCGCGCTGGGCCGCGGACCTGCTCGCCGCCGCGGACGCGCTCCAGGAACGCCTCTGACTCCTCCACGGTGGCCTTCCGCTGAGGGCAGGGTGTCCGGCAGTGCCGTCATGGCGGTCACCAGGGAATGCGTTCCGCGCCCGCGATGGGATCCCTCGGCGGATCGCATCCCTGCCGCCGCGGGGTCCGATGCCCCGAAGGCCGCGAGGGAAAGCAAAGGGGCGTTGCGGTCCCTGAAGGCCACAGTGATGTGTGCGCGTCGGTTCCGGTGAGGTGGGTGGCGGATGCGTGGAGCCGCCCGGGGCCTTGGTCCGTGAAGGGCGCCTTCGGGGAATCTGAC
>NZ_BAAANN010000017.1:0-186642 GCF_039529815.1 Amycolatopsis minnesotensis | reverse complement strand
TCCGCCAGCAGCACATACGCCAAATACCACACCACGAACACCACCGTCATCGGGAACACGAACACCCGCAACCGACGACGCAACTCCACGAACTCCGGGCTCGCCTGAACCTCTTCCCACTTGGTGTCCGCTGTGGACTCGTCGTCGAGGCCCTGTTCCGTCGCACTCATCGCGACCCTCCTCGTGCTCCGATCGGGCCTTGACACCAACCTGTCGAGTGATGCACCGATCCGCCTTACTCGTTGAACGTTCATTACCTGAGCAATACGGAGATCATGCCCCTCATACCCGTCGAGCGCGTGTAATCCGTTTGAGTGAATAGGATTACTGAACGTGTATCGAGGAGTGATCAAGATCGGACGTTATGTCCGCTTGTTATCGCGATTGAGAAAATCGCGGTCCTCGCCGGTTCACAGCGCGTAGGGGAACCGCCATCCGGGTCCTCTGTACCCGGCGATTACCCGCCCTTGATCGGCTACTTGCGGTGCCGCCCCTTGCCCATCCGCACCTTCTCCTCGGCCTGCCCGAACCGGGCCACCGCGCGGTCGCGCATGAACCCGAGCGGGTCCGGCGCGTGCAGCCTGAGCATGATCGGGTTGACGTCGACCGGGAGGTGCTTCCGGGTGGCGAGGCTGATCAGCACGGTCACCGCGAACGCGGCGGGCACGGTGATGATCGCGGGCTGCTCGGACCACCACGGCATGTACCAGCCGGTGTAGGAGCAGGCGTTGTTGTACACCAGCGCCCCGAGCACGGAGCCGCCGCCGGTGATCATGCCCGCCATCGCGCCGGGCCAGGTCAGCCCGCGCCACCAGATCCCGAGCACCAGCAGCGGGGAGAACGTGGACGCGGCGAGCGCGAACGTCATCCCGATGCTGATCGAGATGTCCGGCGGCCGCAGCACCACCGCCAGGGTCGCGGCGACCGCGATCACCAGCACGGTCGCCAGCCGGAAGTCCTTGACCCGGCCGGGAAGCATGTCCGTGGAGACCACCCCGGCCACGCTCACCAGCAGCCCCGACGACGTGGACAGGAAGGCCGCGAACGCCCCGGCCGCGACCACCGCGCCGACGATCTGCCCGAGCACGCCGGGCATCATCGCGGACGGCAGCAGCAGCACCGCGCCGTCGGTCTGCCCCGACACCAGCAGCTTCGGCACGTACATCCGCGCGAGCGCGCCGAGGATGGTCGGGAACAGGTAGAACAGGCCGAGCAGCAACAGCACGTGCACGGTGGTGCGGCGCGCGGCCTTGCCGTCCGGGTTGGTGTAGAAGCGCACCAGTACGTGCGGGAGGCCCATCGTGCCGAAGAAGGTCGCGAAGATCAGCGAGTAGGTGCTGAGCAGGTCGTCCGTCCCGCTCGACGAGGGCCGCAGCCAGTTGTCGTTGTGCACCGGCGCGCCCGTGACGACCGGCACCGACGCACCGGCCGGGAAGGTGAGCATGGTCCCTTCGGCGACCTCGTGCTCGCTGTGCGCGAGCCACACGGCCTCGTGGTCGGCGGTGGCACCGGGATCGCGGACCCGCACCGCGGTCAGGTCGTCGACCTGCAGCCGCACGTTCGTCTTGACGTCGATGTGCGCGTTTTCGAGGAACACCGGCGAAGTCGGCGCGGCGAGCGGGGTCGCCCCGTCCGGTGTGCCGCCGGTCCAGAACACCGCGCACAGGGCGAACGCGGGCGCGGCGATCGCGAACAGCTTGAGCCAGTACTGGAACGCCTGCACGACGGTGATCGCGCGCATGCCGCCGCCGATCACGTTGAGCGCCACCAGGATCGTCACCACGATCGCGCCGAGCCAGGCCGGGGTCGGCAGGATGATCGCCAGCGACAACCCGGCGCCCTGGAGCTGCGGCACCATGTAGAGCACGCCGATGAACACCACGAACGCGGTGGAAAGCCGCCGCAGCGAACGGGATTCGAGCCGCGCTTCGACGAAGTCCGGCAGCGTGTAGGCCCCGGACCGGCGCAGCGGCGCGGCGACGAACAGCATCAGGAGCAGGTAGCCCGCGGTGAACCCGATCGGGTACCACAACGCGTCGGCGCCGTCCTTCAGCACGACGCCGGCGACACCGAGGAACGACGCCGCGGAAAGGTATTCGCCGGAGATCGCGGCGGCGTTGCGGCGCGAGCGGACGGTCCGGCGGGCGACCAGGAAGTCGTGCGTGGTGGTGGCGAACCGGGACGAGCGGTGCCCGAGCAGGTAGGTGACGGCCGCGACCATGACGATCGCCACCAGCGCCCACGGGTTCAGCTGCACAACGGAGATCCTCGCACCTGGCTCCTCGGCAGTGCCGAGGTCTAGCTCTCGATCATGTCGACGAAGTCACGTTCGTGCCGTTCGGCGAGCCGGTTGTACCAGAGCCCGGCACCGAACAGCAGGGGAAACGGTACGACGCCGAGCAGCAGCCACGGCACCGGCACGCCGATCACGGACGCGGTGGCGAACCCCGGCAGGAAGAAGAACAGCACGGGAAGCGACCCGAGCACGCCCACCACGAGGAGCGCGAGCAGGAGCCCGGTGCGCAGCTGCGCCTTCACCAGGTCCTTGATCAGCAGCTCGCCCCAGCTCGTCTGCTCCTCGAGTTCGACCCGCGCGCGCAGGGTCGTGGTGCCCTGCCGGGGATCGGCGAGCACGACCCGCTGGCGCCGCGGCGGTTTGACCGGCTGCGCCGGGGTCAGCGGGGCAGGCGCGGGCGGTACCGGCTCGACCGCGGGCGGCGGGCGCGGCGGCAGGTTCTTGCCGAGCGTCGGGTCCGGCTCGCGGACCCCGTCGACCCGGCGCTGGTACTCGTCGGCGGCCACCACGCCTACCCGTTCCGGGCGGAACCGACTAGCCGGTCCTTCAGCTCACGGGTGTGCCGCCTGCTCACCGGCAGGACCTTTTCCTCGTTGCCGATCACGACCTGGTAGCCGCCCTGGCCCATGCGCAGTTCGGTGATCAGCGGCAGCGCGACCAGGAACGAGCGGTGGATGCGGACGAATCCCGCCTTCTCCCACCGCTCTTCGAGCTGGGCGAGCGGGATGCGGACGAGGTGGCTGCCCTCGGTGGTGAACAGCCGCGCGTAGTCGCCCTGCGCCTCGACCCAGCGGACGGTGGACCGCGGGATGAGCTTGGTGGTGCCCGCGAGCTCGACGGGGATGACCTCGTCGTCGTTCTTCACCGGCTCGGCACCGGGCACGGCCTCGGCGATCGGGTTGCTCAGCAGCTTCTCGACGACCCGCTTGACCGCGCGGTCGAGCCGTTCCTGCTGGCACGGCTTGAGCACGTAGTCGACGGCGCCGAGGTCGAACGCGTTGACCGCCTCGTGCGCGTGCCCGGTGACGAAGACGAGCACCGGCGCGGGATCGAGCGCGGCGAACACGCGCGACATCTCCATCCCGGACAGTCCCGGCATCTCGAGATCGGCGAAGACCGCGTCGATCGCCGGGTACCCGCGCTCGCGTCGTCGCTTGACCTCCGGGTCGTCCGTCGACAGCATGCGCAGCGCTTCGGACGCGTCGGACGCGCTGAACACCCGGCGGACGTTCGCGTTGTTCGTCAGGCAGTGCGCGAGTTCGGCAAGCCCGTGTGGCTCATCGTCCACGGCGAGGACGAGGAGCTGCCTGGGGTCTGGGGTGTCATCGTGAGCACTCACAGTGACTCGCATCCTGCCCATTGCACGCCGCAATGTCCAGAGGCAGCACGGCGCGCAGGAAGACGGCACCGCCGCGAGCTGTGCCGCGCCGAACAACCCGCGGCGGCGCCAGGCACTTTGTTGCCAGCTGCAACAAAGTGACTCGGCTCAAGGGAAGCTCACCGGCGGCCCGATGTCTGCCGCCATCCGGGCGACTCACAGGCCGAAACGCGACCACACCGCGCGCTGGCTCACCGCGTCGAGCATCGCCGACGCCGCCGCGGGCGCCGAGAGCCCGAGCTTCGCGAGCAGCGGGCGCTTCGGCTCCGCGATCGAGATCTCCGCGCCGGGGTACCGGTCCTCCAGCACCTCGCGCAGGTTGCCGATCCCGTCCACGAGGCCGAGTTCGAGCGCCTTCTGGCCGAGCCACACGTCGCCGGAGAACAGGTCCTCGGACCCGCTCAGCCGGTCACCGCGCCGCTCGCGGACCCACGACACGAACAGTTCGTGCAATTGGGAGTGCATTTTCCCGAGCCACTCGACGTCCTCCGGCTTCTCCGGGCTGAACGGGTCGAGCCGCGACTTGTTCGCCCCCGCGGTGTGCAGGCGCCGCTCCACGCCGAACCGTTCGAGCAGCCCGCTGAACCCGAACCCGCCGCTGATCACCCCGATCGAACCGACCATCGACGTGCGGTGCGCGAAGATCTCGTCGGCCGCGCACGCGAGCCAGTACCCGCCGGAGGCCGCGACGTCCTCGGCGAACGCGAGCACCGGCACGCCCTTGCGGTCCGCGAGCTGGCGGATCCGCTCGGCGACCAGGCCGGACTGGGTCGGCGCGCCACCGGGCGAGTTGATCAGCAGCGCGACCGCCTTCAGCCGGTCGTGGTCGAACGCGCGGGTCAGCGCCGACTCCACGGCGGCGAGGTTGATCGCCCCCCTGGCCAGCGGGGACGGCGACGGCGTGAGCACGCCGTGCAGTTTCACCACGGCGACCACGTCCGACCGGTCGACGCGGTCCGCGAGGCCCGGGATACGGGAGGCCAGTTTGTCCGTCACGCTCATGCCCCCACCCTAAGCACATCAGCCTCGGCGGGCCGCCCTGTCGTGCCTGCCCGGCTGCGCGGGGGTCTCCCTCGGGGTCTGTTCCGGCACGTCGGCCGGGGACGACGAGTAGTCGGGCAGGTTCGTGCGGACGCCCGGCGCGAACTTCGGCACCCGCAGCGTCACCTTCATGCCCGCGCCGGGCGCGGTCTCCACCATCAGCGCGTACTCGTCGCCGAAGAGCTGCCGCATGCGCTGGTTGATGTTGCCGAGCCCGACGTGCGCGCCGCTGCGGTGCGAATCGCGCAGCTCCTTCAGCCGCACCGGGTCCATGCCGATGCCGTCGTCCTCGACGCTGATCAGCGCCTCGGTGCCGTAGTCCTGCGCGGTCACCGTGACCATGCCGCCGGTCGGCTTGTTCGCCAGCCCGTGCTTGACCGCGTTTTCCACCAGCGGCTGGATGATCAGGAACGGCACCACCACCGACAGCACCTCGGGGGCGATCTTCAGCCGCACCTCGAGCCTGCCGCCGAACCGCGCGCTTTCGATCGTCAGGTAGCGGTCGATGTTGCGCAGCTCCTCGGCGAGCGAGGTGAACATGCCCGAGGTCCGGAACGAGTAGCGCGTGAAGTCGGCGAACTCCTGCAGCAGGTCGCGCGCCTCTTCCGGGTCGGTCCGGATCAGCGAGGAGATCGTGTTCAGCGCGTTGTAGACGAAGTGGGGCGAGATCTGCGCGCGCAGCGCCTTGATCTCGGCCTGCTGGAGCTGGTGCTTGGACTCGTCGAGGCGGGCCAGCTCGAACTGGGTGCAGACGAACTGCGCGACCGCGTCGGCCATCTGCACGATCCGCTTCCCGCGCGACTTCCCGACCACGATCAGCGCGGCCTCGGTGCTGTTCTCCACGATGAGCGGGACGATCACCGCGGTGCGCATCCGGCAGGTGCCTCGGTGGTTGCACGGCATCTTCTCGTGCCCAACGACCTCGCGCCGCGCCTTCCGGATCGCCGACCCGATCGCCTCGACCAGGTCGACGTAGTGGTCGTTCGCCTCGCCGTCCCACGACAGGAGCGTGCCCTCACCGTCGGTGATGCCGACCGCGACGCACTTGAGCAGTTCGAGCAGGCGCGAAGTGATCCTGTCCGCGCTGGTGCCGTCGATCCCCTCGCGCAGGTCGGGCGTGGCCTTCGACATCAGGTAGACCGCCTCGAGCATGGCGTCCTCGATGACGTTGTTCGGCCGCCGCGCGCGCACGATCACCACGACCAGCACGATCAGCGCAACCACGAAGGCGCCCCACGGGATGAGCTGCGCGATCGGCCATTCGGACACGGCGTCAATGCTCTGCGCTACACCATCCAGGTGCAAGGGTTGCTACCCACTTTCTGTGCAGTTGTGACCCCAGGAGGGCGGATTCGGGTAGGTCCGAGTCTAGTGAGGGTGGGGATTGCCCCACCGGACGACCGGCGGCCCGCCCGATGGCTACGCGGTGTGGTGCACGGCAGGGTTTGACGGTGTCGCCGCCGAACGCGGCGACGGGTAACCGGGGGAAGGACGGGAAATGGGGTTTCGGCGGAAGGCGATCGCGGGCGCGGTGGCGATCGGGCTGCTGGGCACGGTGCCCGCCGCGGCCGGCACCGATCCTTTTCGGACCGCCGTGCACGGCCTCGTCGACGCGGGCTTCCCCGGCGCGGTGGCCTACCAGCGCACCGGCACCGGGCACCGCGCGTTCGCCGAGGGCGTCGCGGATCTGGCCACCGGCCGCGCCGCCCTGCCCGGCGACCGGTTCCGCGTCGCCAGCAACACCAAGGCGTTCGTGGCCGCCATCGTGTTCCAGCTCGCCGAGTCCGGCCGACTGTCCCTTCAGGACAGTGTGCGGCGCTGGCTGCCAGGAGTGGTCGGCGGTCCGGGCTACGACGCCTCGAAGATCACCGTCGAGCGCTTGCTCAACCACACCAGCGGCGTCCACGACCCGCGCGACCCGGAGTTCTTCGCGCCCTACCTCGACGAGCACCGGCGCGGTTACGTGTACACCCCGGACGAAGTGATCCGAAGGTCCCTTGTGGACCCTCCGGCGACGGGACCCGAGTACTCCAACACGGGCTACCTGCTGCTCGGCAAGATCATCGAACGGGTCACGCACCACACCGCCGAGTCCGAGATCCGGCACCGGCTGATCGGCCCGCTGGGGCTCACCCGGACCACGTTCCCGCGCTACGACCCGTTCATCCACGGCAGGCACCTGCACGGGTACGACATGAAGAACGAGGACATGACGGTGTTCAGCCCGTCCTACGACTGGACGGCAGGCGCGGTGATATCCACTGTGGACGATCTGGCGAAGTTCCAGCGGGCGCTGCTCGGCGGAAAGCTCGTCGGCGCGGACTCTTTGGCGCGGATGAAGCAGGTCGTGCTCGAAGAGGGCCCGATCGGATACGGCCTCGGGCTCGAACGGCTCACCGCGCCGTGCCCAGGCGGGCGGCAGGTCGTCGCGTGGGGCGGCACCGGCGCCGGGCCCGGCTACTACAGCATGGCCTTCACCACCGACGACGGCTCGCGCCAGGCGGTGCTCGGGCTGAGCAAGTACGACCTGCGCGCGGATGTGACCAAGGTGGGCAAGGTGGCGCCGGCGCCACCGGCACCCGCCATGCTGGCCGCCTTGTGCGGCTGAGGTCGCGCGGGCCCGTCGAGGGGCGGGCCCGCGCTACTTCAGCAGGCGTGACATCCGGCGGTCGGCGAGCGGTTTGCCGCCGGTCTGACAGGTCGGGCAGTACTGGAAAGCCTTGTCCGCGAACGAAATCTCCCGCACCGTGTCGCCGCACACCGGGCACGGCAGGCCCGCGCGGGCGTGCACCCGCAGTCCCGAGCGCTTCTCCCCCTTGAGCCGTGCGGCGGACTGCCCGACGGAGCGTTTCACGGCATCGGTGAGGATCTGCCGCATCGCTTCGGCGAGCCGGTCGAGCGCGGCGTCGTCCAGCTTGCCCGGCGTCGAGTACGGCGACAGCTTCGCGGCGTGCATGATCTCGTCGGAGTAGGCGTTGCCGATCCCGGCGATGAGCGACTGGTCGGTGAGCGCGGTCTTCAGCCGCTCGGTGCGGCCCGCGAACAGTTCGCCGAGCTTCGCGCGGTCCACTTCCAGCGCGTCCGGGCCGAGCCTGGCGATGCTCGGGATCTCACCGGGATCGCGCACGATCCACACCGCGAGACCCTTCTTGGTGCCCGCCTCGGTGAGGTCGAAACCCGGCCCGTCGAGGTGCACCCGCAGCGCGATCGGCCCCTTGCCGCCCGGTTTCGGCGGCGCCGGGGGCAGCGAATCCGACCAGCGCAGCCAGCCGGCCCGCGCCAGGTGCGTCACCAGGTGCAGATCGCCGCACACCAGGTCGAGGTGCTTCCCGTGCCTCGCCGCCGCGGTGACCTCGCGGCCGTGCAGGTCCGTCCACGCGGGACTGACGGTCTTGAGCACCGTCATGGAAGCGACGTCGACGCGGGTGACCGTGCGCCCCGCCGCGTACTCGCGAAGGTGGTGTGCGAGCGCTTCGACCTCGGGTAGCTCCGGCATCGCGTGTCACTCCACTCCCGGGCGCACCGCTCGCCCCGGAGCCATCATCTCATTCCATCGGACGCAGCGGCCCGTCGAAATCGGGCAGCGCGTGCCGTTCGATCGTCTTCGCGATCTTGGTGACCTCGCCGCGGACGGTGAACAGCCCGCGGATGGTGCCGACCCAGCGCTCCGGCGGGTGATCCCCGGTGACGTCGCCGTCGGTCTCGGCGACCACCGTCCACGGGCGGCGCAGCACCCACCGCAACGGGAAGAACACGATGATCAGCAGCAGCAGGAGCGGCACCCAAGCCGGGATCACCACGTCGGTGGGCAGCCACACCACCAGTACCGCGATCAGCGCGAGCGTGACGACCAGCATCCCGATCCCCGGGGCGTAGCTGGCCGCGACGTCGTGCTCGAAGTCGTCGGACCCGTCCGCGGTGGCCGGCGCGCGCCACTCCATCTGCGCGCGGACCGTCCAGTCCCGGCCGTCCTCACCCTGCACCAGCCGGTTCATCCTGTCCTCCCGCGCGACGGCATGAGCCCGTCAACCGTACCGTGACCGGTCGGGCCGACGCGAGGTCGAACTGGTCGTGGCGGGGCAGGTTCCGCTATCCGGATGAGTCGGCTGAGCTGGACGACCTGGACGCAGCCGACGTGCCGGAGCAGGTTCCGCCGGTGGCCCCGCCATCCGTGCCGGCACCGGCCCTGGGGAGCCCGCCGTCAGTGCCGCCCGCGGGCGACGACGTCTGCCTCGGGTGCGGCCGGGTGGTCTTCTTCGGCTTCGTCGACTCGACCGGGTCCGGGCTCAGGCTCGGGTCCGTGGTGATCCTCGGCGTCGAGACGTCACCGGTCGGCTCCGGGTCGCCGGT
The DNA here is from genome assembly GCF_039529815.1 of Amycolatopsis minnesotensis. Classification (NCBI taxonomy): domain Bacteria; kingdom Bacillati; phylum Actinomycetota; class Actinomycetes; order Pseudonocardiales; family Pseudonocardiaceae; genus Amycolatopsis; species Amycolatopsis minnesotensis. Next base: position 177,577 of record NZ_BAAANN010000017.1, on the reverse strand, counting down.
GCCGGGGTCGATCCTCGGCGTCCCGGTGCGCGACGACGCGGGTGACGACGGCGGCGGCGGCGCGCCCGGCTTCTGCACACCGGGGAGCTGGGGCCCGGTGCCGACGACGGCCTCGCTGGGCAGTTGCCGGTGCTCGCCGGGCGGGGTGGCCGGGTGGTCGCGGCCCGGTGCGGGACCGGCCGCGGCGGGGGCGACGAAGTCGATCACCGCGGCGCCGCCGCGGCGCGGCACCGGTGGCGGCACCGGAAGCTGGCCGGGGCCGGGCCCCGGCGGGGCGATCTGCAGCAGCTGGACACCCTGGTCCGGCTGGGCGAGCTGGTGCGGGCCGTGCGGGTCGAACAGCACCGGGCCGCCTGCCACGCCGAGCGCGCCGACCGCGGCCGTCGACGCGAGCGCGACCCCGACCTGGATCTTCGACCCGACCAGGAATCCCTTGACGGCGGCGGCGAACCCGACGCCGGCGCCGCCGGAGCCCGCGCTTCCCGCGGCGCCGAGCACGAGCCCGGAAGCGGGCACGAGCAGCACCAGCACCCCGGCGTGCGCGCGCAGCGAAGAGCAGACATCCCGCAGCTCCGCGTGCATCGAGCGGCACGAGGCGCAGCCCATCAGGTGCTTGCGGATCTTGCGCGCCTCCGAGCCGGTGACGCTGCCCGCGGTGTAGCCGCCGAGCTTCTCGGTGACGGCGCGGCAGCCGACGTCGGCGGTCCGGTCGACCGCGAGGTGCGCCTGCAGGTAGGCCGCGCGCAGGCCGAGCCTCGCCCGGCGGGCGAGCGCGGCGGTGGCGTTGGCGCTGAGCCCGAAGTGCGGCGCGACGACCGCGGGCTGCTCGCCTTCGACCTCGGTCTGCCACAGCACCGTGCGCCAGCGCTCCGGCAGGCTCGTGAAGGCGGTGGTGATCAGGTTCCGCTCGTCGGTGCGGGAGTTGGTGTCAGCGTCCGCGCCTGCCCTGGTGGTGAGCTCGTCGTCGGTGACCGGCACGTCGCGCCGGGCGCCGTGCCATTCCCAGGACACCCGGCGCGCGACGGTCAGCAGGTAGGCGCGGATGTGGTCGCGCGGCCCGGCGCCGCGGCGCAGCGCCTGCAGCACCCTGAAGAAGGTTTCGGCGGTGATGTCCTCGGCCTCGGAACGGTCGGCGGCGAGGCCGAGCGCGAGTCTGCGCACGGCGGCCGCGTGCAGCTCGAACAGCTCGCCGAAGGCGGCGTCTTCACCCGAGCGCAGCCGTCTGAGCAGGGCCAGCTCGTCTTGCCCCGTGAGCGCGTACTGCGGCACCGTCGCCTGCTCGGTCATCCGGCCAGGCACCTCCTCCCCGAAGGACTAACCCTTTCGGTTGAATGGGGACACCATACGGAGCGAAACCGCTGCCGTCACCCCCTGTGCGCCCGGAGTAACCGCGTTGCCTCCGGACGGGTGGGGCGGGAGGCCGGGGTTCCGGCCGTGTAAGCTCGTCTGCGCGTCGGAAACACGGCGCGTGTGCGGATGTAGCGCAGCTGGTAGCGCATCACCTTGCCAAGGTGAGGGTCGCGGGTTCGAGTCCCGTCATCCGCTCCGGAGAAGCCCGCGGAAACGCGGGCTTTTTTTGATTCTGTCGGATTGCCTGTCCACCCTTGCTCCGAATGCCGCGCCGCCTGCGCCGCGGGATGGAAGATCGCGTTCCCCTGATTGGTCTGCTCGGTGGTCTAAACCATTCCTCGACCGGCTCACACTGTCTTGTGCCGCAGCGTGGCGGCCCCAGCGTGAGGAGTGAGGAATGCGAAGGAAGTCACTCGGCATCGGCGTGCTGCTGACGTCCGTGCTCGGCCTGACGTTCGTCTCCACCGGCACCGCACAGGCCCACGGCTACACCCAGAACCCGCCGAGCCGGGCCTACCTCTGCAAGCTCGGCACCGTCAAGAACTGCGGCTCCATCCAGTGGGAGCCGCAGAGCGTCGAAGGCCCCAAGGGCTTCCCCGCGAGAGGACCGGCGGACGGCAAGATCTGCGCGGCGAACCACAGCGAGTTCGCCCAGCTCGACGACCCGCGCGGCGGCAACTGGCCCGCCACCAAGCTGACCAGCGGCGCGAGCTTCGAGTTCGGCTGGACGCTGACCGCCGCGCACGCCACCACGTCGTTCCGCTACTTCGTGACGAAGAACGGCTGGAACCCGGCCGCGCCGCTGACCAGGGCGCAGCTCGAACCGGCGCCGTTCCTGACCGTGCCGTTCAACGGCAGGCAGCCGTCGAACAACGTCCGGCACTCCGGGACGATCCCGGCCGGGAAGTCCGGGCGGCACCTGATCCTCGCCGTGTGGGACATCGCCGACACCGCGAACGCGTTCTACTCGTGTGACGACGTGACGTTCTGACCCGTGCGCCCGCGGGGAGGACGGCTCAGTCGAGAGCGTCCTCCACCGTGGGCACGGCAGGGGAAAGGAACGGGTCGTCGTGCTCGGTGACCTGCCCCTTGGCCATCCGGCAGACGCGGAACTCGTTGCCCTGGAAGGGATCCGTGTGGTCGCGCAGGTACAGCAGCCCGTAGGAGCCCGGCGCCAGCCGCCCGGTGTGCTCGAACAGGTCCAGTATCTCGTCGCCCCACCGGCCGCGGTGGTTCAGCAGACCGGCGAAGTGCAGGAACGGCGACCCGTTCAGCCAGCGCAGGTCCAACAGCCCGTAGTCGCCGAGGTCACTCATCCGGCGACCGACCCGCTCGACCGTGCGCTTCAGCGACGCGTCATCGCTCTCCGCGCCGGGCGTTTCGGCGATCGCCACCCATCCGTGGTACTCGAACACGCGGTGATGGTAGCCGCCGGTCAGGCCGCTCCCTCGGTCAGACCGCTTCCTTGAACGGATCGTGCTCGGCGAGCAGTTTGTCGAGCCGCGCCTGGTCGACGCGGTTCACCAGGTACGTGTCCTCCTGGCGGTCGCGGATGCACTTCGCCAGCGTGAAGGCCGACGTGACGGTGTAGAGCAGGCCGAGTGCGAGGAACGCGCGCACCCAGCCGTTCACCGGCAGGAAGGCCACCCCGATCGCGACCGCGGCGAGCGCCACCGTGAACGACACGGCGGCCTGGGCGAAGTAGGCGCCGGTGGTCGGCGCGGACGGTTTCGTCATGCTCCTACGGTCGCCCGCCGCGCCCGGAATGTCTTGAGTACCGCTACTCAACTCCCCATCACGAATCGGCAGTTCAAGCGGCGGCGTGCCAGAGGGTCAGGAACGACGAGACCTCGCTGAGCGCCCACCGCCCGACCCTGGCCCGGTCACGGGCGCCCAGTACGTACGGCGTCGCGCGGCGGACGTCGACGACCATCGCCTCCGCGCCGGGGATCAGGTCGTCCATCACCTCGTTCATCGCCCAGCAGGCCAGGTTCGCGACGTCCGGGGTGAGCGGTTCGAGCTTGCAGTACAGCCAGGTCGCGTACGTGCGGCCGTCCCGCTTGCGCAGCCCGAGGTGCGGGCTGACGCCGAGTTCGAAGTCGCCGGCCCGCCACCGCGTGCGCCCGGCCTCGACAACCTCCGGCAGCCGGCCGCGGGCGAACTCGGGGCGCCCCAGGTAGTGCAGCCAGCCGTCCGCCACCGCCGCGAAATGGCTCCGCGCCGCGGGCGGGGCCTGCTCGACGAGCGCCGTCATCGCCTCCTCGTCCATCCCCGCCGCCCGGCCCGCCCTGATCGCGTTCGTCGGACGGCGGTAGAAGTCGAACCCGCCATGAGCCGGGCGCTCGTACAGCCGCCGCGTCTGCCGCACGAACGACGCCCGCTTCGGGCCGGAACCGTTGCTGTAGCCGACGAAAGTCGACAACGTCACGTATGCCACCTCGACCGCCTCTCCCCCGGAAGTTCCCTCCAGTTTAGAACATGTGTTCGAACAATGCACTGGCTGCGGGACCTCGATCTCGGCTCGCGCGGGACTTGTTGAGCGCCGTTCCGCGCCTTCGCGGCGGCGCGGCGGCGCCCATGCCCCGAAGGCGTCCTTCGCGGCGTCAGATTCCCGCAAGGGCCCCTTCGCGGCATGCACTCCGGAGCAGGCCCCGCGAAGGCCACATTCGCGGGGCCTGCTCCGAAGGTCCCCGTGTCGGGACACGAGCGCGGAAACGAGATAGAGGCGTGAACCGCGAAAGCCCAGCACATGCCCTCAAGGGCGCCTTCAGGGCATCCAACGCCGCATTTTCGGCCCTCGCGGCGCGCGGCACGACGGCGCGTGGCATGCCCCGAAGGGCGCCTTCGCGGCGTCACAGTCCCGCAAGGGCCCCTTCGGGGCATGCTCGGCGGACCTCGCCGACCTCTACGGGGGCGTCCTTCAGGGCGCGCGGAGCACGATCCCCGCGGTCGGCACGAGCGCCCCCGCGGCGCGTTTGAACGGCATCCTCATCGCTGTCCTCCACAGGTACGGAGAAGATCCGCGCGCATCCTGCACCGGAGGCGTACAAGCGCCGTACAAACCGGGCGGCGCGGCCCGATCGGACGAGGGCGGTACGAAGCTGCACCACGCGGCAACGGGCCTGCGCGAACGGGTCAGAAGTCCACACGAACGTACGAGTTTCACCCGTTCGCGCTACGGTTGTGCCCTGGGGTGCCGATGGTCCCGGTGAACCCCGCGAGGACACCACGAGGAGCACCAGATGAGTTGGCAGGAAGAGCTGCGACGTCTGGACGCCGATTTGGCCAGCGGCAAGATCACCCAGCACCAGCACCGCAAGCAGCGGGACGAGCTGCTCGCCGCGGTGTCGGGCGGGTCCGCGGCTTCGCCCGTGCTCTCCCCTCGTCAGCACTCCGGCCATCCGGTGCCGCCCGCGCCCGGCCACCCGCAGCACCAGAACCAGTGGCAGGCGGCGAACCCGGCGCCCGTGCCGCAGAGCCGGCCCGCGCCCCAGGAGCCCGGTGCCACGCGGCAACCGCAGCCACCGCAGCCATCGCAACAACAGCAGCAACAACCGCAGCAGCCGGATCCGGCGCCGAGCCACGCGCAGTCCCTCCTGTCCACCGACCGGCCGACGACCGCGCCCAGCCCCGCCGACGTCCGCCCGACGGAATCGATGCCCTACCCGCGAAAGCACGAGGAGCCGACCGTGATCCACCCCGCGGTGCGCCCGCCCGCGCCCCCGAAGCCGTCGCGGGCCCAGGCCGCCTCCCCCGCCCCGACGGCGGCAAACCCGTTCCCGATGGACGACCCGGCGCCGAGCAGGCGCGCCCGCACCAAGCCGACGTGGGCGTTCCTCGCGGCCGGGGTGCTGGTCGTGCTCGCGCTGATCATCGGCGGCACGATGTGGCTCAGCTCCTCCCCTGACGAGCAGCCGCAGAGCGCCCCGCCCCCGCCCCCGGCGTCGGGCCAGGACCAGGCGGCCGCGTCGCTGGAGAACCGGCTCCCGCCGCTGCCGGGCATCGCCAGCGAAGCGAACTCGACCATGACGCTCGACAAGGGCCTGCAGCTGAAGCTGTTCGACCAGGCGGCGCTCGACGCGATGAAGGCGAACGGCGCGCGCGAGGTCGTCTACCGCGGTTCCAGCGACCAGGCCGAGGGCTACATGGTGCTGGTGGTGCCGACGGCGTCGGCGGCGGGCGCCACGAACCTGGTCAAGGCGCTGACCGCCCAGGCTTCCTCGGTCGGTTTCCAGAAATCGCCGGCCAATGCGGAAGCGCTGTCCCGCGAGAGCGATTCCGGCCGCGTGACCGCCTCCTGGTACCGCTCGGGCGACAATGTCGTCGGGATCGGCGTGTCCCAGACTCCGCAGGGCGACCAGAGCGCGCTGGCGGGCAAGTTCGGCGGCGTCGAAAAGGCCCTGACCGGGGTTCTTCCGAAGAGCTGACGACCAGCCCAAAGATCATCGGAAACGCTTCGGTGACGATTCGACCCTCGGCAGCGGGCTCCGCTTCTACCGTGCACAATGTGCGTGGTCACCGCAGGAGTGATACGGGGGCGGTTTCGACCCGTCACCCGTTGGTTCGGAATCTAAGGGGCGCTACGTGTCGTGGCAGGAAGAGCTGCGCAAGCTGGATGAAGAGCTCGCCTCCGGCAGGCTTTCCGCGGACGACTACCGGGTTCGCCGGGACCAGGTGCTGTCCTCCGCGGTCGCGCACGGTGACGCTTCGGCAGGCCAGGGCCCCCAGCAGGGTTTCGCCGCCGCCCCGCAGGGCCCTCCCTCGGTGCCGCAGGGCCCCCCGCCGCAGCAGCAGTACGCGCAACAGCAGCAGTACCAGCAGCCCCAGCAACCGCACCACCAGCAACCGCAGCCGAGCGCGGACTCCACCCAGGTGATCCAGCCGGTCAGCCCGCCGCACGGCGTGCCGTCCGCCGGTGGGGACGGCAGCGCCGAGCGCACCCAGGCGGTCCCCGCCGCGTGGCGCAGCCAGCCGCCCGCCGGCCAGGGGCCGCAGCCGCAGTTCTCGCCGCAGCAGCAGCCCGGCCAGTTCCAGCAGAACCCGTCCTCCCCCGCGAGCGGCTTCCAGCAGCCCGCGTGGAACACGCCCGACAGCGACCTCAGCCCGCCGTGGGCCGGTTCGGACTTCCCGCCGATCGCGGCACCGGGCAGCTCGGAATGGGTCAAGCAGGGCCCGGAGTCCTTCGACACGGAGACCAAGCCGAAGAAGGGCAAGCGGACCGCGATCATCGCGGGCTCCGCGGTCGTCGTGCTCGCGGTGGCGGCGATCCTGTTCTTCACCGTGTTCAACAAGAAGGACGAGCCGGCCAACAACAACGCGGGCGGCGAGACCACCAGCCAGCCGGCGCCGCCGCCCCCGACCTCGCGCCAGGCCGCCGGCCTGCTGGTCATCCCGGACGGGGAAGGCCCCGGCTCGAAGACCTACACGCCCGACCAGCTCGCCAGCGTGAAGCCGCTGCCGGAGCCGGACCTGGTCCAGCTCAAGGCGACCGGGGTCACGCAGGCGCAGTCGGTGCTGTCGAACAGCGGCTCCACCACCGAGAGCCTGTGGGCGTTCACCACCGCCTCGCCGCAGGACCTGATGAGCAAGTTCGTCGCCGACCAGGAGCGGTTCGGGTTCACCGAGGTCACCGCGGCCGCGCAGCAGACCGGCGTGAAGCTCTACACCTCGCAGCAGATGAGCAATGACAAGAAGGTCGTGGTGTTCCGCGGGCACTACGTCGCCGACGGCAAGGTGATCAGGGTCGAGGCGTTCGACGTGAACAGCACGATGGCGCGCCAGAAGTACGACGCGCTGCTCAAGGACCAGCTCGCGCACACCCCCGCGGCGCGATGACGGAACCGGCCGTGCGGACCCGGTCCGCCGACGACCACACGCCGACCTCGGTCCGGGTCGCGATCGTGCTCTACGAGAACTCGCTCGACGAGCTGTGGCGCTGCCTGCGCGCGGTGCGCAGGACGGTCGAGAACGCGATCGCGAACCCGGCCAACCCGCTCGGCGTGCTGTGCATCGCGATCGGTGACTGCTCGGACCGCGCGCTGCTGGGCGAGCAGGACCTCGACGACCTCCGCGACGGGCTCGACGAGTCGGTTTCGGTGGAGTACCGGTGGTTCGCGAAGAACCTCGGGCACAGCGCCGCGTGCAACGCGCTCGCCGAGGACGCCCGCGAGGACACGCTGCTGTTCCTCAACCCGGACACCTACGTGGCGCCGAACCTGCTGACCACGCTGGTGCGCAGCCTGCACACCTCGGACGTGGTGGCGGCCGACGCCAGGCAGATCCCGTGCGAGCACCCGAAGCACTACGACCCCGTGGTCGGCGACCAGAGCTGGGCGAGCGGCGCCTGCCTGCTGGTCAGGACGTTCGCCTACTGGCAGGTCGACGGGTTCGACGCGAAGACGTTCCCCTCCTACGTCAACGACGTGGACCTGAGCTGGCGGCTGCGCCTCTACGGCGGGCGGGTGGTGCACGAGCCGCGCGCCGTGCTGTTCCACGACAAGCGCCTCGACCGCGCCGCTGGCGTCCGCCCGACCAGGATCGAGCTGTACGAGGGCCTGCTGGGCAGGTTGCTGCTCGCGACGAAGTACGACCGCGCGGACATCGTCCGTGAGACCATCGACGTGATCCGCGAGCACGGCAGCGAGGAGCAGCGGCGCGCCGTCACCGAGTTCGAGCGGCGGCGCAAGCGCAAGGAGCTGCCGTCGGCGGTGCCGGGCGGGGCCGCGGTCGCCGAGTTCGTCGACGGCGAGTACGGCCGCAGACGATTCTGAGAGAGAGCCTTGGGCGAGTACGCATTCAAGTTCACCGAGCAGGGTCCCTACGGCGCGGCGGTCCGCCTGCTCGAGGGCAGTGACCTGCGCGGCAAGGTCGTGCTCGACGTCGGTTGCGGCGCGGCCGCGATGGCCGCGCCGGTGCGCGCGCTGGGGGCGACCTACGTCGGGCTCGACGTGGACGCCGACGCCGTGTTCAAACTGGTGGAGCTGGGCTTCGAGGGCCACACCGCCGATCTGACCTCGCCGGAGCTGACCGGGACCGTGCGCGACGTGGTCGCGGGCAGGCCGGTCGCCGCGCTGCTGTGCCTCGACGTGCTGGAGCACGTGCCGGACCCGGCGGCGGTGCTGGGCGCGTTCACCGACGCGCTCGGCTCGCAGCAGGACGTCGAACTGGTGGTGAGCATCCCGAACGTCGGGCACGTCGATCTGGCCAGGCAGCTCCTGTGCGGCCGCTGGAACATGACCGACACCGGCCTGCTCGACCGCACGCACCTGCGCTTCTTCACCGACCGGTCGGTGACCGAGCTGATGAGCTCGGCCGGCTGGTACGAGGGCGCGCGCGAGGACTTCCCGCTCGCCGAATCGGACCAGCACGTGGCGCAGCACCCCGCGTTCGGCACCGAGACGAACCTCGGCGCGCTGATCGGCGCGGTGCGCTCGCGCGTCGACGGGTACGGCACGGTGAACCAGTTCGTCCGCCGGTACCACCGCGGCGCGCCTCGGCAGCCGGAGGCGGCCGCGACCGCGCACCGGTTCCTGAGCGTGGTGGTGCGGACGACCGGTACCAGGAAGCAGACGCTGACCGAGGTGCTGTGCTGCCTCGCCGCGCAGACCGACCTGGACTTCGAGGTCGTGCTCGTGGTGCACGACCTGTCCAAAAAGGACGAGGTGCGCCGTCTCGTCGACGAGTTCGAGAGCAATCTTTCGCACCGGGTGCGGGTGATCGGCTGCGACGGCGGCGGGCGGGGCCGCCCGGCGAACCTGGGGCTGCGCGAGGCGACCGGCGACTACGTGGTCTTCCTCGACGACGACGACCTGGTGACCGCGAACTGGGTGGAAGCGATCCACCGCGGCGCCGAGGCGCATCCCGGCATGGTGGTGCGCGGCTGGGCCGCCGAGCAGAACCGGCGGTGGGCGGCGCGCGAGGAGCTGGCCGACCACGCCGCGAGCGGGCCGCTGCTGCCGACGTACACCACGGCGTTCGACCTCGTCGGGCACATCCGGCAGAACCGCACGCCGTTCCACTGCTTCGCGTTCCCGCGCGCGCTGGTGTCGCTCGGGTTCTCCTTCGACGAGACGCTGACGGTGTGCGAGGACTGGCACTTCCTGATCAGGGCGGCCTCACTGTGCGGCGTGCACGACACCGGCAAGCTCACCAGCATCTACAACCGGTGGTCGAAGGACTCGTCCTCGCATTCGGTGGATTCCGACGAGTGGAACGTGATGCGGTCGTTCATCCACGTCGCACTCGACGAACAGCCGCTGCTGCTGCCGCCCGGCTCGGTGCGCCAGCTCGACAAGACGCTGGCCGCCCGCGAAGAGGACCAGCGCACCATCGGCGCGCTGCGGGCGGAGCTGGCCGCGGTCCGGGCGCAGCTCGACGCGCTGGCGCAGGTGTCGAACAACGCGCACGCCGCGATCGGCGAGCTGCGGGACTCCGCGTCGTGGAAGGCGAGCGCGCCGCTGCGGGTGGCAGGCCGGACGGGACGCAAGCTGGCCGACCGGCTGCGCGAGCGCTGAGGACCCGCAGGTCACCCGCGTGGGTGACCTTGTGGCGCGTCGGTGCACGAAGTCCCCGCCCGGACGCCCTTCTTTGCAGAGCATCGGAGGCGAGAGGAGGCTGCCCGTGTGGGTTCAGATAGCCATCGTCGCGCTGCTCGCTGTGGTGTTCCTCGTCCGCCTCGCCGTGTCGTTGCGGAGGAACGATCACAGCGGCTGAGCCGGTCCGCGCCTTCCGGGTGTGGCGGCTGGCGGAATTCGCCGAGCGGGAGCGCTACCGCACCCTGAGCGGCTTCAAGCGCGTCCCTTCCCGCGCGGGGTGACCAGGCCGGATTCGTAGGCCAGCACGACGAGCTGCGCGCGGTCCCGCGCGCCGATCTTGGTCATGATCCGGCTGACGTGGGTACGCGCGGTCGCGGTGGAGATCACGAGCTGGGCGGCGATTTCGTCGTTGGAGAGGCCACCGGCGACGAGGCCGAGCACCTCGCGTTCGCGGTCGGTGATCTGCTGGACGGCGGTGGTGTCGATGCGCCGGTTTTCCGGGCGCCCCACGAACTCCGAGATCAGCCTTCGCGTCACCGTCGGCGCGAGCAGTGCCTCGCCGGAGGCGATCACGTGCAGCGCGCGCAGCAGTTCGACGGGCTCGATGTCCTTCAGCAGGAACCCGCTCGCGCCGGCCCGCAACGCCTCGTAGACGTACTCGTCGACGTCGAAAGTGGTCAGCACCAGCACTTTCACGGTTTCGAGTTCGCGGTTCGCGGTGATCTGCCGTGTCGCTTCGAGCCCGTCGACGCCCGGCATGCGGATGTCCATCACGACGACGTCCGGCCGGTGTTCGACCGCCAGCGCGACCGCGCCCGCCCCGTCGCTCGCCTCGCCGACGACGTCGAACCCGTCCTCGGTTTCCAGCAGTACGCGGAATCCGGCGCGCACGAGCGCCTGGTCGTCCGCGAGCACGACCCGGATCACGGGTGCTCCCCTCTCAGCTCGACCGCGTGCCGCGGCCGGTTCGTGATCAGCACGTCGACCCTGGCGTCGGCGAGGAACCGCCGCAGGCTCTCGTCGTCGTCCACGGTCCACACCATCGCGAACCGGCCCGCGCGGGCGCACTGCGCGAGCACGCCGGCGCGCGCGATGCGCTGGTGCACCGCGACCCCGCCGGCACCGCACGCCTTCAGGCGGCGCGCGGGGAACAGCTCGGTGAGCCGCACGCGCGCACGGTGCCACCACGGCGAACCGTCCAGGTTCCGCCCGAGCGACAGCGCGGTCCGCACCTCCGGGAAGTCCCTGCTGACGCGGGCGATCGAGACGTCTTCGAGCGAGGTCACCACGAACCGGTCGCCGAGCAGCTCCTTCGCCAGTTCGACGATCTCGTGCTCGTCGCCGATCTCCTTGAGATCGAGGTGCGCGATCGCGTGCCCGGCGAGCAGGCCGAACACCTCGCGCAGCAACGGCGGCTCGTAGCCGACGCGTTCGCACAGCCCGGCGTAGGTCAGGTCGCCGAAATCGTCGTGGTACACCACGAGCCTGCCGTCGGCGGTGCGGCGGATGTCCAGCTCGACGTACTCGGCCCCGGTTTCGACCGAACTCTGGTACGCCTCGGCCGTCGCGGGCGGGTACTCCTCGGATCCGCCGCGGTGCGCGGAAATCGCGGGTCTCACCGGCGCCGCCTCGATCTGGTGAGCTGCGGCGACGACGCCCTGATCCGCCGTTGCAGCACCACGCCGACGCCCGCGAGCACGAGGAACGGCACCCACACCACCAGGTAGACGAGCCAGTAGTGCCCCATGTCGAAGATGGACCACTGCTCGTCGACCTCCCGCCCGTTGAGCCCGAAGAACGCCAGCAGCAGCGCGGGCGGCAGCGCCATCAGCGAACCGGCGCCGAACAGGCCGGACATCAGGCGCGCGCTCCGCTCCTGCTGCTCACCCGCCGCGGCCTCCAATGTGGACAGCCGCGTTTCGATCACGGCCTGCAGGCGTTCGAGCATGCGCGAGGTGTTCGCGAGCCCGTGATCGAGGCCGACCGCGTCGCGCAGCGAGGACTGGAAGCCCTCCACCACGGACTCCGGGATCAGCACGCTGTCGATGTAGGCCTCCACGCCGAAGCTCAGGTCGAGCTGCATTTCGTTCAGCTCCGAGGACAGCCGCGAAACCAGCGTCCGAGCGTCCTCAGTGGACTCCAGCATGGCGTCCGAGTTCGTGGTCAGCGAGGCGAACGCGGCGCGCCGCACGCGTTGCACCACTTCGAGCGCGGCGACCAGTACGAGCACGCCGACGACGTAGGTGTTCTCCAGCTCGTCGCCCCAGGTCTCCACCTCCACGCCCCAGCCCGCGGCGACCGACACCCCGCGCCCGTGCGCGACGATCGTCTGGCCGGGGTTGTTCAGCCCGCCGGGGATCCGGATGCCGCTGGCGATCTGGCGGGTGCCGCGGTAGATGACCTGCGCGGCGGCCGGGGACAGCCGCTCGGGATGGGAAAGCTGGTCGGCGTGGAGCTGGTCGAGGAGCGCCCCGCCGGGGAACACCATCTGGTGCACGTCGCGGCCGAACTCCAGCGCGCACTCGGTGTCGACCTGCGCCGAAGCCCAGTCCAGCAACGGCGTCGCGTCGACCGTCAGCTCTCCGCGCCGGAAGCACGTGGTCGCGAGCATGCGCGCGACGAACTCGGTGGTCGCGTCGGGCCCGATCTCGACGTCGAGCATCAGCGTGAGATCACCGCGCGGGGTCACCGTGAGGATCGCCCGCACACTGGTCAGCCCGAGCGGTCCGGCACCGGCGAGACCGGCAACCGGGTAGTCGAACACCACCCGCGGCAGCAGCGACTCGGACGCTTCGAGATGCGCGGTGAACCGGCCGTAGTCGTACAGCTCGGACAACGGGCTCGTGTCCGGCAGCGAGGCCCGGTTCGTCAGCCCGTACACGAGCACCGCCCTGGTACCGGCGTGCACTACTCGCCCCCTTCCACCGGCAGCACGGCCCTGACCTCGAACCCGTCCACCACGGCCGCCGCCAGCACCTGCCCGCCGAGTGCCTCCGCGCGCTCGCGCATGCCGCGCAGGCCGTTCCCGGCCTTCGGCTCGCGCGCGCCCATCCCGTCATCGTGCACCACGAGCTCCAGCATGCCGTCCGCCCGCGAAAAGCGGACGTCCACCACCTTCGGCTGGTTCGCGTGGCGCACCACGTTGGTCAGCGACTCCTGCAGGATGCGGTAGGCGGCGGCGTCCGTCGGCGCGGGCAGGTCGCCCGGCGAGCCGTGCACCCGCACGTGGAGCCCGGTGGCCCTGGTGTGGTCGAGCAGCTCCGCCATCTGCCGCAGGCTCGGCGCCGGCGCGTGGGGCTCCGCGCCGCGCAGCACCGCGAGCGTGGCACGCAGGTCGACGAGTGCGGCGGCACTCGCCTCCTTGATCGTCCGCAGCGCCTCCTTCGCCTGGTCAGGACGCCGGTCCGCGACGTGCGCGCCGACCCCGGCCTGCACGTTGATCATGGCGAGGCTGTGCGCGACGACGTCGTGCACCTCGCGCGCGATGCGCAGCCGCTCCTGCTCGGCGAGCCGCTGCTGGTGCTCCGCGGCGCGTTCCCTCGTCGCACGGATCGCGCTGATCCTGGTCCGCACCGCGGTCGCGATACCGATGACGGCGACCATCAGCGTGGGGAAGATCGCGGCGGTCGCGTTCAGTTCGAGCCCGCCGCGGACGAACTGCGCGACGAGCCCGGCGACCACCAGCCCGCCGCCAGCGAGCCCCGCGACCAGCGGGCCGCGGTGCTTCGTCAGCAGGAACAACGCGATGGCGGCGAGCAGCAGCACCGGGCCGCCGGGATAACCGGGCCAGAAGTACGTCCAGCCGAGCACGCCGGAGAGCAGGAACGCGGTGAGCGGGAAGCGGCGGTTCAGCAGCAGCGGCAGCCCGGCGCAGACGAGCCAGGCGTAGCCGAGCACGTCCAGCGGCCTGCTGTCGTGCCACTGCTGCCAGTGCCCGAACACGGTCGTGGCCCCGACGACGAACGCCGTCGGGGCCACCGTGAGCAGCACGTCGCCCACGGTGGGGATTCGCCTGCCCTCGTGATCGCGGAACACCTTGAAAAGCTACTTCACCAGCGCACTCGATGCGTCCGCTCGAAAGCGGCGCTTTGGCTACGTCCTTGGCAGTACGGCCCGTCGAGGCACGGCCCGCACCAGCGCCACCGCGAGCGCCGCGCCGCCGAGGAGCTGAACCGCGGAGAAGATCAGGTGCGGCGCCGAGGCGTGCGCGAGCGGCTTGGCGGCGACCGTGACGAACAGGTCCCAGAAGGCCCACGAGAACATCGCCGCGGCCGGGACCCACGCGAGCACCGCGGCCGCCCAGCCCCTGGTCAGCGCGATGGCGACGACGGCGAGCGCGAGCACGCCCCGCACCGCGTTCATCGCGGCCTGCGAGAGCGAGTCCACGTCACCGCCCCAGAACCCGGCGCCGAACGCCCATGCCACGTGCACGGCACCGGTCCCGGCCGCCACGAAGACACCCGCGTTCACCGGCACCCGCAGGCCGTCGAGCAGGTGGCCCCAGCGCTCCTTCGCGTACAGCGTGAACGCGGTGAGCAGTGCGAAACCCTGCCAGGCGAACCCGCCGTAGACCACCGCCCACACCCAGCCCCGCAGCGGCAGCTCCGCTCCCGGCGCGAGGAGGTCGGGGACGAAGAACCCGATGCCGAGCGCGATCGGCGCCAGGAACCCGGTGCCGACCCAGATCGGGAACAGCACCAGCGGCGCCGGGAGCCGCCTGCCCCACGGATATGTCAACGCGAACGCCAGCAGGATCGCGACGGCGTCCATGCCCGCGGTGAACGCGTTGCCGACGTCCATCGCCGGCGAGTCCAAAAAGGACCCGTCGCGCAGGCCGATGGTGCCGCCGGTGAGCCAGGAGACCTTGAGCACCAGGTAGGGCAGGGCACCGAGGACCGTCGCGTAGCAGGCGATGAGCCGGGCGGTGCCGATCGTCGCGCGGGTCGGCGACGGCGAGCGGATGAGCGCGTCGGTGGTCATGCGCCCAGCGTCGTCGCGCTTTCGCCGGGGCGGCTCCCGCCGTGGACGGGGCGCGCTCCCCCTCAGGAGGGAAAGACGGGCAGCTTCGCGCGCGTTTCGTCGTCGGCCGGGGTGTAGGTGGCCATGGTGATCTCGGAGCCCTTGCCGAAGTTCAGGTACGCGAAGTCGAACTTCAGCAGGCCGACTTCGGGGTCGAGGAAGCGCTTCGTCATCACCCTCGCCGAGGTGACGTCGTGCTGGTTCCAGAGCCGCTCGAAGTGCTCCGACTCCGCGCGCAGCCGCTTGACGAGGTTCTTCCACGCGGGTTCGGCGACGTGCCCGGCCATCGCCGCGCGGAACCCGGCGACCGCGCGCGGCAGGTTGGTCTCCCAGTCCGGCAGCCTGCGGCGCCATTCGGGGTTCGCCACGCACTGCAGCAGCGTGTTGCGCTCCTCGAACGGGAGCGCGTCGATGTCGCCCATCAGCCAGTTGTAGGTGCGGTTGTAGGCGAGGATGTCGCACCGCGCGTTCTTGACCACCGCGGGGAACGGTTCGAGCTGGCGCAGCATGGCCTCCACCGCGGGAGTGACGACGCTGCACTCCTTCTTCACCGACGGCGCCGTCGCGCCCGCGAGCGTGAAGAGGTGGACCTTCTCGTACGGGTCGAGCCGCAGCGTGCGGCAGATCGCTTCGAGCACCTGCTCGGAGGCGTTGATGTCGCGGCCCTGTTCGAGCCAGGTGTACCAGGTGACCCCGACACCGGCGAGCTGCGCGACCTCCTCGCGGCGAAGGCCGGGCGTGCGGCGGCGCCCGGCGGGCGGCAGGCCGACCTGGTCCGGGGTGATGCGCTCGCGGCGGCTGCGCAGGAAGGCGGCCAGCTCGCGACGGCGCACCTCGTCGTTCGAGTGCGCTTGCCGGGTTTCCGGTACCCGTACGGCGGTGGTCATGCAACCACTGTGACACACCGGGGAGCCTGTTACCAGGTAGTCCCGATACCTGGATAAGCAGACTCCTGGTACCAGTTTAAATCGCACTGGATCGTAGTACCCATGACTCAGTCCGTACTCGCGCCGCAGACGACCAGGGTCGCCGCGGCGGCCGCTCCGGGACTGACCTCCGCCGGTCTGATCACCGTGCTGCTGGGGGCAGCCCTTCCTGTCATCGACTTCTTCATCATCAACGTCGCGCTGCCGACGATCCATACCGACCTGAACGCCTCGACCGCGACGCTCGAACTCGTCGTCGCCGCATACGGCATCGCGTACGCGCTGCTCCTGGTGGTCGGCGGGCGGCTCGGGGACGCCTTCGGGCGGCGCAGGCTCTTCATGCTCGGACTGACCGCGTTCACGCTCACGTCGCTGGCCTGCGGGATCGCCCCGACCGCCGAAACGCTGGTGATCGCGCGCGCCGCTCAGGGCGCGTCGGCGGCGCTGATGCTGCCGCAGGTGCTCTCCACCATCCAGGCGACGACCTCCGGCGAGCGCCGTTCGCGGGCGCTCGGTCTCTACGGCGCGACCGGCGGCGTCTCGACCGTCGTCGGCCAGCTCCTCGGCGGCGCGCTCGTCGCCGCGAACATCGCGGGCACGTCCTGGCGCCCGATCTTCCTGGTCAACGTGCCGATCGGGATCATCGGGCTGCTGCTCGCCCGCAAGCACCTGCCCGAGACGCGCTCGACCAACCCGATGGGCGTGGACCGCTGGGGCACCGTGCTGCTCGGCGCTTCCCTGCTGACGCTGCTGGTGCCGATGATGGAAGGCCGCGCGCTCGGCTGGCCCGTCTGGTGCTGGGTGCTCCTGGGGATCTTCCCGTTCGCGATGGCCGCGTTCATCCGGGTCGAGCGGAACCTGGAGCGCGCCGGAGGCGTGCCGCTGCTGCCGCCGTCGGTGATGCGGATGCCGAGCATGCGGCGCGGCCTCGCGCTCGCGGCGCCGTTCTTCACCGGGTTCGGCGGCTTCATGTTCGTCTACGCGATGACGCTGCAGGACGGCCTGCACCTCGGGCCGCTCGGCTCCGGGCTGGCGCTCACGCCGATGGCGATCGGGTTCTTCTCGATCTCGTTGCTGAGCAGCAGGCTGGTGGCCCGGTTCGGGCAGCGGGTCGTGCTCGTCGGCGCCGTCGTGCAGCTTCTCGGCATCGCGGTGCTCGCCGGGACCTCGCTGCTCGCGTGGCCGGACCTGACCCCGCTCGAACTCGCGCCGGGCATGCTGCTGCTCGGCATCGGGCAGGGGCTGGCGATGACGACGCTGTTCCGGATCGTGCTCTCGCGCGTGCCGTCGGACCGCGCCGGTGTCGGCAGCGGCGTGCTCACCACCACGCAGCAGACGTTCCTCGCGCTCGGTGTCGCCACGCTCGGCAGCCTCTTCGCCTCGCTCAGCGCACCGGACTCGCTCGGCCTGCGCGACGCGTTCGTGCTGGTGCTCGCCGTGCAGGCGGTGCTCACCGTGATCGTGTCCGTGATGGCGCCCCGGCTGCCCGATCCGCGGGACTGAATTTTTGCCTTCCTGAAAGGAGTTCTCATGAACCTCGTACTCCACCCCGTGCTCCCCGGCGCGAACCTGATGGTGGGCAGGCGGTTCCACGCCGCACTGTCCAAAGGCGACTGGTCCGCGATCCGCGACCTGCTCACCGACGACGCGACCTGGACCCTGCCCGGCGACAACCTCGTCTCCGGGCACGTCTCCGGCGCCGACGCCGTGGTGGAGCGGGCGCGGCTCATCGCGAGCTACGGCGTCCACTTCGCACTGCAGAACATCTTGGTGAGCAAGGAAAACGTGGCCCTTTCCCTGCACAACACGGCGGCACGGGGTGATCTGATCCTCGACGAGCACCTGGCGACCGTGTGCACGCTCCGGGACGGCCGGATCAGTGCGATCGAGACCTACCTCTCGGACGTCGACGGCATGAACGCCTTCTTCCAGTAGGGGTTCGCGTAAGCACTCGGGTTCGTCCCAGCGGGGCCGGGGCGCATGCCCTGAAGGCGCCCTTGAGGGAATCCGACGCCGCGAAGGGCACCTTCAGGGCATCAGCATCACCATGCTCCGCGCGGTGAGGGGCGAGATCGCGGCGTCAAATTCCCCGAAGGCGCCCTTCAGGGAATCCGACGCCGCGAAGGCGCCCTTCACAGCAACAGCATCACCACACTCCGCCCTGTGAGGGGCGAGATCGCGGCATCAAATTCCCCGAAGGCGCCCTTCAGGGCATGCCCAGACCCCTCTTCTCACTCCCACCCACATGCCCCCAAAAAAGAGCCTTCAAGGACGTACCTGCCGCGAATGTGACCGTCACGGACCCGCCCAGCTCCAGGCCCATGCCCCGAAGGCGCCCTTGAGGGAATCCGACGCCGCGAAGGGCACCTTCAGGGCATCAGCATCACCACACTCCGCCCTGTGAGGGGCGAGATCGCGGCATCAAATTCCCCGAAGGCGCCCTTCAGGGACCAAACCCCGGCGACTCCTCACCAACCTCCGGGGCACTCGGGCGGGCCGGGTCCGGAGTTAGGTGTCCGATAATCACTGGCGTTCGCGGGGGTGCGGCGCGTGGAATGGGGATCATGCGTGCCGGGGTCGTGGGTCAGTTCGCGGTGGTCGCCGCCGCGTGGGGGTCGAGCTTCCTGTTCATCAAGGTCGGGCTCGGCGGGCTGACCCCCGGCCAGGTGGTGTGGGCAAGGCTGGTGTTCGGGTCGCTCGCGCTCGCCGCGATCATGCTCGTCACCCGGCGCGCCATCCCCCGCGAACCGCGTGTGTGGGGCCACCTCACCGTGGTCGCGCTGCTGTTGTGCGTGTTCCCGTTCCTGCTGTTCGCGTGGGCGGAAACCCGCATCTCGTCCGGGCTCGCCAGCATTTTCAACGCCACCACGCCCTTGCTCACGATGGCGATCGGCGCGGTCGCGCTGGCCTCGGAACGGCTCACCCGCGACCGCGCGCTCGGGCTGGTGCTCGGGTTCGTCGGCGTGGTGGTGATCATCGGCCCGTGGGCGGGCATCGACTTCGGCCACGAGCTGCTGGCCCAGCTCGCCTGCCTCGGCGCCACGTTCTGCTACGGCTGCTCGTTCGTCTACTTGCGACGGTTCGTGGCCCCGCTCGGGATCCCCGCGGTCAGCGTCGCGTTCGTCCAGGTCACGATCGCCGCCGTGATCATGCTCGCCGCGACCCCGTGGCTGACCGCCACCCCGCCACGCCTCGACCTCCCGATCGTGCTGAGCATGCTCGCACTGGGCGCCATCGGGACGGGGCTCGCGTACCTGCTGAACATGAACGTCGTGCGGGCATGGGGCGCCGCGAACGCGTCCGCCGTGACGTACCTGTCGCCCGTGGTCGGGGTCGCGCTCGGGGTGACCGTGCTCGGCGAGCCGCTGACCTGGAACCAACCGGTCGGCGCGGTGCTCGTGATCCTCGGCATCGTCGCCTCGCACGGCAAGCTCCGCACGAAACGCCGCGAGCCGATCTCCGTTCGGTAGGTGGCACGCGGGTTTCGCCATGCCGCGAAGGAAGGCTCTCGTACCTGCGAAGGCGTAGTTCGTGACGTTAGATTCCCTGAAGGTCGCCTTCAGGGACAAATGACCTGTACGCGGACTACGAAGATCCGCCAGGAGCCGACAGGAAAGTACAACACGCCATCACATGGATTCTTCGAATCGCGCAAGCCGACCTGGCGTGGCGATACCGCCACCTCGACGCAGTCACCGTTGGCACCGGTTCCACCGCTGTGGCTGCTCTTCCGCCACCCGCCGGTGGTCGGGTTCATGATCCACCTCGTCGCGCTCGCTCAGGTCCCGGCGATCACCTGCTTGATCAGCTCGACCGAGCGGGCTTCGTCCAAAGCCAATCCGGCAAGGTGCTCGAACGTAAGCCTAGCAAGCCGGACTTGCTCCTCACGCTCCATTTCGAGTGTGCCGAAGCCGTACTCCAGGTAGGCAATCGATGCCTCATCGGCCTCCGGGAAATCGACCACGAGAAAGCTGCTGTACAACCCATCGTGGCTGCCCACCGCCTGCGGTAACACCTGAAGAGTGACGTTCGGCAGGACCGCGGTAGAGAGGATGTGTTCAAGCTGCGCTCGATCGCAGGTCGGTCGGCGCACTACGGACTCTTCCAGCACAGCGTGGAGATCGAGCACAGGATCCGCATGCAGCCGCTTCGTGCGTCGGAGCCGAACTTCGACTTCGGTTTCGAGCCGCTTACCCCGCCACGGGTGGCGCGCTGCCGCGTAAGTCGCCCGCATGTACTTCTCGGTCTGGAGCAGTCCCGGCACGAAACCGAGCTGGTAGCTGCTGATCTTGGCCGCTTCCGCCTCCATGGCGACGAATCCACGATCGGCGATGCCGTACACCGACCACCAGCCGCGTTCCTGTGCTCGGTCGAAGAGGCGCACGTACGGCTCGTACTCCGAGGTCAGCACGCCGTACAGGTCCAGCATCGCGAGGAACTCGTGGTAGTTCCGCGCCTGCCCCTGTTCGATTCGGCTCATCTTCGACGGCGAAAAGCGCAACCGCCCGGCCGATTCCTCCTGGCTCATCCGGCTCTGTTCGCGCAACCGCCGCAGCGTTCGGCCGAGTTGCCGCTCACGATAGTTCGGCTGCCGCGCCAGGCCCACTCGAAACTCACCCCTCGAAATCACGCGTACGCAAAGCGGAGATGCGGGAGTGCTCCGGCTGGGAGTTTCGACACGAAGTCGCCATCCGGAATCTCGTGACACATGAAGATTTGGGGCTATCCACACGAACTCGAGTACCGTTTCGAGAGCGCGAAAGGCTTTCGCGAGCACCTTTACACCGAACGCGTCGACGATATGGGCTTCTGTCTCGAACACCGCGACGAGCTTCGAGAGGACTGGCTGGTCCGCTACGCGACAGCCTGCGCCGAAGACTACTTAGGCCGCCAGCGCGCGCCTTGCGGCATGTGGGTCGTGAGCGTCTACCGGGAGACCGCCGACGGACGGGACCACCTGGTGACCATCCGAACGAGGTGGACCGCCGCTCAGAAGAACTCGTCGAGCAGGCGGTAGAAGTCCAGCCGCGCCAGATCAACGGGCGCTTCGCCGTAGCGCGCGAGGAACCGGTCCGCGAAACGCGCGTCGAACTGCGGGTTGAGGTCGTCCGCCAGCAGGCTTCGGGTGATCAGCGCGAGGTCCGCGTACCGGTCGGCGACGCCGAGGCGCCCCACGTCGATCAAGCCCGTGACCTCGAACGTCGACGGGTCGAGCAGCACGTTCGGCAGGCACAGGTCGCCGTGGCAGACCACCGGGTCCTCGACGGCCGGAAGAGCGGCTTCGAGTTCGGCCACGAGTCGCGCGGCGGACCAGCCGGACCGCTCGTCGTCGAGATCGTCCAGGTCCACGAGCCCGTTTCCCGCCGCGTGCCTGGCGTCCGGCACGGTCACGGCGAGGCTCCGGTCGAACGGGCACTCCGCCACCGGAAGGGCGTGCAGCGCGCGCGTGAAATCGGCGACGGCATCGACGACGGCGTCCCGCTGAACCGGCGTCCAGTCGTCGGCGGCGGTGCGGCCCGGTACCGCCGTGGACACCAGCCACGCGATGCCGTCCTTCTCCCCGGAGTCGACCACGCGGGCCGCCGGGATGCCCCGCGCGCCGAGCCAGTCGAGCCGGTCGGCCTCGCTCGCCACGTCGAAACCGGCGTCCGGGTGCTCCGATCGGGGCGCGATCTTGGCGTAGAGCGGCGGGCTCCCGTCGAGCCGCCACACCCCGGCACCGGACTTCCCCACCGTCACCGGCACCCAGTCGTGCCGGTCGTACCGGCGGCGCAGCGTCTCGATCATGACCCCATCGTGCCCAAAAAATCCGCGCCGGACCCGTCGGAAAAACCGGCGCCGGTACGACGATGGGGATGTGACGGAACCGCGGGTGCAACGGGACCCGGCGTTCGCGCTGCTCGGGCTGTACGAGAGCGCGCTGCCGGAGGTCTACGGCTACCTGCTGTCCCGCTGCGGGAACACGACCCTCGCGGAGGAACTGACATCGGAGACGTTCCTCGGCGCCGTCCGCGCCTGCCGGAAGACGGGCTCGCCACCGGTGAGCGTGCCGTGGCTGATCGGCGTGGCGCGGCACAAGCTCGTCGACCACTGGCGGCGGCGCGAACGCGAGGAACGGAACCTGCGGCTGGTCAAGCAGGACGAGCCGGAGGCCGTCGATCCCTGGGAAGACGAGATCGACGCGATCCAGGCGCGGGACACGCTCGCGCGCCTCGGCCCGCACCACCGGGCCGCGCTGACCCTGCGCTACCTGGACGGGCTCGCCGTGCGGGACGTCGCGCACCTGCTGGACCGCACCGTGCACGCCACCGAGGCGCTGCTGGTGCGGGCGAAGGCGGCGTTCCGCCGCGAACACGACCAGAAGGAGGGCTCGGAATGACTGACCCGTTCGACGCCCTCCGCACCACGGCGCGAGCCGTCGACCCTGATCCCGATTTCGCCGCCACGCTGCGCGAACAGCTACAGCGGGCGGTACTGAACGGAGGAGAAATGCCCACCACCGAAGCACCGGCCCGCGCCGCGGTCGGCGCGCTGACGCCCTACCTCGCGGTGACCGACGCGCGCCGCGCGATCGACTTCTACGTCGAGGTGTTCGGCGCCACCCGCCGCGACGACCCGATCGTGATGGACGACGGCCGGGTCGGGCACGCCGAGGTCGCCATCGGCGACAGCGTGCTGATGCTCGCCGAGCCGTTCCCGGAAATCGGGAACGTGGTCGCCCCCGAAGGCGGCGCGGTCATGCGCGTCGCGGTGTCCGATGTGGACGCCGCGATGGCGAAGGGCGTGGAACTCGGCGCCGAGCTGGTCCGCCCGGCCGAGGACGGCGGCTACGGCAAGCACGGCATGATCAAGGACCCGTACGGCCAGCGCTGGCTCGTCGCGCAGGCGGAGCCGTCCGAAGCCGGGGAAACACCGGTCCCGCACGGGGAGGCCGGGTACTTCACCTTCCAGGTGCCCGAAGCCGAGCCCGCGAAGGCGTTCTACGGCGCGGTGCTGGGCTGGCGGTTCAAGCCCGGTTTCGTCGAAGGCGGCTGGGGCATCGAAGGGCACGGCCTCGAAGGCGGGCTGTGGGGCGGGCCCGGGCGCCAGGTCGGCTTCAAGGTGATGTTCGCCGTCGACGACCTCGAATCCGCGCTCGCCCGCGTCACCGAACAGGGCGGGCAGGCGGGCGAGGTCGAGGACATGCCCTACGGCCTCAGCGCCGACTGCACGGACAACCAGGGCATCGAGTTCTGGCTCTGGCAGCAGCCGGCCGAATAGTTTTTTTCCCGCTCCACTGACATTCCGTGTCAGTGGAGCGGGCTTAGCGTCCGCGGATGAACTTCGACATGGACCAGCTGGTCGACCGCTACGTCTCGGTGTGGAACGAATCCGACCCCGCGGCGAGGAAGGCCGCCGTCGCCGCGTTGTGGGCGGCGGACGGCACCGAAGTGATCGAGACCGCGACCTACCACGGGCACGAAGCCATCGAGGCCAGGATCGCGGAGGCGCACGAAACGCTGGTGCGCGACGGCGGTTTCGTCTTCCGCGCCGCCGGGGATGCCGCCGGCCACCACGACTCGATCCACTTCACCACCCACATGCTCCCCGCGGGCGGCGGCGAACTCGCCTGGACCGGGTCGATCTTCGTCAAGCTCGGCGAGGACGGCCTGATTCTGGAGGACCACCAGTTCGCCGTCCCGCTACCGGAAACGCGGGCGGTGGTGGCGGAGTTGTTGCGCCGCACCGGGGAAGGCGACCCGGACCGGATCGTGGAGCTGTACGCGCCGACCGTCGACTGGCGGGTGAGCTGGCCCGTCGAGCACCACCCCGTGGTGCCGTGGATCCGGCCGCGGTCCACCCGCGCGGACATCGCCGATCACTTCCACACCTTCGGCAAGCACTGCGACCCGGCGGAAGCGCGCGTGACGGTCGACGACATCCTCGTCGACGGCCGGTGCGCCGTGGTCACCGGAACCAGCTCGCAACTGGTCAAGGACACCGGCAAGCGCTTCACCATGGCCTTCGCGCTGCGCCTGACCGTCGAGGACGGTCTCGTCACCCGCCATCACATGTACGAAGACAGCCTCGCGGTCGTCCAGGCCTTCACATGACCGCGTCGGTCCGCAACGGCCCGGCGGTGACGCGCAAGGCCTTGATGCGCATCGGCTCCTCGTCGTCGAGGTAGAAGATGTGCGTGAACGGGGCGCGCACGACGTTCCCTGGTTCGGACTTCTTCGCCATCGTCGCTTCGCCGCGCAGCAGGCGGACGCCGTCGGCGGCGGTCCAGAACTCGAGCACCTCGTGGGTGATGTCCAGCGGCTCGTCGATCTTGACGAAGAACGCCTTGATGGCCTCGACGCCGACGATGTGCGCGGTGCCGAAGTACATCTCGGTTTCGGCGGTCATGCGCGCGAACCCTTCGCCGAAACTGAGGGTGTCGATCTCGCGCATGATCCGCAGGACCCATTCCGGGGCCGCTGCCGGGTTCGCGGTGCGGGTCATCGGCCGTCCTTTCCGCTCGCAGTACCAGTAGCGTACAACTATTAGTACTAACTTGCTACTAGTCGGCCTTCCCTGTCGCGAGCGGCTTGAGGGCGGCGGCCTCGATCGGCCGATGGCAGCTACTGCACGCGAGGTACGGCTCGGTCTCCTCCCCGCAGGTGGTGTGCAGCAGTGGCCGCGCGTCGAGCGCCAGGCCGCTCGCCTGGCTCTCCGCCCAGCGGGTGACCGAGACGATGGCGGGCACCACCAGCTCGCGCGCGGCCGCGGTCAGCCGGTACTCGTACCAGGGCTTGTCGGGCCGATACGCCCGCTTCTCCAGCAGCCCCAGTTCGACGAGGCCGCCCAGCCGCGAGGTGAGCATGGTCGCGGAGATCCCCAGCGCGCGCTTCAGTTCGCCGAACCGGCACACGCCGAAGAACACCTCTCGCAGGATCTGGTAGTTCCAGCGCTCCGAGATCGCCGCGAGAAACGCTTGCCCGTGCGGGAAGCTGACCTGATCGGCCACCACGACCCTCCCTGTAGCAGTTCGCAACCAGTGCAGTTCTAGCACCGGTGGGCGGGGAGGACCTCAGTCCAGGTCCGTGAACACCTCGGTGAACACCTCGGTGAACACCTCGACGGCCGCCGCCACCAGCGGATGCCGCCCGCTGCCTTCCCGGTGCGCCGCGAAGACCCGCCTGCCGAGGGCGGGTCCCGGCACCGGCCCGGCGACCACCCCGTCCGCGAGCGCGCGCACACCGAGGCGCGGGATCAGCGCGTGCCCGCCGCCCGCGGCGACCAGGCTGAGCGCCACCGCGAAATCGCTCACCTGGTGCCGGATCCGCGGGACGAAGCCCGCCGCGGCGCACCACCGGACGAGCACTTCGCGGCACTCGCTGCCCGGCTGGTCGGAAACCCAGTGGTGGTGTTCGAGCGCACGCGCGTCCCCGGGCACCGCGGCGCCGGGCGGCCGGACCAGCCACATCGGCTCGGTGTGCACGCGCACCTGCCGCACGCCCTCGACTTCGGTCGCGGGCAGCAGGTCGTAGGAGTGCCGCAGCACCACGTCGAACTCGCCTGCCCGCAGGCGCGGCACGCTCGACGCGGGCAGCTCCTCGGTGAGCTGGATCTCGATCCCCGGGTACCGCACGCTCATCTTGGCCAGCGCCTCCGGCACCACCGCGCGCGCCGCGCTGGGGAACACGGCCAGCCGCAGCGTGCCGGACGGCTCGCCCCGATCGCGCGCGAGGGTGGCGTCGATCTCGTCGAGTTCGACGGTCAGCCGCTCCGCGTGCGCGACGAGCGCCTCACCGGCGGGCGTCAGCACCACGCGGTTGGTGGTGCGGTCCAGCAGCGGCGCCTTCGCCTCACGCTCCAAAGTGGACAGTTGCTGGGACACCGCGGCCGTGCTGAACGAACGCGCCTTCGCCACCGCGGCGATCGTGCCCAGTACGGCGAGGTCGCGCAGCAGCAGGAGCCTTCGCACGTCGAGCACGCGGCCAGTCTACGAACCGCACCATCGGTTCCGCTTAACCGGAGCATCGGGAATGACCGCTGTCGCCGTGGCCGCCGGGCTGCCATCGTCGAAGCATGACCACGTGCCCGTCCTGCGCGCTGCCAGCCGACCGCCCGTTCACCGAGGTTTCCCGCCACACCACGTCCGAGGGCATCGTCGTCTACTCGACGTGCGTGTGCGGCGAAACGCTCGTCCACCTCGTCCCGCACCGCTTCGAGCCGCTGCGCGCATACCGCCCAACCGCCTAGCCGCAACGCTCTACGCTCCGCACATGCCCGCTACCCCTATGTATATGGCGTCACCAAAACATAGGTAGCGGCTACGGATTGTTCTCCGTTACCGGTCAGTCAACGGTGGATCGACAAACCGGAAAAATCCGGCTGGCTCGAGGAGGACGCTCGTGCGGAAGTTGACGATCGGCGCCGGCGTGCTGGCGGTCGCCGCCTGCACCACACTCACCCTCGGCTCGGCTCAGGCCGCGCCCACGCTCGCCCCCTTCACCCCCGCGGCCGCGGACGGCGTCGCGGGTGAGTACATCGTCCAGGTCAAGCCAGGCGAAGACGCGGCGCAGGTCGCGAGAGCGCTCGGGGTGGCCCCCACCCACGTCTACGAGACCGTGCTGAACGGCTTCTCGGCCAGGCTGGACGACGCGAAACTCCAGCAGGTGCGCGCGAAGGGCGGGGTCGCCTCCGTCGAGCAGAACGCGCGCGTCCAGGTCGACGCGGTCGGCTCCTGGGGTCAGGACCGGATCGACCAGCCCAAGCTGCCGCTCGACAACTCCTACGTCACCACGTCGACCGGTTCCGGTGTGAACGCCTACATCATCGACACCGGCATCCTGCCAACGCACCCCGAGTTCGGCGGGCGCGCGAAGGTGGCCTACGACGCCACCGGCGGCAACGGCATCGACTGCAACGGCCACGGCACGCACGTCGCGGGCACCATCGGCAGCAACACCTACGGCGTCGCGAAGGGTGTCAAGCTGTTCGGGGTGCGGGTGCTGAACTGCGGCGGGTCCGGCTCCAACACCGACGTGATCGAGGGCATGGACTGGGTCGCGAAGAACGCGGTGAAGCCCGCGGTCGCGAACATGTCGCTCGGCGGCGCCAAGAACGCCAGCGTGAACTCTGCGGCGACGAGGCTCGCGCAGTCCGGTGTCTTCCTCGCGGTCGCCGCGGGCAACGAGAGCCAGAACGCGTCCAACGTGTCACCGGCCAGCGCGCCCGGCGTGTTCACGGTCGCCGCGTCGGACATCAGCGACAAGTCCGCGTCGTTCACCAACTACGGCAAGGACGTCGAGCTGTACGCGCCCGGCGTCAACATCAAGTCGACCTGGCTCAGCAACGGCACGAAGTCGATCAGCGGCACCTCGATGGCCACCCCGCACGTGGTCGGCGTCGCGGCGCTCTACAAGAGTTCCAAGGGTGACGCTTCGGAGGCGACCCTGACGACCTGGCTGCAGGCCAACTCGTCGAAGAACGTCATCACCGGTGTCCCGGCGGGCACCTACAACGGCCTCCTCCAGACCGCGGGCCTTTAACCGTCCACAGTGGACAGTGCCCTCCCCGTGCACCGGGAGGGCGCTGTTCCTTCCACCGCCAACGATTCCACGGGGCCCTCGCGGCATGGTGGTGCTGATGCCCTCAAGGGGCACATACGCGGTGGAACCTCACCCCGGCAGCGCGAACTTCGGCGACCGATGAAGAGTCCGGCCCACGCCCTGCCAGGACAGGCCGGCGTCCAGCACGACGCGCGGCTCCAGCAGGTTCCGCGTGTCGACCACCGCGTCCCCGTGCATCAGCTCGGACACGTACGTCCAGTCGAGGCGCTGGAACTCGGCCCATTCGGTGAGCACCACGATCGCGTCGGCGCCCTTCGCCACCTGGTACGGGTCGTCCACCACGGTCATCCCCGGGATTTCGCCGCCGACCGCGGGGTCGTAGGCGGTGAGGTCGGCGCCCAGCGCGGAAAGCACCGAAGAGACCGAAAGCGCGGGCGAATCCCGCAGGTCGTTCGTGCCGGCCTTGAACGCCAGCCCCAGCACACCGATCCTGGCCCCGGCAAGCGTCCCGCCGACCGCGCCCGCGATCTTCGCGACGATCCGGTCCCGCTGCGCGATGTTCTCGTCGATCGCGGCGCCGAGCATGCCGAAGTCGTAGCGCACCGACTCCGCGATCCGCATGAGCGCGTGCGTGTCCTTCGGCAGGCACGAGCCGCCCCAGCCGGGGCCCGGTTTCAGGAACGAGCGGCCGATCCGCCGGTCGTGGCCCATGCCCTCGGTCACCGAGGTGATGTCCGCGCCGAGCCGCTCGCACAGCTCGGCGATCGCGTTTACGTAGGACAGCTTCATCGCGAGGAAGCAGTTCGCCGCGTACTTCACCAGTTCCGCGCTCGCCGCGTCGGAGATCACCGCGGGCGCGGAAAGCCCGGCGTAGAGGTCGGCGACCCAGTGCGCGGCCTGCTCGTCGTCGGAGCCGACCACGATCCGGTCCGGGCCGAGGAAGTCCGACACCGCGGTGCCCTCGCGGAGGAACTCCGGGTTCGACACCACCGGGACGTCGTGCCTGCCGATCAGGTCGGCGATGCGGCGCGCGGTGCCCACCGGCACCGTCGACTTGGTGATCAGTGCGCAGCCGGGCGGCAGCACGTCGCCGATCTGGGCCGTCACCGCTTCGACGGCGCGCAGGTCCGCGGCGCCGCCCGCGCCCATCGGCGTCGGCACGCACAGGAACACGCCCTCGGCGTCGGCGACCGCGCGCCTGGCGTCGGTGGTGAACGTGAGCCGCCCCGACGTGAGTCCTCTCGCGACCAGCTCCGACAAGCCCGGTTCGAGGATGTCCACCCGGCCGGCCGAGAGCCTCGCGACCTTCGCCTCGTCCACATCGACGCAGGTGACCAGGTGCGAAAGGCTGGAAAGGCAGGCCCCCGTGGTCAGTCCGACGTATCCGGTCCCTACCACCACGATTCGAGCTGAGCTCATGTCAAGCAAGGTCGCAGCCGGAGTTGACCTCCCCGCTAACGGAATCCGACGGGCCCGCGTACTCCTCGCGACGGGTAACCAAGGCAACACCGCCACCTGATGCGAACGAGCGTTAACCTACATCGGCGACGGCTTCACGCCTATCCGGAAGGAACGGGAGAACATGCAGATCAGGGATACCGCGGCGATCGTCACCGGTGGGGCGTCCGGCCTCGGTGGAGCCACCGCGAAGGCGCTGGCGGCCAAGGGCGCCAAGGTCTTCGCGCTCGACCTCGCACCGTCGATCAAGACTGCTGAGAAGGCGGAGCAGGTCGAGGGTGTCACCTACGTCGAAGCCGACGTGACGAACCACGAGCAGGTCCGCGCCGCCGTCGAGCAGGCCACGGGTTCGGGGTCGCCGCTGCGGATTGTGGTCAACTGCGCCGGGATCGGGCCGTCCGCGCGCGTGCTCTCCCGCAAGGGCCCGCACGATCTCGACCTGTTCGCCAAGGTCGTGCAGATCAACCTGATCGGCACCTTCAATGTGCTCACGATCGCGGCCGAGGCCATCGCGAAGACCGAGCCGCTGGACGACAACGCCCGCGGGGTCATCGTCAACACCGCGTCCGTCGCGGCGTTCGACGGCCAGATCGGCCAGATCGCCTACGCCGCGTCCAAGGGCGGTGTGGTCGGGCTCACCCTGCCCGCCGCGCGCGACCTCGCCTCGCACGGCATCCGCGTCGCCACGATCGCGCCGGGCATCATCGACACCCCGATGCTCGCGACCGTCAGCGACGAGTTCCGCGCCGGCCTCGCCGCGGGCGTGCCCTTCCCGAAGCGGCTCGGCCGTCCCGACGAGTACGCCCAGCTCGCCACCACGATCGTCGAACACGACTACCTCAACGGCGAGGTGATCCGCCTCGACGGTTCGCTGCGGATGGCCCCCAAGTAGGCCGCGGCGGCGGGACGCGCGGTCAGATGTCGCCCATGAACGGCACTTCCCGCATCGCGCGTTCCGTCATCCACACCCGCAGCGCGCGCGTGGCCAGCACGTCGTCCTCGTTGTAGCGCAGCAGCCGCTCGCGCTGGACCGCGTCGGGTGCCTCGCCGTCCATGCCGACGGCGTCGCGGTACCACCGCATCGACGCCTCGCCGCCCGCTTCCGCGTCGCGCCAGGAGAACCCGGCGGCGGGGGCGACGACCTTGAGCCCCTTCCCGTACGAGCACAGGAACTGGTCGGCGACGATCCGGAACAGGTCGACCCACTCGTCGGATTCCACAAAGGACCGGATCTCGGCCTTCGACGGGATGCCGGGATGGTCGCGGAAGCGGTCGGCGGAGCCGTAGAGCCAGCGGTTCTCGGCGAGTTCGTTGTAGCAGTAGGCGCGGAAGGTCAGCCCCGCCGCTTCGGTCCGCGCCCGCACCTCGCGGAACCAGGTCCAGAACTCGGCGAACGAGCGCGCCTCGTCCGTCGTCGGCAGCGGCTCCCAGGTCGCGAACGCGTGGTAGCCCTGTTCGATCCCGATGTCCGCGCCGGAGAGCAGGCACCCCCACAGGTAGGCGCCCGAATCGCCGAAGCTCTCCATGTCGACGTCCACCTCGACGTCGGCGCGCGCGACATCGACGCGTTCCACCTTGCGCACCATGGTCAGATCCGCGAGCCACGCGCGCGCGAGCACCACGGCGTCCGCGTAGGAACCGCCGGTCCAGGTGATCGGCGGTTCGTCGCCGGGGTCCATCGCCGCCAATGCGTCCACAGTGGACACTCCGAGCCTGCGCAGCTCCATGGCGTCCTCGCCGCGCACCACCAGGCTCACGTCCCTGGTCTCGGTGAGCTTCTGCTGGCACGTCGGCCAGTACGGGCAGCGCTTGCACTCCAGCACGCGGGACGGCTCGGCCAGCGCGACGTCACCGGAAGCGGCCGCGGTCGCGATGGCGACGCGGTCGGCGAAGCGCGCGTCGTACTCGTCGAGCGCGGTGCGGCCACCCGGCCAGGTACCGGCGGCGAGGTCGTGCCACACGACGACGTCCGCGTCGAGCCCGATCACACCGCCGTAGGCCCGCTCGCGCGGCGCGTGGCCGGAGGTTTCCAGCATCCGGCGCAGGTGCGCGAGCCGCATCTGGTCCCTCGGCTGCGAGCGCACCTTCCGCACCGGGTCGGCGACCGCGTGGTGCGGGTCGAGATCGGTCATCACCGTGGTCGGCGCGCCCGCGCCGCGGTCGGTGATCCGGTGCCGCACCACGAGCACCGGGACGTACCCGCCGTCGGAGCGCACCAGCAGCTCCACGCCGCCGCGCCGGTGCCCGCCGGTGTCGACCGGCAGCAACGCGCCCCAGATGAACGGCACGCCGTCGGCCAGCGCCTGTTCGGTGGCGCGCACCCGGTCCTGGGCAGGCAGGTCGCGCGAGACGGTCACCCAGGTCGCGTCGGCGGCCGAGGCGTCCACGAGGCGTTGCCGGATGGCGAGGCGGTGCGCGGCGGCATCGGCGATACGCTGCTCCGATGCGGGATCGGGCGGCGGCAGCGGCACGTCCCGCATGCCGGGGTCGTGTTCGAGGTGCACCCGCCGACGGCAACGACTCACCGCACCGGCATCCAGCAGCACCTCGGCACCCATGAGGATCACTCTAGGTCGCATCGGGTGTCATGCCACCCGCCGACATGCCCACGCGAGCGGGCACCAGTAAGTTCGTCACCGACGCTTTCGAAAGGTGCAGCCGATGACGCGCAACGACTCTTCCGAAGAGAGCTCGCTCGGCGGGCTCGCCGGCGAGACGGTGGAGGCGATCCAGCACATGGCCGACTCCAGGGCGGCGAAGAAGGCCGAGAAGGCCGCCGGCAAGGACGAGAAGAAGGCCGTGAAGCAGGCGAAGAAGGATGCCGTCAAGGCCGTGAAGAAGGCCCGCAAAAAGGGCGAACCGGGCGGTGAGATCGTGGTGACCGCCGAGCGCGAGGAAAGCCGCTTCACCCCGAAGAAGGCGCGCAACGCGATCGCCGTCGCGAAGGTCGTCGGCCCCGCGGTGATCCCCGTGCTCGCGCCGTTCGCGGTGCGCGCGGCGGGCGCGGCACGCGAGGCCTACGACCGCTACCAGGCACGCAAGCTCGGCATCAGCGTCGACGAACTCGGCGAGTACAGCGGCCGCGGCGCCGGGCTGCACGCCAGGATCGCCGGGCTGGCGGAAGGCTTCGTCGACCTCCACAAGTCGGAGAAGGCCGGCGACGAGGACAAGAAGTTCGCCGCTCGCGGCCGGGGCACGCTGGAGCAGCTCACGGCGACCGTCCGCGCGGCGGAGCGGATGCCGGGCACCCGGCGCAAGGCAGCGCACCGGGCCGTCTCCGCCGAACTGGACCAGCTCGAAACCCAGCTGCTGCACCGCTTGGGCGTCTGACGCGCTGCGGCGGACCTCGCCTTGGCCTCCGCAGGAGCATCCGCCAACGGACGCGGCCGTGGCAGGACCGGCGGCTCAGCTCGCCTTGACGAAGCCCTTCCCCACCATCCAGTTCTTCGCGACCTCGGCGGCGGACTTGCCGTCGATGTCGACCTCCTTGCACAGGTCGATCATCTGCTGGTTCGTCATCGCCTTGCCGACCGGCTCCAGCACGTTCCGCAGCTCGGGGTGCTGCTTCAGGAACTCGGTCCGCAGCGTCACCGAGGCGTTGTACTGCGGGAACGTCTGCTTGTCGTCCTCGAGGATGCGCAGGTTGAGGCCCTTGATCCGGCCGTCGGTGGTGAACACCTCGCCGATGTTGCAGGTGCCGCTCTTGATCGACGAGTAGATGGTGCCGATGCCGAAGTTCTTGATCGTGGTGACCGGGAACCCGTACTTCTTGAGCGCGCCGGGGAACCCGTCCTGGCGGCTGGTGAACTCGGTCTCCAGGCAGAACACCGCCTGATCCGGGTTCTGCTTCAGGAAGTTGGTCATGTCCGTGGTGGTCTTCAGGTTGTTCTTCTGGCCGTACGCGTCGGTCACCGCGAACGCGTACTGGTCGTTGAGCGGCGAGTAGTCGAGCCAGGTGATGCCGTTCTTCGACTCGTCGGCGGCCTTCGTCGCGTCGAACTGCGCCTTCTCGCCGCCGGGCACCGGCAGTTCGTTGCCCTGGTAGTTGATCCAGCCAGTGCCGGTGTACTCCCAGCTCATGTCGATCTGGCCGTTGAGCAGCGCCTGCCGCGCGCTGTTCGAGCCCTTGATGTCGGTGAGGTCGACGACGTCGACACCGGCCGCGGTCAGCGCCATCTCGGCCATGTAGCCCAGGATGATGTTCTCGGTGAAGTCCTTCGAGCCGACCGTCACCTTCACGCCCTGCAGCGAGGGCACGGGCTGGATCGACGCGGGTTCGATCTGGTACGGCACCGCCGCGTTGATGTCGAGGCCGCAGGCGGACAGCGACGCGGCGAGCAGCGCCGCGCCGAAAACCGCTTTGATCCGGCGTTTCATCGCAGTCCCTTCGGTCCGAGCAGCTGTTCCGCGATCGCGCCGAGCCAGTCGACGATCAGCGCGAGGCCGACCGACAGCACGACGCCCGCGATCAGCACCCTGGTCAGGTTCAGCTTGTAGCCCGCTTCGATCAGGAGCCCGAACCCGCCCGCGTCGACGAAGTGCACTAGCGTCGCGGTGCCGACGGCGAGCACGAGCGAGGTGCGCAGCCCGGCCAGGATGAGCGGGATGGCGAGCGGGAACTCGATGCGCCACAGCACGCTCGAACCCGACATGCCGATCCCGCGCCCGGCGTCGACCAGTGCCGGGTCCACCTGGTCGAGCCCGACCATGGTGTTCCGCAGCACCGGCAGCAGCGAGTAGAAGGTCAGCGGGATCGCGGCCACCCACAGCCCGCCGGTCGCGCCGGTCGCCAGGAAGAACAGCACCAGCACGCCGAGCGCGGGCGCGGCCTGCCCGATGTTCGCGATCGCCAGGAACACCGGCGCCGCCCACCGCGCGAACGGCCGCGTCACCAGGATGCCGAGCGGGACCGCGATCGCCACCACCAGCACCGACACCACGAGCGTGACCAGCAGGTGGTCGCCGAGGTTCTTCAGCAGCGCGGCGCCGTTCAGCGTCTCCCGCTCGGTGTCGGAGAGGTTCCTGGTGAACAGCCACACCATCGTGACGCCGACGATCAGCACCACGGCGAGCGGCTGCGCGAAGAGCCGGATCCGCTCCGCGCGCTTCGAGCCGGATTCGGTGGAGAACCCGGTGTCGACAGCGGCCGTCACGACTGGTCCTCTTCTTGGTGGTCGTCCGCGTGCTCTTCGCGGATCTTCTGGATCGTCGACATCACGGTGTCGAGTTCGATCACGCCCGCGTATTCGCCGCGCGGGCCGGTGACCGGTACGCCGCCGCCCTCGGCGAGCATCGCCTCCAGCGCGTCCTGCAGCGTCGACTGGAGGCTCACGAGGTCCCCGAGCGGCCTGCCCGCGGTCGCCATCGTGGCGGCGGTGCCGAGCTCGCGCGTGTGCACCCACCGCGACGGCCGGTTGCGCGAATCGAGCACCAGCACGAAGTGCTTGCCGCGCTTCACGAGCTGCTCGCGCACGGCCGCGGGCGACTCGTCCTCCTTCGCGGTCGGCACGTCCGTCTTCAGCTCGACGTCGCGGACGCGCAGCAGGGTGAGCTGCTTGAGCGAGGCACCGGCGCCGACGAAACCGGCGACCGTGTCGTTCGCGGGGTTGGCGAGGATCGCGTCCGGGCTGTCGTACTGCAGGATCGACGACTGGTTGCCGAGCACCGCGATCTTGTCGCCGAGCTTCACCGCCTCGTCGAAGTCGTGCGTGACGAACACGATCGTCTTCTTCAGCTCGGTCTGCAGGCGGAGCAGCTCGTCCTGCAGGTTGCCGCGGGTGATCGGGTCGACCGCGCC
Organism: Amycolatopsis minnesotensis; assembly: GCF_039529815.1. Taxonomy (NCBI): domain Bacteria; kingdom Bacillati; phylum Actinomycetota; class Actinomycetes; order Pseudonocardiales; family Pseudonocardiaceae; genus Amycolatopsis; species Amycolatopsis minnesotensis. The sequence goes on along the minus strand of NZ_BAAANN010000017.1, from coordinate 142,953 downwards.
GAACGGCTCGTCCATCAGCAGCACCGGCGGGTCCGCGGCGAGCGCGCGCGCCACGCCGACGCGCTGCTGCTGGCCACCGGAGAGCTGGCGCGGGTACCGGCCGTGGAACTCCTTCGGGTCCAGCCCGACGAGGTCCATCATCTCCTCGACCCTGGCCTCGACCCGCTTCTTGTCCCAGCCGAGCAGGCCGGGGACGACCGCGATGTTCTGCTCGACGGTGAAGTGCGGGAACAGCCCCGCCTGCTGGATCGCGTAGCCGATCTTGCGGCGCAGGGTGTCCGCGTTGAGCTTGAGCGCGTCCTCGCCGCCGATGGTGATCCGGCCGGAGGTGGGCTCGATCAGCCGGTTGATCATCCGCATGGTGGTCGTCTTGCCGCAGCCGGACGGCCCGACGAAGATCACGATCTTGCCCGCGGGCACCACCATGCTGAACTCGTTGACCGCGGGGTCCTTGGTACCGGGGTACCGCTTGGTCACCTTCTCCAGTTCGATTTCGACCCCGGAGACGGCACCGTCGATGCTGGTGGCGCCTTCGGCACTGGTCACGGTTCGGTCAGCCACGGACACCCCTTGAGACGGTGAGACGAGCGATGATGGCGTAGATGCCCTCGAGGATGAGGGCGAGGATGATGACACCGACGGTGCCGGTGACGGCCTGGTTGACGTCGTTGGCGCTGCCGGCGTTGCTGAGCGCGGAGAACACTTCGCCGCCGAGGCCGGGGCCCTTCGCGTAGGCGGCGATGACCTCGATGCCCATCAGCATCTGGGTCGCGACGCGCATCCCGGCGAGGATCGCGGGCCAGGCGAGCCGCAGCTCCACCCGGCTCAGCACGCCGAGCCTGCTCATCCCGATGCCCTTCGCGGCGTCGGAGATCGCCGGGTCGACGCCGCCGAGGCCGACGATCGTGTTCCGCACGATCGGCAGCAGGCCGTAGAGCACGAGCGCGATCACCGCGGGCCGCGAGCCCAGCCCGAAGATCGGGATCAGCAGGCCGAGCAGCGCGAAGGACGGGATCGTCAGGATGGTGCTGGCCAGCGCGGTCGCCAGCGCGGATCCGATCGGGCTGCGGTACACCGCGACGCCGATCAGCACCCCGAGCACCGCGGCGATGATGGTGCACTGCACCACCGCGCTCGTGTGCAGCCACGCCTGGAGCGAGATGCTGCTCCAGCGGTCGGAGATGTACTCGAAGACGTTCATGACCGGCGGCTCCGGCCGGCGCGACGTCCCGCGCGGGTTTCCGTGACTACCTTCATGTCGTTCTCCCACCGCACGTGTCGTTCCCACGGTCGCCCCCGCGCGGGGGCCGGTGACGCGCGTCGCGCGGAGAAGCGGCACCACTGGCTGTCATCAGGCTCGGTTTCACCAGGCTCAGTAGTCTCACGCCCCTCCCTTCCGCGCTCGCATCACCCGTTCGGGGTAGCAGCTTAGTGCCGAGGGATCGCGCTCAGTAGTGCGAACACGGGTCCCCCGAGGCCGGTTATGGTGCGCTCACAGTTCCCCATCGGTTGCCCTTCGGCAACTAATGAAGCCCGTGAATCGGGCGCACCCGCACCGGCTCCGCGCCGCCGACCAGGGAAGATAACCTTTTCGAAGCTATTTCGGGCATACTTCTCGCCCCGGCGTGCCACGCCGGTCACCACAGGGTGGGAGCACGTCGCCCGGCGCCCCATTCGTCCCATACGCTTGCGACGTGAGCAGGCATCCGAACGGGCGTAACCCGCTGCGCGTCGCGCGCGGGGGCCTGCTCGCCGCCAGCTCCGCCGCACTCGCCGTCTCGGCGCACGCGTTCGCCGACGGCGTCCTGCCCGACACGGCGCTGACCGTGCTGCTCACCCTGCTGATCGGCTGGGTGGCCACGGCGCTGGCCGACCGGACGAAGGGCCCGCTCGGCGCGTTCGCGGTCCTCGGCGCCGGGCAGCTCGTGATGCACGTCGTGCTCAGCGACCTGATGGACCACGGCACGTCGTCGCGGGTCGACGGCGCCGTGATGACCGCGGCGCACGTCGTGGCGACCGGGATCGCGGCGGTGCTCGTCACGACCGCCGAGTCGATGCTCCGCGCGGCGGTTTCCGCGCTGTGGCTGTTCCTCCCCACGGTGTGGCGCCCGGCGCCGGTGCCGACGGGTCCCGTGGCGCCCACCGCCGCCCGGCCCGCTGCCGACTGCCCGCACGTCGGCGTGGTGCTGCGCCGGGTCTGCGCCCGCCGCGGCCCGCCACCGCCCTCCTGAACCCGCCCCACTCACCCCAGCGCGTCGGCGCTGGATTTCCCCCTGTTCAGGAGAAAACCCATGGCCACCAACCGTGCCATCAAGCGCGCCGGATTCGTCGCCGCGACCGTCGGCGTCACCGGGCTGCTCGGCGCCGGGATCGCCTCCGCCCACGTCACCGCGAACGTCTACGGCACCCAGCCGTCGAAGGGCGGCTACGGCGCGATCTTCCTGCGCGTGCCGAACGAAGAACCCGACGCGGGCACCACGAAGGTCGAGGTCACCCTCAAGCCCGAGTACGCGATCAGCAGCGGGCGCGCCAAGCCGGTACCGGGCTGGACCGCGCAGGTCACCAAGGAGAAGCTGCCCGCGCCGGTCAAGACCGCGAAGGGCACCGAGATCACCGAAGCGGTCACCAAGATCACCTGGACCGCGCAGCCCGGCACGAAGATCGCCGCGGGCTCCGGCGAGTTCCAGGAGTTCGAGATCTCCGTCGGCGCGCTGCCGGACCTCGACCAGATCGAGCTGCCCGCCGCGCAGACCTACGAGAACGGCAAGGTGGTGAACTGGAACGAGCCGGCCCCGCCGAACGGTGAGGAGCCGGAGCACCCGGCGCCCACCGTGAAGCTGGCGGCGGCCGAGTCCGGCCACCACGGCGCGGCCCCGGCCGACGCGAGCCACTCGGACACCGAGGCCGCCGCCCCGGCCGGCTCGACCGACAACACCGCCCGCTGGCTCGGCGGCGCCGGCCTCGTCGTCGGCGCGCTCGGCCTCGGCTTCGGCGCGGGCGCGACGATCAGGGCGCGAAAGACGGTCACCAACGCGAAGGCTGGAGAAACTGGAGCGTCTTCGGAATGAAGAAGGCAGTACTGACGATCGCGCTGGCCGCGGCGGCCGTGCTGGGCACGGCCACCCCGGCCTTCGCGCACAACGTCCTCGTTTCGTCCGACCCGCCGAAGGGCGCGTCGGTCGAGACCGGCCCGTCGAAGATCACGCTGACCTTCGACGCCCCGGTGCAGCCCGGTAACAACCAGCTCGCGCTGACCGGGCCGGACGGCAACAAGTGGACCGACGGCGCGGTCGAGGTGACCAGCAACGTGGTGTCCGCGCCGGTCCGCCCGCTCGGACCGGCCGGGGTGTACAAGGTCGGCTACCGGATCCTGTCCGCCGACGGCCACCCCGTGTCCGGCGAAACGGAGTTCACGCTGACGAAGGCGGGCACCGGCACGCCCGCCGCCGCGAAACCGGACGACCAGGACACCGCGAAGTCCAGCGGCTCCGGCGGGGTCCCGGTGTGGGTGTGGCTCGTCGGCGCGGTCGTCGTGCTCGGCGCCGGGCTCGCGCTGGCACTGCGCTCGGGTTCGGGTTCGGCGAAGGAAGACAAGAAGTCATGACCAAGGCCGAGGCCACCTCGAACGTCCGGTACCAGACCCTGGTCTGCGTGGTCGCGGCGGCGTTCGTCGCCGCGCTCATCGGCGTCGCGCTCACCGCGGCGGCGCCGGTGCCGGGCGTGACGGACGTCAGCGAGGTGGTCTCGGTCGCGATCCCGCTGGTGCGGGTCGTGCTGGACCTGGCGGCGGTCGCCACGATCGGGCTGTCGCTGCTTTCGGTGCTGGTCGGGTACGACCGCCCGAAGCTCACCGAGCCGGTGCTCGCGAAGGCGCGCCCCGCCGCCGTCGCGAGTGCCGTGGTGTGGGCGATCGCCGCGCTCGCGGCGCTGGTGCTGCAGACCGCGGAGTTCCGGCCGCAGGCCGGCAGCATCGGGCTCGGCGACATCGGCGACTACATCGCGGAGATCGGCGCGGGCAAGGCGCTGGTCGTCGTCGCCGCGCTGGCGTTGCTGCACGCCGGGCTCGGCGCACTCGCGCTGAAGCACGGGGAGAAGGTGCCCGCCGAGGTCAGGGTCGGCCTCGGCCTGTTCGCGCTGCTGCCGCTGCCGGTCACCGGCCACGCGTCGAACTGGAACTTCCACGACTACACGATGATCTCGATGGAGCTGCACGTGATGAGCGCCGTCGCCTGGACCGGCGGGCTCGGCGCGATGGGCGTGCTGCTGGCGGGCAACCGGACGCTGCTCGCGCACGCGCTGCCCCGGTTCTCCAAGCTCGCGACGCTGTGCCTGGTCCTGACCGCGGTCACCGGGCTGTTCAACGGGTTCATCGAGATCTACCTCAACCCGGCCATTTCGTTCTGGGCGGGGGTGTTCACCACCCCGTACGGCCAGCTCGTGCTGCTCAAGCTGCTGTGCGCGGGCGCCATCGCGCTGCTCGGCGCGAACGTGCGCTGGCGGCTGATGCCGCAGATCGAGCAGCACAAGCGCACCGCGCTCGCCGCTTGGGTCACGCTCGAACTGACCGTCATGGGACTCGCCTTCGGCTTCGCCGTCGTGTTGACACGAGCACCCGTCACCTGATTTGGTAACAGCAGGTAGCTGCAACTTGCACTTCTGGTGGAACAACTCGGCTTAATGGGGTGACCAGTCGGGCCGAATTCGCCACCGGCGATCGTCCCTGCCAGTGCAAACGACGAACGGTCATCTGCACGCGCTGAACGTCGTGCAAAACACAGTGCGCACATGGTCACCTACCGGTACCGCGCCCAGCGGGTGTCGGTGCGCCCCGCCCGCAGGTCGTCGAGACGGCGGCGCAGCTCACCCGCGACCCGGGGATGACTGCGCAGGATCGGCAGCACGCTCGTCGTCAGCTTCAGCTCCCGAGCCGCCCTGAGCACCGGAAACCCGGTCCAGCCGGTCACGTCGAAGCCGTAGGCGTCGGCCAGCATCCGGTATCTCCCGGCGGGGTCCCCGAACCGTTCACGGCCCACCGCGAGCGGTGTCAGATCCCACTCGGGCGGGCCGACGCAGGACGAGTCGAAGTCGCACAGCACGGGCCCGTCGTCCCCCACGATGACGTTGCCGGGATGCGCGTCGCCGTGCACGAGCGCCTGCACGAGCGGGAATTCGAGGTCCCGCAGCTCGGCGTCGACCTCCGCGCACCGGCGCAGCAGGAACGTGCGGTCACCCGCGTCCAGTTCCTCGGCGTCGGAGATCCTGGCGCGCACGTCGTCGAGCGGCGACCACTCTTCGAGGCCGCGCGGCGGCGGCAGCGCGTGGACCCCGCGCAGGAGCGCGGCCAGGTCCGCGGCGGTCGCCCTGCGACGGCACGGCACCCGCTCCCACACCGTGACGAGGTGTTCGCCCACTTCGAGCGGCTGTCCGACGCCGGGGAGGAGCCGGATCGCGGGCACCCCGTGCTCGGCGAAGTGCTGCGCGACCGCGACGACCTTGTGCACCCGGTGCCGCAGCGCGTGCGAGCCGACGATCCGCACCACGACGGGTGCGGACGCGAGCGCGTACACGGCGTTGTTGGTGAACCTGAGCAGCACCGCCCCGGCGGCGTCGAGTCCGAGCGCGGCGCAGGTTTCCCCCAGCGCCGCGTCGAGCCTCACCCTGGTGAAACGCCCGTCCACGACGGCCCGTCCACCCCCGCGGTTATGCGGCGTAGAACGCGTTGATCCGCTCGGCGAGATCCCTCGCGTCCACGTTGTTCCGCCTGCGGTCGGCCTCTTCCTTGAGGGGCTTCATCCGGTCCTTGATCCGGTGGGACCTCAGGCCGTCGGCCGCGTCGAGCGCGGCACGGCCAACTTTGGCGCCGTGGTCGATGTCGCCCTCGAGCAGGTGGTTCGTCGCCAGCGCGCTCAGGTTGAACGTCCTGCTGCGGGCCATGTCATCGCCGTAGGCGCCGATCGCCCTGCTCAGCGCCGGGATCGCGTACTTGGTGTGCGCCACGTCGACCTTCTGCGCCAGCACCGTGTGCACGGTGCCGATCATCGCGTGGACGTCGGTCTCGTTGAAGAACTTCGCCCACGTCTCGACGTTGTCGTGGTCCGCGCGATCGAACTCGGACTTGCTGCGGCCGAGCAACTTCATGGCCTGCTCGGCGTTGCCCATCAGCGCGTACGCCCACGCCTCGTTGGCGCACAGGATCGAGACCGCGAGCTCCGAACCGGCCTCCTGCGCGGCGATCTGGCCGAGCTGGAACAGCTTCAGCGCGTCGTTCGGGGCGTTCTCGTGCAGGTAGACGCGGCCCATCCGGTACAGCACGTTCGCCACCAGCGGGTGGTTCTCGCCCTGTTTCGCCAGGTCGAGGGCGTTCGCGAAATGCCCGCGCGCCGAATCGACCAGCCCGGTGTCGAACGAGGTCCAGCCGGCGAGGCTGTGCAGATCGGCCAGTGCTACGAAGAGGCGCGACTTCACCACGTCGACGGCGCTGGACTCCAGCATCTGCTGTCCCCAGGACAGCTGCGCCACCACGGCGTCGCGGCAGAACCCGCCGCCGTACTGGTAGTCGAGGGCGCGCAGCGCCCTGGTCGCGGCCTCCACCAGCCGCACATCGGTCATCCCGATGCGACCGGGTGCCGGCGTCCTCGCGGGACTCGACGCCCATGCCTCGGAGGTCGGCCCGAAGACCGCTGCCCCCATCGTCACCTGGGCGGCGTGCGCGAGGAACTTCCGCCGTTTCACGGACTCGTCCTCCTCAGCCTGCTGCTCGTCGACGGCGCCGACGACCGATATCGCGGTGGCCTCGTCGTAGGCGAGGCCCATGTAGCCACGGGGGACGCCCAGGCCATCGGCGATCCTCGCGAGCACGTCGTAGGCCATGACCTGACGACCCTTGAGGATCTCCGACACCTCGGACTGCGACTGGCCGGTCATCGCGGCGATCTGGCGCTGCGAGACACCTTCACGACGAAGCAAGCGGTAAACCCCGCTGATCTCCCGCGCGGCGAGAACGGCCCGCATCTCCTTCTGCTCCCAGGCTGCCGGAGATATCGGGTGTCCCTGCCGGGCGTCCGGAGAGTGCACCGTCTTGTTGGCGTCCATGTGCGCCCCTTCACCGTCCGTCGGGCGTCGATAAGCAGCGTAGGCACTTCCATTGAACCGTGTGAAACGCCGTTTGTAGAGCCTGATCGGCCCTACCGAAGTTCCGTGACCGCTTAACGTGGAACCCGAGCCGGTCGCCGCTATGACGCGATTACGACTTCTCTCACCCGTTGATTCGTCGCAATGTAGTCCTCAGCCCGGATGTGAGCGGACGGACACCGACCGCAATCACCCAGAGCTACGAAGACAGAAGTGCGGACTGCAAGCCTGCAAGACCCGGCGGCACAGCCTGCAGCACGACGAACAGAGCGGAGTGAACCGGTGGAGTTCGTGGATTCGATCGCAGCAGGACGTGCTGGGACAGCCACGAGCCCCGTGCGGCCCTCGGGGCACGTCACGGTGGCCCGCTCGGCGCAGCCGGTCCAGCCGGCACCGTCCCTCCAGTCCCCCCATGGCGGCCCGGTCACCGACCCGCGCGCCGCGGAGGCGCGCCGGTACGAAGGTGGCCAGCTGGTGTGGCGCGTGCAGTGCGGCGACCTGATCGACCGCGAGCGTTGCGTCACCGTCGTCGTCGAAAACAACCAAGTGGTACTGGTCAGCCCGCCGGGTGAGACCGCACGGCTCTCCGCTGGCCAGCTCGGCCAGCTGCGGGCCGCGCTCAACGAAGCCGCCAAGCTGGCGGAAAGGTGACGGTGAGTTTCAGGTGGATCAGATACTCGGGCAGGTTCTCCGCAACGCCGTGTGGGAACGACTCGACATGCTCTCCGAACTCGCCCAGCGGGCCGACGCCCCGTCACTCGTCTCGGTGGCCCGCTCCGAACTGCCGCGCCTGACCGAAGGCTGGCGCGCGATGCTGCTGGCCCACGAGCCGGACGAGCGCGGCGACTGCCCGACCTGCTCCACCCGCTGGCACCGCTGCAAGGCGCCGTGCCCGGTGTGGCAGGTGGCGCACGAACACCTGGTGGCGGGCGGACTGGCACCGCAGCAGGACCCGAAGCGCAGGCGCCCGGCGCCCGCGCAGGCCCGTTCCGCCGCCCCGTCGGCAGCGGAAACCACCGGCAGGCACGCACTGGTGCGCACTCCCGCACCCCGTCGCGCGCTGGCCTGATTCCCCCAGACTGGTGAGCGAGGCCGCACCCGACGCCCCATCGGTGGCCCTCCGCTCGCCGTTTCCGGAGGTCGGCCCGTCCGTCCCCCCGAGCGAGACGGGCCGACCCTCGGTCCCGCGTTACCCGGCATCCGCCAGGCAACGCGATTAATCGAAAATAGTACGCCGATCCCCTGGCGTACGCCCCGCTCCACCGCTATGTTGATCATCAGTTGATCAACCAGCACAAGTTGAAAATTGCAGATCGCAACCTGCGGAATCCCCTGCCCGCCAGGTGGCCCCGATAACTCCGCGGGCCGGTGCCGTTGTTACTCCCCCTCCCCCCGACCGGCACCGGCCTGCGGCCCCAACGAATGGCCGGTCTCGCCTCCCCCGAGGGCGAGACCGGCCATTTCGCCGTGTCCGGCCCTTGCCCGGGGAGTCAATCCGGATTAAGCGGAATTAGTCACTCCACTGAGGGATCTTCACCGCACCGCACGAACCCGGGTAACAAAAACGCCCGCCACCAGCGTCGCGATGGCCGACGCGGCGAACAACGTGGGATAGCCGCCGATGTTCGCCAGGATCACCGTCGCCAGCGCCGGCGCGACGACCTGCGGCAGCGAGTTCGCGATGTTCACCACGCCGAGGTCCTTCGCCCTGTCCTTCGCGGCGGGCAGCACCTGCGTGAGGATCGCGATGGCGACGGCCTGGTAGGCGCCGAACCCCACGCCGAGCAGCGGCGACGCGACCAGCGCGGCGGTCCAGGTCTGCCAAACCACCAGGATGAGCGCGGCGAGCGCCATCACCGCGGACGACGCGAGCACGTACGGTTTGCGCCGTCCCGAGCGGTCGGACAGCTTGCCGGTCGCCGCGGCGCCCACGATCAGCGCGACCCCGTAGCAGCCCATCATGATCAGCAGGCCCGCGTCGGGATCCAGGTAGTGCACCGAGTTCTTCAGGAAGAACAGCAGGTAGAGGGTGCCCAGCGCGTTGCCGAGGTTGATCATGAAGTGGCAGGCCCACGCCCACGCGAAGTCGGGGTGCCGCCGCGGCGACACCCACAGCGTCTTCAGCATCTTGTGCGGGCGCCCCGGCGGACGCCACTCGCGCGGCAACGCGGCGTCGGGCGTGCGCAGGACGAACACCCCGGCCAGCACCACGACCACCACCGCGCAGGCGAGGTAGCCACCCGCGAGGGTCGTGACGAGCTCGGTCACCAGCAGCGCGCCGAGCACGGTGCCCAGCATCTGCGCGATCCCGACGTACCCGCCGATCTCCGCCCGCTGAGCCACCGGGACCCGGTCGGGCACCGCCGACATGAGCGTCGCGAGCAGGGCGTTGAGCCCGGCCTGCACCAGGCACCAGCCCAGCGTCATCACGGCGACGGACCCGGCGGTGGCCAGCACGCCGAGCCCGGCCGCGGACACGGCCATCGCGGCGACCGTCCACGGGTGGCGGCGGCCGAACCGCGAGCAGGTGCGGTCCGACAGCATCCCGATCACCGGGTTCACCACCAGCGCGACCAGCGCGCCGATCCCGGTGACCAGCCCGAACACGAACTCCTTGTGCGCCGAGTCCAGCAGCTCGGCCTGGTTCGGCAGCAGCACCTGGATCGGCGCGTAGATGCCGAGCCAGAGCCCGATGTTGGCGAGGAACAGCAGGCTCGTCCACCCGGCGCGGACCCGGGCGGTCGGCTCGGCGAGTGCCGCGGGCAGCGCGGGGGCGTCAGTCATCGCGGACCAGTTTCCGGTACCAGGCGAAGGAGTCCTTCGGCGTGCGCCGCAGGGTTTCGTAGTCGACGTGCACGAGCCCGAACCGCGGCGCGTACCCCTTCGACCATTCGAAGTTGTCGAGCAGGGACCACACGAAGTAGCCGCGGACGTCCACGCCGGCGTCCATCGCGGCCCGCACCGCCGAGAGGTGCTCGACGAGGAAGTCGATCCGTTCCGGGTCGCGCACTCCGCCTTCTTCGGCGACGCGGTCGTCGAAGCTGCAGCCGTTCTCGGTCAGGTAGATCGGCGGGAGCCGGTCGGCGTAGCGGCCCTGGAAGTCGAGCAGCAGGTCCCGCAGCGCGTGCGGCACGATCGGGGAATCGTTTGTGGTCATCGGAAAACCCTCGATCGGGCGTAGTTCGAACGGGAGCGGGTTGCCCGGCCCCGGCGCCTTCACGCCCTGCGGTTCGTAGTAGTTGACCCCGTAGAAGTCGAGCGGCTGCGCGATCGTCGGGAGGTCGTCGGCGAACCCGGCAGGCAGGTGCTCGACCAGTTCGCCGGGGTACCGGCCGAGCAGCACCGGATCGGCGTAAAGGCGGTTGAGCAGCGCGTCGAGCCAGCGCGCGGCGGCGTTTTCCGGCTCCGTACCGGTTTCCGGCCAGACCGGGCTGTGGTTGTTCGCGGTGCCGATGCTCGCCGCCCCCGCCGCGCGGAGCGCCTGCACCGCGAGCCCGTGTGCCAGGTTCTGGTGGTGCGCGGTGGGCACGGCGTCGAGCAGGAGCGCCTTCCCCGGCGCGTACTCGCCGATCGCGTAGCCGTAGATCGACATGACCATGGGCTCGTTGAGCGGGATCCACATCTTCACGCGGTCGGCGAACCGCTCACCCATGACCGCGGCGTACTCGGCGAACCACTCCGCGGTGTCCCTGACGAGCCAGCCGCCCGCGTCTTCGACGGGTTGCGGCGTGTCCCAGTGGTACAGCGTGGCGACCGGCGCGATACCCGCTTCGCACACCGAGTCGATCAGCCGGTCGTAGAACGCGAGACCCTCGGCGTTCGGCGCGCCCTTGCCGTCGGGCAGGATCCGGGGCCACGCGAAGGAGAACCGGTAGGCGCCGACACCAAGATCACTCATCAGTGCGACGTCTTCGGGGTAGCGGTGGTAGTGATCGGCCGCGACACGCGCGTGCTCGCCGTTCGCGATCTTGCCCGGAGTCTTGGTGAAGGTGTCCCAAATGGACGGACCACGACCGCCCTCGTCAACGGCGCCTTCGATCTGGAACGCCGAAGTCGAGACGCCCCAAAGGAATTCGCGGGGGAAGGACAGGTTCTCCACTACGGCACCTTTCCTCGGCTAACATGAAAAGTTCTCAGATACTAGCCGTTCCCTCGACCGGGGGGAAGCCCGTCGACACGCTAAAGTCGCTGTTCAGCGAAGGATGGAGCACGACGTGTCCGACACGAAGGCCAGCGGCGACGCGGCCCCGACCACGGCTCTGCGCCGGAAACCGGTGCAGCAGCGCAGCGCCAAGCGCGTCGAGCAGATGCTGGACGCCTCCGCACAGCTCATCGACGAGATCGGCTACGACGCGCTGACCACGACCTTGATCGCGAAGCGGGCCGGGGTCGCGGTCGGTTCGCTGTACCAGTTCTTCCCGGACAAACGCGCCGTGGTGCAGGCGCTGACCCAGCGGAACCTCGAACGCTTCCTCGGCGCGGTGACCGAGCGGCTCGGCACCGTCGACCACTCGCACTGGTGGGACGTCGTCGACTCGATGCTGGACATCTACCTGTACATGCATCGGGACGTACCGGGCTTTTCGAAGGTGCACTTCGGCGACGTGGTGGACCTTCGCCTGCTCGACGAGCGCCGCGACAACAACTCGGTGGTGTCCGAATCACTCGCGAACCTGCTGACCGACAAGCTGAACGTGCCGGCGGATCAGGTCACCACACCCATCTCGGTGGCCGTCGAAGTAGCCGATGCGCTGCTCAATCTCGCCTTCCGACGTTCTCCACAGGGGGATGCCGAAGTGGTCGCGGAGACCAAGCACGTCATCAAGTTGTACCTGGCCAGCAGGCTCGGGGAGTAGCAGTCCACCGGTTGTCCCCAGTTGTCCACAGGCCGCTGGAACTGTGGACAACCGCGGTGGATTCCGCTTAATCGCTTTCGGGTCAGCCGAAGCTCTTGCCGTCGCCGCGGAAGGTCGGCACGGTCCGCTCGACCGTGCTGCCGACGACGATGTGGTACTCGGTGAACCGCTCGGCCAGCTCGCCCGCCTTCGCGTGGCGGAACCAGACCCGGTCGCCGATCCGCAGCGACCTGGCCGCCTTGCCGGTCACCGGGGTCTGCACCTCGCCCGCGCCTTCGAGCCCGAGCAGCGAGAGCCCCTCCGGCAGGTACGGCGACGGGAGCCGTGAAGACTCCGCCGGCCCGGACGCGACGTACCCGCCCGCGAACAGGGTCGCGATCTTCCTGGTCGGGCGGCGCACCACGGACAGCGCGAACAGCGCGGCCGGTTTCGGGTGGAACCGGGAATACCCGTCGAACAGGGTCGGGCCGATCAGCCCGGATCCGGCCGCGATCTCGGTGACCGAGGCGTCGGCGCCGGTGCTCTCGACGCTGCCGCTGCCGCCGCCGTTGACGAACTCGAGATCGGCGACGGCGCGCACGGCGGCGACCGCCGCGCCCCGCCGCTCGACGAGTTCGGCCGCCGACCTGCGCTGGAGCATGCCCACGATCGCGTTCTTCGGCGCGGACCCCGCGATGTCGGGGAGCCCGGCGATCTGGCCTTCGTAGGCCATGATGCCGACCAGCCGGAAACCCTTGCGCGCGACGATCTTCTTCGCCAGCTCGGCGGCCTGGCGAGCGGTGAACACCGGTGAGCGGCGGGTGCCGATGTGCACCCCGCGCAGCGGGCGGAACGACGCGTCGAGTTCGAGGCACACCCTGATCTCGGGGTGGTCGTGGCCGAGTGCGGCGTCCACCAGGTCGAGGTGCTCGGTCGAGTCGACCATGATCGTGATCGCTGCGCGGGCCCCCTCGTCGGCGGCGAGGGCCCGCAGCGCCCCGTGGTCGGCCGTCGGGTAGGCGACCACGATGTCGTCGGAAGTGCCCCGCTCGACGTGCCAAACGGCTTCGGCTAGCGAGTAGCTCATGAGCCCGGTGAACCCCGGCTTCGCCAGCACGCGTTCGAGCAGGTACCGGCAGCGGACCGACTTGCTCACCACGCGGATGGGCTTGCCGTCCGCACGGCGCGCGAGATCGGCCGCGTTCGCGTCGAAGGCGTCGAGGTCGACGATCGCGAAGGGCGGGTCGAGTGCCTTCGTCGCGAGGTCGAACGCCGAGGCGGTCACACTGGTCACCCGGATTACGGTACGACACCAGAGCTTGAAACGCGAATTCTATTCACTTATTGTTTCCGTCACTCGGGCTTCAAGGATCAGGTGAGCGCATGACGCAGTGGACCAACTGGGCCGGCACCGCGACCGCGACCCCGCAGCGCGTACACACCCCGCGCAGCGCGGCCGAACTCGCCGAGGTGGTGGCCGGGGTGGCTGTCGAGGGCAGGCGCGTGCGGGCCTGGGGCAGCGGGCACTCGTTCACGCCCATCGCGGCCGCCGATTCCGACGCCATCGATCTCACGGCGTGGTCCGGGATCGCCTTCGCCGATCTCGACACCGGCCGCGTGACCGTGCGCTCGGGGACCAAGCTGCGCAAGCTCAACGCCGATCTCGACGCGCTCGGGCTGGCGATGACGAACCTCGGCGACATCGACGAGCAGACGATCGCGGGCGCGGTGTCCACCGGGACCCACGGCACCGGCGCGCGGCTCGGCGGGCTCGCCACCCAGATCGTCGAACTGGAACTCGTGCTCGCGGACGGTTCGGTGGTCACCTGCTCGGCGGACCGGCGGCCGGAGCTGTTCGCCGCGGCGCGGGTCGGCCTCGGCGCGCTCGGCGTGATCTCGACGGTGACGCTGCAGTGCGAGCCGTCGTTCGTGCTCTCCGCGCAGGAGCGGCCGGAGCCGCTGGAACAGGTGCTGGAAGGGTTCGACCAGTTCGCCGACGAGAACGACCACTTCGAGTTCTACTGGTTCCCGTACGGCACGAACGCGCTGGTGAAGCGCAACAACCGGCTGCCGGACGACGCCGAGCGCAGGCCGTTGAGCAGGGCCAAGCGGTTCATCGACTACGAGATCACCGAGAACCTCGCGTTCGGCGCGCTGTGCCGGACGGGCCGCATGGTGCCGAAACTGGTGCGCCCGCTCGGCAAGCTCGCCTCGTCGCTCCTGTCCACAAGGGAGTACAGCGATCTGTCGCACCGGGTTTTCGTGACCCACCGGGGGGTGCGGTTCGTCGAAGCCGAATACGCCGTGCCGAGGGAATCCGTGCACGACGTGCTGGCCGAGCTGCGCGCACTGGTGCCCCGGCTGGAGACGCCGGTCTCGTTCCCGGTGGAGGTGCGGGTCGCGGCCGCGGACGACATCTGGCTCTCGACCGCGCACGGCCGCGACTCCGCCTACATCGCGATCCACCAGTTCGTCGGCATGCCGTACCGCCAGTACTTCGCCGCGTTCGCGGATATCGCGGGCGCCGTCGGCGGGCGGCCGCACTGGGGGAAGATGCACGATCTCGACGCCGTCGTGCTGCGGGACCGGTACCCGCGCTTCGACGATTTCGTGCGGGTGCGCAAGGAGGTCGACCCCGCGGGCGTGTTCGGCAACGCCTACCTGGACCAGGTACTGGGCCGATAGCTCTTCTTGTCTTACTGGTACCTACGTAGCCCCCACCCATCCCGGGGGGCGACCCCGCTCCAGTCTACCGAGGCTCTCGGCGGGGCGGGCGGGAAAGCGGGCCGGGGCGGGTAGTTGTCCACAACGGGGTCCGGGCTGTGGACAACTGCGGCGATCCGGGTGTCAGATCCGTTCCAGCGCCTCGTCGATCGGGGTGTGCCCGGCGACGAGTTCCAGGGTGCGGCCGATGGTGCGGGATTCGTCGAGCAGGGCGGCCAGCACGGCGGCGACGTCGTCGCGGGTGATGTCGCCGATGTCGACGGAGTCCGCGAGGTGCACATTGCCCGTGCCAGGGTCGTCGGTGAGGTGGCCGGGGCGCAGGATCGTCCAGTCCAGGTCACGAGCGCGGAGATCGTCTTCGGCCGCCTTCTTCGCGCGCAGGTAGATCGCGAAGGTCTCGTCCATCCCGGGGTCGTCGGCCCTGCCGAGACCCATCGCACTGACCTGGACGTGCCTGCGCACGCCCGCGCGCTCGGCGGCGTCGGCGAACAGCGCCGCGGCGGCCCTGTCGACAGTGTCCTTGCGCTCGGTGCCGCTGCCGGGACCGGCCCCCGCGGCGAACACGGCCGCGTCGGCGCCCTTCAGCACCTCGGCGATCTCGTCGAGTTCCGCGTGCTCGAGGTCGAGCACGGCGGGTTCGGCGCTGGAATCACGCAGATCGGCCGCATGGCCGGGGTTCCTGATGATGCCGACGGCCTGGTCACCGCAGGCGGCCAGCACCCGCTCCAGGCGAAGGGCGATCTGACCGTGTCCTCCGGCAATCACAACTCGCATGCGACCACCCTAGGTCGATCGGTCAGTCCACGCCGACCGGCAGGTCGTACGAGGCGAGGAGCTGCTCGTAGACCATCTCGTTGACCCAGCGGGACACCGCGTCCTGGTCGAGCAGCATCCGCTCGGTGCGACCGGGCAGGTCGAGGTCGACCACCGCGTCCTCGTCGGCCGTCACCACGGCGAGGCCGTAGGCGCGGGCACGCGGCAGGCAGTTGTCGACGTAGTCCTTGGTCAGCACGGCGGACGACGGGAGCACCATCGCGGCCTCGCCGTACCGCGCGAACGGAACCGCGGAGGCCATCGCGGTGCGCCAGTGCCGCGCGACCGCGAGGACGCCGATGATCTCGGCGGCGGGCGCGGGCGCGGTCGCCGCGAACTCCGGCCAGGTCCAGGTGGCCACGGTGGCGCGATCGGAGACGGGACCGACGCCCATCGCGATGCGCTCGGCGTGCACGTCGGTGCGGAGCTGCGCGACGACGCACACCTTGCGGCCCAGCATCGTGACCTCGGGCAGGACGACGCCGTCCCAGCCGAGCTGCGCGGCGGCCTCGGTGGCCAGCTCCGACGTACTCGCGGGCAGCTCGATACGCGGCACCACGCGGGTGGGGAAGGACCGGGTACCGCTCTTGGTGACCTCGGTGTTCTCCGTGTGCCCTGGTGTGACCGCCACGAGACGCCTCCTTTTCCGTACTGCCAGAACCCCGCCGTCCGAAAACGGCATATGAATTGATTACCAGTGCGGATCGGATTGGTCGCCGGGTTGGCCGGGCGGCTGCGATCGACGGCGCTCAGCGGTCGGTGACCGGTCGACGGGCGGTCGTCCGACTTCGGCCCGACCCTGCCGCCGGACGGGTGAGGGCCAGTTGAGTGGCGTGACCCTGCGAAATCGTGTGTCGTGCGCCACGCCGATAATCGCCTTTGCGGCCCCCGGTGACATCCCGGAGTACCGAACGGCGCAGCGCAGCCCCGCCAACTCCACTGTGGACAGTGTCCCGGAATTTTGTTGCGCGTGTCCACGAACGGGCCGAGGGTGAGCTTCGCCGCAGCGCCGGAGGCCGGGCACCGATACGGTTACCCGTGAGTTAAAGCGCCGTCTTGGAGGGTCGATGCGTTCGCCGAAGGACTTCTTCGCACCACTGGCCGTCGGTGCGCCCGCGCCCGTGCGGGAGATCCCGCCACTGCCGTCCCGCATGATCCACTTCTTCGACCCCGGCAACGAGAAGATGGTGGCGAAGGCGCCGGACATCGCTACCAAGGTCGATGTGCTGCTCGGCAACCTCGAAGACGCTGTGCGCGCGGATCGCAAGGAAGCGGCGCGCCAGGGCCTCGTCGACGTGGCGAAGGCCAACGACTTCGGCCAGACCCAGCTGTGGACCAGGGTCAACAGCCTCGACTCGCCCTGGGTGCTCGACGACCTGATCACGCTCGTCACCGAGATCGGCGACAAGCTCGACGTGATCATGGTGCCGAAGGTCGAGGGCGCGCAGGACATCCACTACGTCGACCGGCTGCTCGCGCAGCTCGAAGCGCGCGCCGGGCTGACCGAGCCGCTGCTCGTGCACGCCATCCTGGAGACCGCGAGCGGCGTCGCGAACGTCGAGGAGATCGCCGGCGCCAGCCCGCGCATGCAGGGGATCTCGCTCGGCCCCGCGGACCTCGCCGCGAGCAGGCGGATGAAGACGACCCGCGTCGGCGGCGGGCACCCCGGGTACCTGGTGCGCACCGACCCCACCGGCGACGACCTGACCGAGGGCCGCACGATCTACCAGCAGGATCTGTGGCACTACACGGTCGCGCGCATGGTCGACGCGTGCGCGGCCAACGGGATCCTGCCCTACTACGGCCCGTTCGGGGACATCCGCGACGTCGTGGCGTGCGAGGACCAGTTCCGCAACGCCTTCCTGCTCGGCTGCGTCGGCGCGTGGAGCCTGCACCCGGCGCAGATCGACATCGCGAGGAAGGTGTTCTCGCCGGAACCGTCCGACGTGGCATGGGCCCGGCGCGTGATCGCCGCCATGGGCGACGGCACGGGCGCGGTGATGATCGACGGGAAGATGCAGGACGACGCGTCGTTCAAGCAGTGCGGGGTGGTCGCCGAACTGGCCGACGCCCTCGCCGCACGCGACCCCGAACTGGCCGCGGCCTACGACGCCGCGACGAAGGAGGCCCTGGAGAATGCCTGATTCACCCGTCCTCAAGCCGCGCAGATCCGTGCTGTACATGCCGGGCGCCAACGAGCGCGCGCTGGAGAAGGCGAAGACCCTGTCCGCGGACGCGCTGATCCTCGACCTCGAAGACGCGGTGGCGCCGGACGACAAGGAAGCCGCGCGCGACCGGGTGTGCGCCGCGGCCGCCTCCGGCGAGTACGGCGAGCGGGAAATCACCATCAGGGTCAACGCGATCGACACCGAATGGCATGACGCGGACCTGCGCGCCGCGGCGCAGGCGGGCCCGGCGGCGGTCGTCGTGCCGAAGGTGTCTTCCGCGCGCGAAGTGCAGAACATCGAGCGCGCGCTGGAGCTTTCGGGCGCCCCCGAGCACACCAAGATCTGGGCGATGCTCGAAACGCCGAGCGCGATCCTGCACGCCGAGGAGATCGTTTCGGCGAGCGACCGGCTGACCGTGCTGGTGATGGGCACCAACGACCTCGCGAAGGAGTTGCACACCGAATCCGCGCCGGGCCGGGCGCCGCTGCTGGGCGCGCTCTCGCTGGCGCTGCTCGCCACCCGCGCGCACGGCAAGGTGATCCTCGACGGCGTCTACAACGACGTGAAGGACCTCGAAGGCTTCGAGGCGGAATGCGTGCAGGCCAGGCAGTTCGGCTTCGACGGCAAGACCCTCGTGCACCCCGGCCAGCTCGAACCGTGCAACCGGGTGTTCTCCCCTTCGGAGAAAGAGGTCGAAAACGCCCGCAAGATCATCGATGCCTTCGAAGCCGCGGACAAGGGCGTGGTGACCGTCGACGGGCGGATGATCGAAAGCCTCCACGTCGACAACGCGCGCCGGATCCTCGCACTCGCGGCCACGACCGCCTCGGCGTAGTAGCGCTACGCCGAACGGGTTGCATCGGTCGCCTTCCGCCAATACCGGACACCAACTGCTACCTCTTGATTACGATGAGGAGTATTCGGTGCTCGGCGCGGAGCTTTGGGAGGGGCGACATGCCGGACGGAAGTTTTGAGGTGGACCTGGAGCAACTCCAGCGTGTGGCGGAGGACGCGTTGCCGGAAATAGGCGACATCATGCGCGACCAGCTCGGCGTGCTCACGAGTCATGAAGGTCTCGCCGGACCAGGTGGCAGCATGGCTGAGGTCGCCGACTTCCAGTCGGCCTACGCCACCTTTTCGGACGAGGTCGCGGCTCGGCAGAAGCACGGGTGCGAGGTGGTTTACGCCACCGCGCAAGCGGCCAGTGGAATCGTCGCCCTGTACCGGCGAGCCGACGGCCAGCGCTGAGCGGGGATGACAGTGCCGGATTGGCCATCGGATCACCAGGTACTCGACACCGCGGAGAAACTCGGCGCCAAGATCATCGATCTGCTCAACGACGCGGGCGGTGACGCCTGGCCCGGCTCGCCGGGCATCGCGGGCAGCCCCGGAGACACCATCGTTCGCTCGCTGCACCACGACGCGCTGGACGTGCTCAGCCTCGACCCGCAAAAGATTTCCGACGAGTTCGAACGCATGCAGACCGTCTGCCGGAGCATGTCACCGACCAAATCATCGGATCTCATCGACGCGTTTCGCTCGATCGACTACTCGGTCCAGGACTGGCAGGGCGATGGCGCTCGGGCGTTCCAACGCCAAGTGTCCATGATCCAGGGATTCATCGGACAGCAGTCCGAATACACTCTCGCGACGATTAGATCCCTGGTAGTACTACTCGGTATATCGGTCCACGCGAGAAGAGACTACTGCGCCTTGGCGCAGGCTACCATGGCCGCCGCAGACAAGGCGATGAAACTGAGCGAAGAAGCCGACACCAAATACGCAATTGGACTGGGCGCCTCTCTCGTCGGCGCACTCGCCGGAATCGGGTTCGGCGGAACCATCCTCAGCACGACTGTCGGCGCCATTATATCGATGTCAGGATCGACTGTTCAGAAAACTGTGGACGACGCGACTTACAAAGATGTAGTAAAAGGCTACACAGGAGGACGCAGCCAGATAATGGATGCATTCAAAGCAGGCATCGGCGACGCCAAGAATATCATAGCCAAGGCACGTGATGAAATGTCGCGTGAAAAGAATGAGCTATTTGCCCCAATGTCGCCGGTCATCGACGTAACGAAGCCGGAGTTCCACTACAGTACATTCTACTCGGCAGCGCGAGATGTGGCCCAGTTTGACGGGAAAGTGAGCAGCGAAAAGGACAAGATGCCCGGCAATGCTCGACCAGAAGGCGTGAGCAAGCCGAAAAGTCTTCTACAGCAGCGTCTCGACGGGTGACGGATTTGATGGGCGATCAACTGAGATATCCCACGAAAGTGACGTTGTGCACGGCACTTCTGCTGACTGGATGCTCCACCCCGCCTGCCCCCGCGACAGCGACGCCGACCTCGCCGGCGCCTGCTCCTCCGACAGTTTCAGTCGACGTGGCTCGATACCGCGAGAATCCATGTGAAATCATGCCGAAGACCGTCGACGAACGCTACAGACTCGACGGCCGGAAACAGACCTTGAATCAGGCCGTGCCGCCGGTCAATATGCAGGGGTCGACCTGTGAGGCGTACCGTTCACCCGACTACACGCCGGATGCCATCCTGATTCTCTACCCTGAAGGGCAACCCGCCGCCCAAGTGCACTCTTTTCAACTGCCGCCGGACAAGTTCAAAACTGTATCCATCCGCGGCATCCCCGCAGTGGCCTGGCAACTCGCCACGGCAGACGCCCCGGGCGGCTTTCCCACCTGCATCGTCTTCGCCGACTTCGCGGGCAACCAGGCACTCGGAGCGCGCTTCAGCTTGGCCGCTGGTGATCACGGTGATGTCTGCGGGGGCGCGCGGCAGGTGTTGGATCTGGTGTTGGAGAAGCTGGTCGGGTGAGTCAGTTCGGCCAGGGGCGCTGGGTGGGGCGGAGTCGTTCGTAGGCGGCGGTGACCCGTAGGACGCCGACGTCGTCGAAGCGGCGGCCGGAGATCTGCAGGCCGATCGGCTGGCCGTCCGTGGTGTAGCCGCAGTTCACCGAGGCGGCGGGCTGGCGGGACATGTTGTACGCCACGGTGAAGGCGATGTGCTCGAAGGGGCGACGGGGGTCGTTCGTCGGCGACGCCCATTCGGCGGGCGGGGCGGATACCGGGCTGGTGGGTGAGAGCACGAAGTCGAACGGCTCGGTGGCGCGCAGGGTCGCGGCGCTCGTCGCGTCGATCTGCGCGAAGCCGCGGTAGGCGTCCACTCCGGACAGTTCCGCGCCGCCGCGTGCCCAGTCGGCTATGTAGGGCAGGACCTTCGCGCGCCGTTCTTCGGGCAGCGCGCTCAGGTCGGACCAGGCTCGGACCCGCAGGAACCGGTCGAGCCCGGTGAGCATTTCGGTGGTCAGGAACGCATCGACGGGTTCGACGACGGCGCCCGCGGATTCGAAGAGGCGCGCGGCTTCGACCACCGCGGCGCGGATCTCTTCGGTGACGGCCAACCCGGTACCGGGGTCGAGGTGCAGGCCGATGCGCAGGCCGCGCAGATCGCCGTCCAGGTCCTGCCAGGCGAGTTCCTCGGGAGGCAGGCACATGTGATCACGCGCGTCAGGGCGGGCCAGCACGCCCATCAGGAGCGCGGCGTCCGCGGCGGTCCTGGTCAGCGGGCCAGCGACCCTGCCGATGTACGGCGGATCCACCGGGACGCGGCCGAAGCTCGGCTTCAGCCCGACGAGCCCGCACCAGCCGGCGGGAAGCCGGATCGAGCCGCCGATGTCGGTGCCGACGTGCAGTGGCCCGTACCCCGCCGCGGCCGCCGCCGCGGCGCCCGCGCTCGACCCGCCCGCCGTGCGCGCGTGGTCCCAGGGGTTCCTGGTCGCGGTGTGGAAGCTCGACAGGCCCGAGGTGAGCATGCCGTAGTCCGGCATGGTGGTCTTCGCGAGCAGGACACCGCCCGATTCTCTGATCCGGGCCGCCGCGGGGGCGTCGGCCGGTGCGGGAACCAGTTCCGTCGCGGCGCTGCCCAGCGGCACCGGGGTGCCCTCGGTGGCGATGTTCTCCTTGATCGTCAGCGGCACGCCGTCGACCGGGCCGAGCGGCTCACCCGCCTGCCAGCGGGCTTCCGACTCCTTCGCGGCGAACCGCGCGCGTGCTTCGTCCAGCTCGTAGAGCGCGTGCAGTTCGGGCTCCCGTGCTTCGATCCTGGCCAGCACCGCGTCGGTGACCTCGACCGGTGACAGCGTGCCCGCCCGGTAGGCCCCGACCAGCTCGACCGCGCTCAGATCCGTCATGCCTGCGCCTCCTTGTTCAGGTTCAGTTCCCGTCACGATGCCGGTGGGGTGTAGCGGCCGTCGACCGCCGTCCAGCCGCCGTCGACGGCGAGGACGCTGCCGGTGACGAAGCTCGCGGCGTCGGAGGCGAGGTAGACGACGGCGCCCGCGAGTTCGCTCGGTTTTGCCCATCTGCCGAGCGCGCTCTTCGCCGCATAGGCCGCGTACCAGCTCGGATCGGCTTTGATCTGCGCGGTCAGCGGTGTTTCGACGACGCCGGGCGCGATCGCGTTGACCCGGACGCCCGCGGGCCCGAACTCGGCGGCCGCGGTGCGGAAGAGCTGGACAAGGCCCGCTTTCGTCGCGGCATAGACCCCCTGGCCCGGTTCGACGGTGGTGCCGCGGATCGACGAGAACCCGATGATGCTGCCCCCGCCGCGCTCGACCATCGGGCCGCCGAACGCGCGCACGACGTCGAAGGTCGCCCCGAGGTTCAACGCGAGGACGCGGTCGAACTCCTCGCGCGTGTAGTCGAGGATCCGCTTGCGGACGTTCATCGCGGCGGTCAGCACGACGACGTCCAGTGCGCCGAGGTCGCGGGCGGCCCGCGTGACCGCTTCGCCGTCGAGCAGGTCCAGCTCGTACACCTCACCGGCGCCGGTTTCCGCTGCCGCGCCGGGATCGCGGTCGGCGCAGATCACCTCGGCACCGTGGGCGGCGAGCGCGCGTGCCGCCTCCCTGCCGATCCCGCTGCCCGCGCCGAGCACGACCGCGCGCTTGCCGTCGAGCCGGAAGAGGCTGGCGTACTCGGTCATGCGCGGATCACCGCCATCCTGGTCACGGTCAGCTCCTCGACGGCGAACCGCGGGCCTTCGCGGCCGGTGCCGGAGTCCTTCACCCCGCCGTAGGGCATGGTGTCCGAGCGGAACCCCGGTACCTCGTTGACCACCACACCACCCACTTCCAGTTCGTCGAGCGCGCGGAACGCGGTGCGCAGCGAGCGGCTGAACACGCTCGCGTGCAGGCCGTACCGCGACGCGTTGGCCACCGCGAACGCTTCGTCCACATCGGACACCGTGCGCAGGCAGACGACCGGCGCGAACACCTCTTCCGCCCAGCAGTCGGCGTCGTCGGGCACGTCGGCGAGCACGGTGGGACGGATGACCGTGCCGTCCGCCTCGCCGCCGGAGAGCAGGCGCGCTCCCGCGGCGACCGCGGCGGAAACCCAGGCCAGCGCCCGTTCCGTGGCGGCGGTATCGACGAGCGCGGCGACCCTGGTGCGCTCGTCGCGGGGATCGCCCGTCACGATCTCGCCGATGCGGGCCAGCAGCGTGGCGGTGAACTCGTCGGCGACCGGCGCGGCGAGCAGCACCCGCTGGACGGAGATGCACGCCTGCCCGGAGGCGTAGAACCCGCCGCGGATCACGGCGTCGACGGCCGCGTCGAGGTCGGCGTCCTCGGCGACGATCAGCGCCGAGTTGGACCCGAGTTCGAGCAGGGTCTTGCGGGGTGCGGCGTCCCGCGCGATCCGGTGCCCGACCGCGGCCGAGCCGGTGAACGACACCGCGCCGACGCGGGGATCGGTGACGAGGGTCGAACCGACCTCGGCGGCACCGGTGACCAACTGGACCATTTCGGCGGGAGCGCCGAGCTTCGCCGCGGCCTCGCGGACGAGGTGCACCAGCCAGAGCGTCGCGAGCGGTGTCTGCGGCGCGGGCTTGCACACGACGGGGCAGCCGGCGGCGATCGCGGGCGCGATCTTGTGCGAGGCCAGCAGCAGCGGGTAGTTGAAGCCGGCGATGCCGATCACGACCCCGATCGGCCGCCTGGTCCAGAACCCGGTGAGCCCGTCGCCAGCGGGCAGCAGGTCGAGCGGCACGGTCTCGCCGTGCACGCGGGACACCTCTTCGGCGGCTGCCTGCCAGGTGACGACCGTGCGGGCCACTTCGACCCGGCAGTCGACGAGGGGTTTCCCGCTTTCCAGGACCAGCAGCCGTTCCAGTGCTTCTCGCTCGGCCTCCAGTGCGGTGCTGACGTCGAGCAGCAGCGAACGCCTCGTCCGCGACGGGAGCGCCGCGACTGCGCGCGAGACGGCGATCGCCTCGTCGACGGCTCGGCGCGCCAGCTCCGCGGAGCCCACCGGCGCCTCGGCGACCGGCGAGCCGTCGTACGGGAAGCGTACCGTCGAAGAGTCCACTGTGGACACCCATTCGGCGCCGACCGGGAGGCCGCCGGGATAGGGCGGTTCGAAGATCACGATGCTCCTTCCAGCCGGGCGAGCACCGCTCGCAGGTTCGGTGCCGCCGCGACGAGCTGCCGGGTGTAGGGGTGCTCGGGGCGGTCGTAGACCTGACCGACCTCGCCCTGCTCGACAATTTCGCCGCGCCGCATGACCGCCACGGTGTCGCACACGTGCCGCACCACCGCGAGGTCGTGGGACACGAACACCATGGTCAGCTCGAACCGCTCGGTGAGATCCGCGAGCAGCGCGAGGATCTGCTTGCGGACCGAGACGTCGAGCGCGCTGACCGGCTCGTCGGCGATCAGCACCTTCGGCTTCGGCGCCAGCGCGCGGGCGATCGAAACGCGTTGCCGCTGCCCGCCGGAGAACTGGTGCGGGTACCGGTTCGCGGCGTCGAGCGGCAGCCCGACGGCGTCGAGCAGCTCATCGACGCGATCCGCGTGGTCACGGGGTTTTCCGAGCGGCTCGCACAGGATGTCGCGCACGCGCATCCGGGGGTCGAGCGAGCCCATCGGATCCTGGAACACGATCTGCAGGTCGCGGCGCAGGAACTTCAGGCGGCGCTCGGGGACACCGTCCACGCGCTCGCCGTCGAAGGTCACCGTGCCCGCGGTGGGCTGGTCGAGCGCGGCGAGCAGTCTGACCAAAGTGGACTTACCGGAGCCGGATTCGCCGACGATCCCGAACCGCTGGCCCGCGTGCACGTCGAACGAAACCCCGCGCAGCGCGCGCACTCCCCCGCGGGCGTAGCGGCGTTCGAGATCGCGGACCTCGATCAGGACGTCGTTCATGACGCCTCCAGATCCGACGCGGCCAGCAGCGAACGGGTGTAGTCGTGCGACGGCGAGGTGAGCACGCGGGTGACCGGGCCGGATTCGACGATCGCGCCGTCGTGCATCACGAGCACTTGGCGGCAGATCGTCGCGACCACGGCGAGGTCGTGCGTGATGAACAGGAGCGCGGCGTCCCGCTCGGCGATCCCGGCGCCGATGAGATCGAGGACCTGGGCCTGCACGGTGACGTCGAGCGCCGTGGTCGGCTCGTCGCAGATGAGCAGGGCCGGATCGTTGGCGAGCGCGATCGCCAGCAGCACGCGCTGGCGCTGCCCGCCGGAGAGCTGGTGCGGATACGCGCGTGCCGTGCGCGAAGGCAGGCCGACGGCTTCGAGCAGTTCCCTTGTCGTGGCGCGCGCGGCACGACGGTCGGGCCTCGTCCGGTGCACCAGCAGCACTTCGGCGATCTGCCGCCCGGCGCGCATCGCGGGGTTCAGCGCCGTCATCGGCTCCTGGAACACCATCGACATCTCGCGCCCGCGCAGCCGGGACAGCTCCCGCTCCGGCGCGCCGAGCAATTCGCGTCCGCCGAACCGCACCGATCCCGACGCGTGGAGCCCTTCCGGCAGCAATCCCATGATGGCCAACGAAGTCAGCGACTTCCCCGAGCCGGACTCGCCGATCAGGCCAACCCGCTCGCCGCTGCCGACGGTGAAAGAAATCTCGCGGACAAGTGGCTCGCCGCCCGCGGAGACGGTGAGGTTTTCGACCTCCAGCACGGCGTTCATCGGCGGCCACCACCGAGCCGCGGGTCGAACCGGTCGCGCAGGCCGTCACCGAGCAGGTTGAAGCCGAGCACGGCGATCGCGATCGCGAGACCGGGCACGATCGCGAGCCGCGGCTGGACGGTGAGCAGTTCCTGCGACTCCTGCAGCATCCGCCCCCAGGACGGGGTCGGCGGGCGGGTGCCGAACCCGAGGAACGACAGTGCCGCCTCGGAAAGCACGGCGATCGCGAACGACACCGAGCACTGCACGATCAGCAGCCCGGCGATGTTCGGGAGCACGTGCCTGCGCGCGATGAACGGCCGTGACCGCCCGGCCGCGCGCGCCGCGAGGACGTACTCGCTGCTCATCACCTGCAGCGTGCCGGAACGGGCGATCCTGGCGAACGACGGCACGGTGGCCACGCCGATCGCGATCATCGCGGTGAGCGTGCTCGCGCCGAACACCGCGCCGAGCATGATCGCCAGCAGCAGCGCGGGGAAGGCGAGCACGAGATCGTTGGCGCGCATCACGAACTCGCCGAGCCAGCGCCGTGACATCCCGGCGAGGATGCCGAGCGGGGTCCCGATGACCGCGGCGACGCCGACCGCGACCACACCGACGTAGAGCGTGGTACGGGCGCCGACCATGATCTGGCTGGCGACGTCGCGGCCGAGCTTGTCGGTGCCGAACAGGTGCTCGCCGGTCGGCCCGAGCAGGCGCGCCGTCGCGTCGACCTTCACCGGGTCGTGCGGGGTCCACAGGAACGAGACGAGCGCGAGCGCCACCACGAGCCCGACGAGGACCGCGCCGGTGACGAGCGTCGAGCGGCCCGTCTTCACCGCCGTCATGAGGCCCCCCGCAGTTTCGGGTCGATGACGGCGTAGAGCAGGTCGACCACGAAGTTGACCAGCAGCGCGCCGACGACCAGTACGAGCACGATCCCTTGCACCGTGAGCAAATCGCGCGAGGACACCGAATCGAGCAGCATGCTGCCGAGGCCGGGTAGCACGAACACGCGCTCCACCACGACCGCGCCGACGAGCAGGGTGGTGAGCTGGAGGCCGAGCACGGTGACCACCGGGACGGCCGCGTTGCGCAGCCCGTGCCGCAGCAGCGCGGGATACGGCCGCAGCCCTTTCGCCCGCGCGGTGCGGAGGTAGTCCTGGCCGAGCGTGTCGAGCACCGACGAGCGCACGTACCTGGTGAGCACCGCGCCCTGCACGAGCCCGAGCGAGAGCGCGGGCAGCACCAGCCCGCCGAGGAACGCGCCGAAGTCCTGGTCCGGCGGGGTCCAGCCGCCCGAGGGCAGCCAGCGCAGCCGGACGGCGAACACCTGCACCAGCAGGATTCCGGCGAGGAACGCGGGGATCGCGACGCCGAGCTGCGAGAGCCCGGAGATCGCGGTGCCGCTGAACCGCCGGTGCCACACGGCGGCGAACGTGCCAAACGGGATCGCGAGCACGACCGCGATCAGCATGCCCGCGCCGACGAGCCACAGCGTCACGCCGAGGCGGTCGACGAGCTGCGGCCCGATGGCCTCGCGCGTGACGTAGGAACGGCCGAAGTCGCCGCGGGCGACACCGCCCATCCAGTCGAGGTACTGGACGAACAGGGACCGGTCGATGCCGAACTCGTGGCGGGTCTTGGCGAGCAGCTCCGGCGTCGCGTTCACGCCGAGCGCGACCTGTGCCGGATCGCCGGGCAGCACCGCCATGAACAGGAAGACCACGATCGACGCGGCCAGCACGCTGAGCACGAGTATCGCCGTGCGGCGCAGGATCCGGCCGGTCATGACGACCCGAGCCCGGTCAGGTCGAACGATTCGCTGACCTGGTTGCGGGCGAGGCCGGTGACCTTCTTCTTCGCCACGGTGACATTGGGGAACAGGAAGAGCCAGTCCGCGGCGGCATCGGCGGAGAGCTGCCTCGCCACCTGCTTCATGTCCGCGATCTGCTCCTCCGGGGTGCCTTTGTCCGCGCTGTCCAGCAGGTTCCGCACGCCCACGTTGTCGTATCCCCAGTAGTAGGACGGTTTGCCGAACGTGGTGATGTCCCGCGCTTCGACGTGCTGCACGATCGACAGGTCGAAGTCGTGATCGGTGAAGACCTCCTTGAGCCAGACCGCGGGGAAGTCGAGCGGTTCGATCGACACCCGCACCCCGATGTCGGCGAGCTGCGACGCGATGACCTGCGCCGAGGAGACCGCGTACGGCAGGTTCGGGATCCGCATCCGCAGCGACAGGTCCGTCTTGCCCGCCTGCGCGAGCAGGGCCTTCGCCTTCGCCGGGTCGAACGGGTAGGCCGCGGAAAGGTCTTCGTACCAAGGATCCGTCGGCGGCACCATGCTGCCGATGAGCGTGCCGCGCCCGGCCCACGCGGTGTCCAGCAGCGCCTTGCGATCGACCGCGAGGGTCACCGCCTGCCGGACGCGGACGTCGTCGAACGGCGGGCGCGCGTCGTTGAAGGCCAGCACGACTTCGGCGTTCGTGGTGCCCTGCAGGACGGTGAACCGGTTGTCACTCTCGAACTGCGGGATCGAATCGGGCGCGGTGATCGTCGCGATGACATCGATGCCATTGCTGAGCAACGCGTTGTTGAGCGCGGTCGGATCCTTGATGTACTTGAGGTTCACCGTGGTGTAGGCGGGTTTGCGCCCCCAGTACGCCGGATTGGCGCGCAGCACCACGGAATCGCCGCGGCGCCTGCTCGCGACCGTGTACGGACCGGTGCCGACCGGGGTGTTCGCGAGATCGGCGACACCGGTCGGCGAGAACATCGCGCCGATCCTGCTGGTGAGGCTGAACAGCCAGCCGTTGCTCGGTTTTTCCAGCACCACACGCGCGTGCAGCGGATCCACCACGTCGACCTGGCGCACCACGTTCATCGCGGACTTCACCGAGATCGTCCACGCGGTTTTGACGCGCAGCAACGAAAACCGGACGTCCTCGGCGGTGAACGGCGCGCCGTTGCCGAACTTCACACCGGGGCGCAGCCGGAAGTCGTAGACCGTGCGATCGAGGCTGACCGTCCACGACTCGGCGAGCAGCGGCACGATCCGGCCCTCCGGATCGAGTTTCACCAAGCCCTCGTAGACGTTGTAGAGCAGGGCCTGCGGGATGGCGGAGCCGTCCGTGCGGGTGAAGTCGAAGTTCTGCGGCTCGGCGGCGAACCCGACGGTCAACGTCGACGGGTCCTTCGACACGACCGCGCTCGACCCGGCGGAACACCCGGGGAGCACGACGAGCAGGGCGAGCGCCACAGCGCCGAACCGGACTTTCATCATGCCTCCCCTCAGGTATGCTGGTCGGACCAGCAATCCAGAGGTTGGCACCACCCAGATCAATAATCAAGGGCGGCCAAGGGGGTGTCCACAGGTGGAATTCGAGCCGGTGACCCCGGTCCGCGCCTACGAACGCGTGGTCGAACAGATCGAGGAAGCGGTACTGTCCGGGCGCGTTTTGCCTGGTGAGAGGCTATCCAGCGAGCGGGATCTGATGGTCCAGTTCGGGGTCAGCCGGTCCACCGTCCGCGAGGCGCTGCGGGTGTTGCAAGCCGCACAAATCCTCCGTTCGCGGCCCGGCGACCCTCGCGGGCCCGAGGTGCTCGCGGCCTCGCCCGCCGCATTGCACAAGTCCGTGCGGCACCTGACGCGCGCGCGGCACATGGGCCTCGGCGAGGTGCTGCAGTTCCGGATGCTGCTCGAAGGATCCGCTTATCTCCTGGCCGCTTCGCTGCGGACGTCCGCCCAGCTCGACGAAATGGCGGCCGCGCTGGAAGCCATGCGCGCGGATCTCGGCACGAGCGAGTTCAGCCGCGCCGACGTGGCGTTCCACGACGCCGTCGCCCGCGCGACCGGCAACCCGATGATCGTGGTGTGCGGCGAGGTCGTGCGGGAGGTGGTGCTCGAACTCATCGAGGACAAGCTCGTGCACGCCGACGACCGCCACGCGCTGATGCGGTCTTCGCTCGCGCACCACACCGAGGTGCTGGCCGCGGTCCGCGACGGGGACGGCGCGCTGGCCTGCCGTCTGGGCAGGCAAGCGCTGTACGACTACTACGCGGATTACGTGCCGGAGGAAGGGCTCGCGAAGCTCCGGCCGCTGATCGGCGCCGAGACCTGACCGTTCGCGCGCTTGTGGTGGCGGCGCTGCGCATGCCCTGAAGGATGCTCCTATAGAGGTCAAGGTGAGGTCCCGCTGCGCATGCCCTGAAGGTGCCCTTCGGGGAATCTGACGCCCCGAAGGTGACCTTCAGGGCATGCGCTGGGATTTCGCCGCCCGCGCCTCTTCCCTCGTCCGCGTCCAGGCCCCTGCAGGGGCCTTCATAGGCGTGAATGCCACGGATGCGGCCTCCACGGACCCGCTCTGCTCCGGGCGCATGCCCCGAAGGGGCCCTTGAGGGAATCTGACGCCGCGAAGGGCCCCTTCAGGGCATCAGCACCACCGTGCCGCCCGCCGCGAGGGACGAGATCGCGGCGTCAGATTCCCCGAAGGCGACCTTCACGGACCCAGCCCCCGACGGCTCCGCGCTTCCGCCACCCACCTCACCAGAATCAACGCGCACACATCATCACTGTGACCTTCAGGGCATGCGGGCTGTGGTGAGGAAGGCTTGCCAGGCGGTGCGGGGGACGGTGAGGTGGCCGGATTGGGGTGCCTTCGAGTCCCGTACTGCCGCACCCGTGCTGACTTCGGCGACCTCGACGCAGGTTTGGCCGCTCTCATTGCTGTAGGAGCTGTTGCGCCTGGTCAGGCCGGGGTGGACTTGAGTGGGCGGCCTCCTCGTGATCGTAGGCGGCTGCCAGGTCGGTCAGCCATGCCCGCGATTCTTCCTCATCGAGTGCGGCGTTTTCGAGCTTGCCGAGGATGGTGCGGTGTGTGATCACATCGCTGGGGACTTCCAGGAAAGTGCCACCGCAGATGCCTTCCGCGTAGACGATCGAGGGGTACTTGTCGTACTCCATGACTCGAAAACTGTTCCACGTGTTGGGCCCGGTCGAGTCGAGAACCACGCGCACGGCGCAACGGGGATGAGCGCCGGTGAGCAAGAGGTACAGCATCTGCTCGTGCATGAGCCGGGAGTCGCCGACCACCGTGCGGAGCGCGTGTTCCCGCAGGAAGAACAGGCATCGCGGCGGTGTGGATCGCTGGAAAAGACCCTGCCGGGCCATTCGTGCTCGTACCCGCAGTTCAACGTTGTCCGGCGTGAGCAACCCACCCCAGCGCATCAGTGTTTCCGCGTAGTTCTCCGTTTGCAGAAGTCCGGGCACCACATTGGATTCGTACTCGGTGATCACGGTCGCGAGGCTCTCCTGCACGACCAGAGATCTGAGTTCCGCGGTTAAGCTCGGTTCGCAGGAGCGGGGCCCGGGCCGCAGCCGCCGAGGTACCTCGCGACATCGGTGGGCGACGGCGGCCGCGCCCCGCTCTCGATGAACGACAGACTCGCGTGCGACCAGCCCAGCTTCCTGCCGAGTTCGCGGATCGACATGTTCACTGCCTCGCGGCGCTTCCTGAGTTCCGGACAGATACTTTGCCGGATTTCACCGCAAAGAACGCAAGCGGTTCGAAGCTGTACCGTGATCGCACGAGCGGAAGGGGTGGCATGACCGGATCCATCGGGCTTTGCCTGTCGGGCGGCGGGTACCGGGCGATGCTCTTCCACACCGGGACGCTGTGGCGGCTCAACGAACTGGGCTGGCTTTCCCGGCTCGACCGCGTGTCCAGTGTGTCCGGCGGCTCGATCGCGGCGGGCGCGCTGGCGAAGGCGTGGCCGTCGTTGAAGTTCACCGACGGCATCGCGGCGAACCTCGGCGCCGAAGTCGTTACGCCGTTGCGGAAACTGGCGAGTACCAGCCTCGACGTCGGCGTGGTCGTGCGCGGGTTGCTCCGTCCGTGGCGCAGCGTCGGAGAGGAGCTGGCGATGGCCTACGCGCACCACCTCTACGGCGACGTGCACCTGACCGACCTGACCGCAAGCGGGCCGTCGTTCATCTTCACCGCGACCGATCTGTGCGACGGTTCGCAGTGGTGGTTCGCGCGCCAGCCGGGGGTCACGCTCGCCACCGCGGTCGCCGCGTCGTCGGCCTTCCCGCCGTTCCTGTCCCCGGTGGTGACACCGGATCCGCGACCGGACCGCGACGGGAAGACCGTGCTCTCCGACGCGGGCGTGTTCGACAACCTCGGCCTCGACGCCGTGGTCGGGCAATGCGAAACCGTGCTGGTGAGCGACGCGGGCAAGCACATGAAGAACCTGCGCAAGGTGGGGAAGAACTGGATCAGCCAGATGCTGCGGGTGTCCACGGTGACCGACAACCAGGTCCGCGAGCTGCGCACCGGCGGACTCCTGAAGTCCTATGTAGACGATGAGTTTTCCGGCGCCTACTGGGGAAGTTACAGCGACATCGAAAACTTCAAGCTCGCCGACGCGCTGACCGCACCGCACGAGGACACGAAGAAGCTCGCCGAGACCAAGACGAGGCTGACGAGTTTCCCTTCGCTCCTGCAGGAACGGCTCATCAACTGGGGTTACGCCGTGTGCGACGCGGCCATGCGGCGCCACGTCGACCCGGACGCGAAGGCACCGGCGAAGTTCCCGTTCGCCGGCTCAGGCGTCGGCTGACAGCGCCCGTTCCAGGTCGCGCCACAGGTCGTCGGGATCCTCCAGCCCGACGCTGAACCGGATCAGCCCCGGCGGCACGTGCCGGTCGCCTTCCATCGTGGCGCGCCGTTCCACCAGGCTTTCCACCCCGCCGAGGCTGGTCGCGTGCCGGATCAGCGCCAGCGACGCGCAGACCTTGTCGGCGGCTTCCGCGCTGCCGAGTTCGAGGCCGATCATGATGCCCTCACCGGGGTACCGCACCTTCGTCACCGCGGGGTGCCGCGCGAGCAGGTCCGCCAGTTTCGCGGCCGTCGAAGCCTGTTCCGCGAGCCGCACCGGCAACGTGCGCAGGCCGCGCAACGCGAGCCACGCCTCCAGCGCGCCGGGGGTGGCACCGTTGCGGGACCGTGAATCCCGCAGCTCCTTCGCCAGTTCCTCGTCGGCGGCGATGGTGACGCCGAGCAGCAGATCGCTGTGCCCGCCGATCAGTTTCGTCGCGCTGTGCACGACGACGTCGGCGCCGAGTTTCAACGGCTGCCGTCCCAGCGGGGTGGCGAAGGTGTTGTCCACGACCACGCGCGCGGTCCGGGCCGGCGCACCGGTCACCGCCTCGATGTCGATCAGGTCGAGCGTCGGGTTGGTCGGCGACTCCAGCCACACCAGGTCCGCCTCGCGCGCCGCATCGAGCCAGCCGTTGGTATTACCGGGTGGAATCTCCGACACGACCAAACGGCCACGCTCGTGTTCGTGGGCCAGGAGGCCGCGGCTCCCGGCGTAGCTGAAGGTCGGCACCGCGACCTTCGCGCCGAGGGGCAGCACGTCCACGATCGCGGCCAGTGTGGCGATCCCCGACGCGAACGCGGTCGCGTGGCCGCCTTCGAGCGCGCCGATCGCTTCCTCGAACGCTTCCCAGGTCGGCGTGCCGTTCTGCCTGGCGTAGGCGCGATCCGTCCCGGCGCCGTAGGTGCTCGCCGGGACGATCGGGGTGTTCAGCGGTTCGCCTGGCCCGTGCGGGCGGCCCGCGACGATCGCCAGCGTGCGAGGGGAGAGTTCGTCCACCCGGTCACGGTAGACGAACCCTCCCCCGCACTTCACCGGTGCGACGGGTACTCGACCACCTGCTGGAACGTCGGCCGGTTCTGCGTGCTGATCTTGTCCTGCGTGATCCCGCCCAGCGGCCGGTGGATGATCGCGTCGGCGCACCACTGGTCGCCCGCCTTGCAGTCGCCGTCACCCGAGTACACCTCGGCGATCGGCTGCGCGGCCGCCTTCGTCAGCGCGTCCAGCAGCACCTGGCGGCACCGGCCGAGATCGCCGCCGCCGCAGAACTTCGCGCCCATCGGACCGGCGACCGGCGCGCCGAGCACCGAACGGATGTCCTTCGACAGGTACCCCCACCAGCCGTGCTGGTAGGCAGAACCCGCGTGCGGCGTCCCGACGTGCTTGCCCGGCACCTCCTGCTGCCATCCCGACGGCGTTTCGTTGATCGGCAGCACGCCCGCCATCGCGCCGAAGGCCGCGTCGCCGAGGCCGGGTTTGAACTCGGCGTTCACCAGGAACGGCCACCACGCGTCCATGATCCTGATCGCGTCCGCGTCGGTGTAGGCCTTGCTGCCCTGGCTGGTCTCCGCGCGCTTGCCGCCCTTGGCCGCCCACACCTTGAGCTTCGTGACCGCGTCGGCGGCGGGCCCGCTCACCGGCGCGCTGTCGATGACCTTCAGCAGGTCCGGCAGCACCTTCTCGGCGCGAAGATCGGTCAGCGACGCGTCCGCCATCGCCTGCGTCAGGTTGACCCTGGTCACCGGCGTGTTCGAGGAGATGAGCCGCTTCACCCTGCTGTCGAGCAGGTCACCGCGGTGCACCGCCGACTTGTCCGCCCCGCCCGAGGCGTAACCGTCGGCCTGCGCGTTGTTCCAGCTGATGTAGTAGTCCTGGTTGATCGACTGCGGGTGCTGCGCGGCCGGGGTGTAGGCGGCCGTGTTGCCGTCGGGGTTCCAGCCCTGCCAGTCGAAACCGGCGTCCGCCTTGACCGGCATGGCCGGGTCGACGTTCGGGTCGCGCACCGGGTTCGTGCCCGAGTTGAAGTACGCGATGTCCTTCGAGTCGGCGTAGAACCAGTTGAACGTGTAGTTGACCGCGCTCGCCGCGCGCTGGAAGTCCTGCGCGGATCTGATCGCATCGGGATCGTTGAACTGCTGGAACCCGAGCACCGAGTCGATCTCGTGGAAGTAGCTCGACCGCAGCGAGGCGTAGGCGACGGGTTTGCCGCCCACCGTCGCGCGATGGGTCACCGGGCCGTACTTCGTGCGGTAGCTGCGCAGCGTGTACGACCCTTCCGCGGTGCCGTCGGCGACGGTCGGCTTCCACGAATCCTTGCGTTCCACGGTGTCCATCGGCAGGCACTGGCCGCGGTGGCGGTAGTAGTTCGTGTCCTTCGTCGCGGGTTTCCCGCTCGGGTCGCACAGTTCGAGCGCGTAGGTGTCGGTGATGTCCTGGGCCGCCGAAGTCGCGCTCCACGAGTAGTCCTGGCCGCGACCGAGCAGGACGTAGAAGCTGAGGCCGGCGAACGACGCGCCGCGCGCGCTGATGCCGGGGCCCTGCAGTTCCTGCAGCATCAGCAGCTGCGGCGCGAAGTACCCGGTCTGCGGGCCGAACACGGCGACGGGGTGCCCGCTTTCGGTGTGCTTGCCGGACACCACGAGCGCGTTCGACATGCCGCGGTGCTCGGCCTGGCTCGGGACCGCGGCGCCCTTCGCCGAGCCCGTCGGATCGAACACGAGCTGCTGCCCGCTGACCGAGCCCTGGTCCGGCAGCGCTGCCCCCTGCGGTGACGCGGGCGTGTTGCCGTACGGGAACTTCTGGCCGTCGTGCACGGTTTTCACGGCTTCGGGATCGTTCTCGGCGCGGAAGCTCTGCCACACCTTCTCACCCTGCTCGACGCCGTAGCGCTCCTGCATGGCGAGCTTCGCGACCGCGTTCTGCACCTCGCCACCGCCGCCCGCGCCGAACTGCGCGCCCACCACCGAGGCCAGCACCACGAGATCGGTCAGCTTGAACGGTTCGATCGTGCCCGCGTTCGTGATCGCGTCGACGTGCCCGGTGAGCACGTACTCACCGGGGAAGTAGCGGCCGTCGTGGGACTGCTTGACGTACTGGTTGATCCCGTCCAAATAGGACTTCGCGTCCGCCAGTGCCTGCACGCCGCGCGGCCCGGTCGCGGCGGCCGCGTCGATCTGCTGCTGCAGTTCCTGTTCGGTGTAGGGCGCCGCGGAGAAGAACTGCTGTTCGAGATCGCGGTTGCCCTGCGCGCCGCCCGCGAACGAGGTCAGCTGCCCGCGGCCGACGTGGCGCATCACGTCCATCAGCCACAGCCGGTCCTGCGCCGCGGCGTACCCGGCGCCGAACTCGGTGCCCGCGCGCGTGGTGCCCTGGACGTGCGGCACGCCGGTCGCCTTGTCGCGCGTGATCGTCACGTCCGAGCGCGGTTTCACGGTGCTTTCCACCTGGCCCGCGGGCACCCCGAAGGACGAGTCGTTGAAGAACCTGCCGATCGTGTCGCTGGTCAGGCCCTGGTAGTTCGACGGCAGCGCCGCGTACTTGCCGAGCTGGTCCGCGGCGTGCGCCGGCCGCGTGCCCAGCGTCTTGTGCAGGAGGATGTCGGTCAGCGTGGCGTTCCCGTTCTGGCCTGGCGGCGTGATGTCGTTGCACTGGTTGCCGCAGAAGTCGATCTGCGGCGCGGCGGCCACGGGAGGGGCGGTCGCGAGCGCGCCTCCGATGACGGTCGCGGTGACGAGTGCCGTTATGCGTCGTCGCATGCGGGAACGTCCCTCCCTGCTCGAATGGTGACCCGGCGCACGTTACCCATCGGTAGAACCATTGTGAAGAGTATTCGCATTCGGCTCGTTCTGATGGAGTAAGCCCTGCATACAGCGGCGACGCGGTACCGTCACCACTCGAATGCACTAATTGGCCAAAAAGGACGTCCCGTGACCTATCCGCCCAACCAAGGCCCGTACGGCCAACCGCACCAACCGCCGCACGGACAGGGTGGTTACCCGTACCAGTACCCCCAGCAGCCAGGCCAGTTCCCCGGGCAGTACCCGGGGGGCCCGCCGCCGCGGAAGAACAAGACCGGACTGATCGCCGGGCTCGTCGCGCTCGGCTTGGTCGTGGTGGTCGGCGTGGTGCTCGCCATCGTGCTGACCAGCGGCGACGACAAGGCCGCGGCGCCGCCGTCGTCGAGCGCGGCCGCCCCGCCGCCGTCGTCTTCTCCGTCGTCTCCGCCGAAGTCCTCCGCACCGAAGTCGTCCTCGGCACCGTCCGGCGGCGGCATCCCGGCGGCGGACGCGTCGACCCTGCAGTCCCTTTCCATCCACCTGCAGTCGAACCTGAACTACAAGAACGTCGACGGTCTCCTGATCAAGGTCTGCTCGCCGGCCGACAACAAGGAGAAGGCCCGCGCGGACGTGCTGGAGCAACTGCCGATGATGGACCCGGCCAACCCGGAGCACGAGCGTCGCTGGAACTTCGGTGTCGGCGTGACGTCCAAGGCGTCGGGCGAGGGCTACCAGATCGCGTTCCAGGGCTCGTTCAACGACGCGCAGGACACCCCCATTTCCGTCACGTTCAAGGCCTACGTCGACGACGGCAAGGCGACCTGGTGCGGGATGAAAAAGGGCGGCTGACCACGCGCGATGACCGGTGAACGACTAACGTCCGCGGTAACCACCAGGAAGGAACAGCGAATGGCACTGGAAAAGCCCGAAGTCGACCGGCCGGACGGCCCGGCGCCCGCCGAGCTGACCGTCACCGACATCAGCGTCGGCGACGGCACCGAAGCGGCCACGGGCAAGACCGTGTCCGTGCACTACGTCGGCGTCTCGCACTCCACCGGCGAACAGTTCGACGCCTCATGGGACCGCGGCGAACCGCTGCGCTTCCCGCTCGGCGCCGGGCACGTCATCCCCGGCTGGGACCAGGGCGTCGCGGGCATGAAGGTCGGCGGCAGGCGCAAGCTCGTCATCCCGCCGCACCTCGCCTACGGCGACCGCGGCGCGGGCGGCGTCATCAAACCGGGTGAAACCCTGGTCTTCGTCGTCGACCTGGTCAACGTCAGCTGATCTTCGGTACCGGGACCGCGCGGGCGCCTCACGGGCGGCCACCGCGGTCCCGGACCAGCTGACGCTCACGGTTGGTGATCGCCAGCCGGACCGTGGAGCCGTCCGGCCAAGTCAGCGAAGCCTCCGTCGCCTTGAGCTTCGGTCGCTGTCCGCGTGGTGCCTGCCAAAGGATCCGGCTCGACCGGTTTTCGCCTGCCACCGCAACGGCCAAATACGAGTGGGACCACGCGAGCCACAGGGTGCGGTCGTCGACGCGGACCGCGTCGGCGAACTGGACCGCGGGCGAATCCGGCGCTCCCCTGACTGCGAGGGTGCCCTGTTTCGACAGCGGTCCTGACAAGGACAGCTCCAGCCCCACCAGGTTCAGCACGGCTTCGATCACCAGGAGCAACAGCAGGAACACCCCGACGACGGCGAGCGCGACGATGAGGACCGCCTTGCCGAACACCCGGTGGGCAACGCTGGAGCTGACCGGATGCCCGTTGCCGCGCCGCCCACGCACGTCATAGCTGAACCGACGCCGCCGGAAATGAACGAGCGAAACCGACTCGCGCCACTGAGCCGACAAGTGGACGCGGATCTGTTCCCGACAGGCCTCGTTGGGATCGCGCACTTCAGATCACCGACTCGTCAACCGACACCGATGGGCTCCCATTGGAAAGTATCGAATATCTCGACACCTAGGACGCAGACCCGATCCCAGTCACGCCAAGAGTTGCTCAGGACCGAGACGACTCCGATCGCGGTACCGTCCGGGTCGGGAATCCAGGCCGAAAACTGACGCGTCAACACCGGATCCCGCTCCGACCCGACCGATATGAAATTCTTGTCCTGTATCGCGAGTGCCACCGCGGGGCCGACCGGAAGTTCCATCAGGGTCGGCGTTCCACGACCTTCGTTCTTGTGAATCTCGTACAGTCCGGCGACGGCGGTCTCCTGGTCGCCATGGCTCGACGGCATAGTCAACCCGGTGACGGTGACCATGATCGGCCGCAACGGATCCTCCGGCGATTTGTAGTACGCGACAGCAGCGTAGTCGACTCCACTACCGCCGATCGTCATTCCTAGTTCCGCGAAGGCCGCAGCCGTCGCGGCGGCATGGTCCCCACCCGATTCCAGGCTGAACTGCTTACCGACGTCTTCAAGAAACGGATCACAGAAGTCCGTCGAGTGGATCTGATCTTCGTCGAGCGGCAAGGCTATGAACCCTGGTGGCATACCGAGGCTGAAGCCCCGAGGAACGACTGGCTCGTCCGTCGCGGCGCTACCGGAATTCGAGCTCATTATCTGATTCTCCCGCCCAGAGCCTTGCTGACCCCCTGCGAAACCGCCTCTCGTCCTTGTTCGACATAGGGCTCCGCTTCCCATTTTCCCACGGTCACGACGGCTTGTTTACCTGTCACTACCGCCGCCCCTGCGGCCACCGCGGCCCCACTCTCGGCAGTGTGCAGAGCTTTTTCCGTGAGGCCGAGCGTGGCCAGACTCCGCCCACCAGGCTTCCACGAGTTGACAGTCAGATTCTGAATTCCCTCCCCCTCCTTGCCGAGGAACTTGGCAACCTTGTTGACGCCGTCTATTCCCTTGTTCACCAAGTTCGCCCCGCCACCGATCTGCTGCGACCCCGCCCTCGAAAAAGTCTTACCCATCGCTCGGGCACCGCTGGCCATCTTGGATCCCTCTTCGGCGAACTTGGCCGCATTACGCCCTGCCTTCACCGCTTTGGGGAGTACCTTTGCCGCCCCGAGCGCACCTTTTCCCGCGCCCGCCCCTGGAATCATTCCCAGACCATCGAAGGCGATCGTCGACCAGGAGACGTTGGCGCCCGCGGCTTTGGCAAGCAAATGCGTCCCGGCAGCGGCCGCGCTCACCCCGACCGCTGCCGCGGCGGTTACCGCGTTTACACCGGGAATCCAGGACGTCGCAGCCGCGACGACGCTGAGAACCGTGCCGACCGCGCTCAACACGTCGCCGATCTTGGCGATGACGTCGGCGTGGTCCTTGACCCACTGCCACGCCTTGCCCGCGAGATCCTTGATGCCGTCGACCATTTTGCCGATGGCGTTGCCGATTCTTTCGAGCATGCCGGGTTCTTCGGGTGCTTCGTCCTTCGCGCGGCGGAGGGCGGCGGCTACCTGGCCCGCGAGGTCGAGATGCTGTTCCCGCAGGCGTTTCGCGGCGCCGCGGATCGCGTCCAGGTCGTCTTGGGCCTTGGTCACCTGCTGCTGCGCCGCGCCGAGGGCATTCTCGGCTTCCTGGAGCTGAGCCGGGTCTTCGAAGCTCTGGCCCGCCAGTTTCAGGTTCGGATTTCCCTGCGCGCGGGTGACCTGCGACTGCGCGGCGGCAGCCTGCTGCTCGAACTCGGCGGCCTGCCGTTGCATGGTCCCGAGGTCCTCGGCCCATTTGCCCAGTGTCCTGGAGGCGTCGGCCAGTGACGTGTGCGCCTTGTTCAGGTAGTCCGGCACTTCGCCGACGGTGCCCTTGAACGCCTGCGCGCCGTCGCCTTCCCAGAAGCCGTCGGAGCGGTTCAGCTTGGTCAGGTCGTCGTGCGCGATACCGATGTCGGTGGCGACCTTGCCGAGCGTGGTGGCGACGCCGGTGACGGTGGCGACGACGCCGGGCGCCGGGTCGAAGCCGAGTGCCGGGTAGAGGCCGCTTTCCACGGGGGCGGCTTCGTCGAGCGCGCGGGCCCAGCTCATGCGAGGCCGTCCAAACGGTCCGCGATGGCCGACCGCTTGCCCGGCTCCGGGACCGGCGCTGGTGCGGCCCCGTCGCCACCGGACTTGCGGAGCATGTCGGCGACGTTGTCGTCCATCTCCTGGTACAGCTTCTTGGCGGCGTTCAGCGCCTCGACCATGGAGCCGGAGAACTCGGCGATCTTGCCGATGCCGTACTCCCAGCGGTCCTGGAAGTCGCTGCCCGCGGTGTCGATCTCGCGGCTGCCCATGTCGACGGGTGACGAATCCCCCAGCGCCTTGTTCGCGCTCGTCATGCGTTCCTTGGCCTGGCCGAGGGTGGTGATGAGCGACCCCATCTCCGCCAGCCCGACCCGATATCCCCCACTCATCTCGCGCTCCCCACGCTCACGCGCGCGCCAGGGACCCCCCGATGGGCACCTCCCCAGGCCACGCCACTAGGTCATGCACGGTAACCGCACACCCCCGCCAGCGTAACCAAATCCCCCGCCCTGTCCGCCCCCCGCGAACAAACCACCCACAAGCACCAACCCCACCTGTGACCACACCCACCAAAGAGGCCAAACAGCCAATAAACAGTACCCAGTCGCACAACAAAAAACCCCGGCCTACAGCCGGGGGTGTGGGGGGTCGTCCCCCACTGCGAATCGGGAGAACGGGAGCTGGGGCCGGTAAGGCCCCACGAACACGGTGGGCGAGGAGGGAGTTGAACCCTCACGTCCTTTCGGACACACGGACCTGAACCGTGCGCGTCTGCCATTCCGCCACTCGCCCGAGCAACTGCGACAGCCAGAGAAGACTATCAGGCCGCTCGAACGGGTTTCACGGACCCCGCTGTCGAACGGTCCGCACCCAGATAGGATCGGTGTCGAGCAGGCGAGTAAGGAGGAGTGTGACCCCGTGGGCCGCGTTGAGCGCTTCGACAGGCGCCTTGAGCACCTGGTGGGTAACACCTTCGCCCGGATGTTCGGTGGCAACGTCGTCACTCAGGAAGTGGCGCAGGCGTTGGAGCGGGAGAGCGAGGACAATGTTCGTGAGCTGGCCGGCGGCCGTCAGCTCGCCCCGAACCACTACATCGTGTCGTTGGGGCAGGCTGATCACGACCGGATGGCCGGTGACGAACAGCGCGTCACCCGGGTGCTCGCCGGAGCGGTGGCGGAGCACCTCGCCGAGCACGGTTGGGACACCTATGGTGACGTCGTAGTTTCGCTCGAGCGCAACGAGGCGCTGCATACTGGACAGTTCAAGACCCGCTCGTCCGTCGATCCCGACGTCAGCGCGCATGACGCCGGGAGGAACGGACGATCAGCACCACCCAGCGACGCAGGAGACCGAGCAATGAGCCAGTCCCCCGGCTACGGCCAATATGACCAGGGCGACCCGTACGGCCAGCAGGGCCAGTACGGCTACGGACAGGGTCAGCCCGGTTACGACCAGGGCTACCAGCAGGGCGGCCAGCAGCCCGGCTACGACCAGTACGGCGGCCAGCAGCCAGGGTATGACCAGTACGGCGGCCAGCAGGGTGGCTACGACCAGGGCTACCAGCAGCCCGGCGGCCAGCCCGGTTACGACCAGGGCTACCAGCAGCCCGGCGGGTACGACCAGGGTTACCAGCAGCCGGGTTACGACCAGGGCTACCAGCAGCCCGGCGGCCAGCCCGGCTATGACCAGGGCTACCAGCAGCCCGGCGGGTACGACCAGGGCTATCAGCAGCCGGGTTACGACCAGGGCTACCAGCAGCCCGGCGGGTACGCGCCCCCCGCGGCGCCGGACCCGTACGCGCAGCAGCAGCCCGGTTTCCAGCCGCCCGCCGCCAACCGCCAGCTCGCGGCGACGCTGCAGCTCGACGACGGGTCGAACCGCAGCTACTCGCTGAAGCAGGGCGGCAACGTGGTCGGCCGCGGCCAGGACGCGGACTTCCGCCTCCCGGACACCGGGGTCTCCCGCAGGCACCTGGAGATCACCTGGGACGGCCAGAGCGCGACGCTCGCGGACATCGGCTCGACGAACGGCACCACGGTCAACGGCACGCCGGTGCAGACCTGGCAGCTCGCCGACGGTGACGTGATCAGGGTCGGGCATTCGTCGCTGGTCTTCCGCACCCAGGGCTGAGCGACGATCACGCGTTTGGCCTAAGACCGACAGCCGCCGCGCGCGCGAGTTTTTCCGTCCCGCATAATTCCCGTGCGGGAACCTGCGGCGAAACGCGTCGCGGGGCGGGTGCGCGCACAGGCGGGAGCTGACACAACCGGTGCCAGAGCTGGTCGTCCAACTGACCAGGGTGGGATTTCTGATCCTGCTCTGGCTGTTCGTGCTGGCCGCGTTGCGGGTGGTGCGCTCGGACCTCTACGCCGCGTCCGGCCTCCGGGTCGCGGTCCCCGGCTTGCGCCGGAACAAGGAAAAGAAGCAGCAGCGAGGCCCCGGCGGCGGCAAGTCGGCGAGGCAGATGATCGTGACCCACGGCGCGCTGGCCGGCACGAGGATCACGCTCGACGAGCGGCCGATCATGATCGGCAGGGCCGACGATTCGACGCTGGTCCTCGACGACGACTACGCGTCGACGAGGCACGCTCGCCTTTCGCTGCGCGGTGGGGACTGGTACGTGGAAGACCTGGGCTCGACGAACGGGACCTACCTGGACCGGGCTAAGGTCACTCAACCCCTCCGAGTTCCGCTCGGGGTCCCCATCCGGATCGGCAAGACGGTGATCGAGCTCCGCCCATGACACTCGTCCTTCGCTACGCGGCCCGCAGCGACCGCGGCCTGGTGCGTTCTGGCAACGAGGACTCGGTATACGCGGGTCCTCGGCTGCTGGCGCTCGCCGACGGCATGGGCGGCCATGCCGCGGGCGAGGTGGCCAGCAAGGTGATGATCGCGTCGCTGGCCCCGCTGGACGACGACGAACCCGGTGACGACCTGCTCTCGCAGTTGCGGGACGCGGTGGCGCACGGGAACGGCGCGATCGCCGAACTGGTGGCGAACGATCCCGATCTCGACGGCATGGGGACGACGCTGACGGCGGTGCTGTTTTCGGGGCCCCGCCTCGGTTTGGTGCACGTCGGCGACTCGCGGGCGTACATGTCCCGCAACGGCCAGTTCTCCCAGATCACCCGGGACGACAGCTTCGTGAACGAACTGCTCGACCAGGGCCGGATCACCGAGGAAGAGGCCGCGACGCATCCGCAGCGCTCGCTGCTGCTGAAGGCGCTGACCGGGCACGAGGTCGAACCGAGCCTCACCGTGCGCGAAGCCCGCGCCGGTGACCGGTACCTGATCTGCTCGGACGGGCTGTCCGACATGGTCAGCAACGACACGCTCGCGGAGACCATCCAGAACGGCACCCCGCAGGAGTGCGCGGACCGGATGATCGAGCTGGCGCTGCGCGGCGGCGGCACCGACAACGTGACGGTGATCGTCGCCGACGTCGCCGACGT
The DNA here is from genome assembly GCF_039529815.1 of Amycolatopsis minnesotensis. Taxonomy (NCBI): domain Bacteria; kingdom Bacillati; phylum Actinomycetota; class Actinomycetes; order Pseudonocardiales; family Pseudonocardiaceae; genus Amycolatopsis; species Amycolatopsis minnesotensis. The sequence continues at coordinate 99,463 of NZ_BAAANN010000017.1, read as the reverse complement.
CGACTACGGCGAGGACGCCCCGATCGTCGGCGGCGCCGCCGGTGACGGCAGCGACGACTACGCCCCGCAGGGCGATTCGCCCGCCGCGAGGGCGCGCGCGCTGACGGCTCCGCCGCCGCAGCCGCGCCCGGAGGCGGTCGAGGAGCAGCCGGACCCGAAAGCCAAGCGGCGCAAGCGAATCCGCTGGCTGGTCGGGATCGTGCTGGTGCTGGTGGTGCTGGCCGCGGCCGCGATCACCACGCGGTACTTCGTGCTGAGCCAGTACTACGTCGGCGTCGGCCCGAGCGAAGAAGTCGTGATCTACCGGGGCGTGCAGGGCAGCATCCTCGGCCTCGACCTGCACCAGCAGGCGGAAGGGTCGTGCGTGCCGAACGGGTCGCTGTGCAAGCCGCTGATGCTGAACCAGCTCCAGCAGGGCGCGCAGAACGCCGTGCGCAACGGCATCCCGCGCGAGAACCTCGACCAGGCCCGCGACTACATCACCGGGCTGCGCAAGAACAACTGCGCGACGAAGACCCCCGCGCCCGGCGGGACGCCCCAACCGAGCACCCCGGCCGTGCCGAGCACCGGCGCGCAAGGTGGGCAGGCGGGGGTGGACTGCCTCCAGACGACGCCCGGCACCGGCGGCGGTCACTGATGGGGCAGCCCGTTTCGGACCCCTTGGCAGGCCAGTACCAGACGAATCCGCCACGCGAGGTCCCGACCAGGCGCGGCACCGAGCTGCTCATGCTCGGGTTCGCGGCGTTCATCGTCACGATGGCGCTGGTGCTGGTCGAGGCGAACCAGGAGCAGGAACTCACCTCGTCGATCATCTGGCTGGGGCTCGCCTACCTCGCCCTGTTCGCCGGAGCGCATCTCGCGGTGCGCCGGTGGGCGCCCTACGCGGATCCGCTGATCCTGCCCTTGGTGGCGCTGCTCAACGGGCTCGGCCTGGTGATGATCCACCGGCTCGACCTCGCCTACGCGGCCAAGGCGGCGGAGGACGGCAAGGACTTCACGCCCTACATCGGCAAGCAGCTCCTGTTCACGTTGCTGTCGCTGGTGTTGTTCGTGATCGTGCTGGTCGTGGTGTCCGACCACCGCACGCTGACGCGGTACTCCTACACCGCGGGCCTGATCGGCATCGCGGCGCTGGCGCTGCCCGCGCTGCTGCCCTCGTCGCTGTCGGAGGTCCACGGCGCGAAGGTGTGGATCAGGATCCCCGGTATCACCGGGATCCAGCCCGGTGAGTTCGCGAAGATCCTGCTGATCATCTTCTTCGCCGCGTTCCTGGTGTCCAAACGCGACATCTTCATGACCGCGGGCAAGAAGATCGCCGGGATCGAGCTGCCGCGCGGCCGCGACCTCGGCCCGCTGCTGATCGCCGCCGCCGCCTGCCTCGGCGTGCTGGTCTTCGAAAAGGACCTCGGCAGCGCGCTGCTGTTCTTCGGCCTCGTGCTGGTGCTGGTGTACGTGGCCACCGAACGGGCCATCTGGGTGGTGCTCGGTCTCACGCTGTTCGCGGGTGGCGCCGTGGTCGCCTACAACCTGTTCACCCACGTGCAGACCCGGGTGCAGAACTGGGTCGACCCCTTCGCGGACGCGTACGGCGACGGGTACCAGATCGTCCAGACGCTGTTCGGGCTCGGCACCGGCGGTATCGCGGGCACCGGCCTCGGCGCGGGCAGGCCGGAGATCGTGGCGGAGGCCAACACCGACTTCATCACCGCGGGCATCGGCGAGGAGCTCGGGTTCATCGGGCTCGCCGCGGTGCTGATGATGTACCTGATCCTGGCGCTGCGCGGGATGCGCAGCGCGCTCGCGGTGCGGGACACCTTCGGCAAGCTGCTCGGCTGCGGCCTGTCCTTCGCGTTGATCATGCAGTTGTTCGTGATCGTCGGCGGGGTCACGAAGCTGATCCCGATGACCGGTATCACCACGCCGTTCCTGTCCTACGGCGGTTCTTCCCTGCTGGCGAACTACATCCTGGTGGCGCTGCTGCTGCGCATCTCGGACGCGGCGCGCCGCCCCGCGACGAGGCCGAAGCCACCGGTTCCGCAGCAGGCGCCGATCGCGGAGGCGCACACCGTGATGGTGCAGCGCCCGCCGGACATGGGAGGCCAGCAGTGAACACCCCGATGCGCAAGGTCGGCATCACGATGATCGTGATGATCGTCCTGCTGCTCGTCAACGCCACCTACATCCAGATGTTCAAGGCCGACGAGTACCGCGCCGACAGCAGGAACTCGCGCGTCCTCTACGACGAGTACTCGCGCCAGCGCGGCAACATCACCGACGCCGACGGCAACCTGCTGGCGACCACGGCGCCGTCGAACGACAAGTACCGCTTCGCGCGCACCTACACCGCTGGCCCGCTGTTCGCGCCGACGACCGGGTACTACTCGATCAACTACGGCGCGGGCGGGCTCGAGCGCGCCGAGGACGAGATCCTCAACGGCTCGGACCCGCGGCTGTTCGTGCGCAGGCTCTCCGACCTGATCACCGGCCGCGACCCGCGGGGCGGCAACGTGCAGCTCACCATCAACTCGAAGGTGCAGAAGGCCGCCTACGACCTGATGATGCAGCGCGGCTACGCGGGCTCGGTCGTCGCGATGAACCCGAAGACCGGCGAAATCCTGGCGATGGTGTCGACCCCGTCGTACGACCCGAACCCGCTCGCCGCGCACGACACCAAGACGCAGAAGTCCGCCTGGGAAAGCTACGACAACAAGCAGAAGCCGATGCTGAACCGCGCGACCCAGGAGATCTACCCTCCCGGTTCGACGTTCAAGCTGGTGACGGCCGCGGCCGCGCTCGAGGACGGCAAGGGGCCGGACACCCCGATCAACACGGCGTCGAACACGACCCTGCCCACCACCAACGTCAAGCTGGAGAACTACAACGGCACCCCGTGCGCTGGCGGCACGTTCAAGGACGCGCTGGCGCATTCGTGCAACGTGCCGTTCGCGGAGTTCGCCGGCCAGCTCGGCAAGGACAAGCTGACCAAGGCGGCGGTGAACTTCGGCATCGGGCAGGACATCACGCTGCCGATGCGGGTGGCGCCGTCCACGGTCGGCCAGCTCGACTCGCAGCCGGCGCTGTTCCAGAGCGGCATCGGCCAGCTCAACGTCCGGCTCACCCCGCTGCAGGACTGCCTGCTCTCGGCGACGGTCGCGAACGGCGGGATGGCCATGCAGCCGCAGCTCATCAAGAAGATCCTGGCGCCGGACCTGTCCGATATCGAGACGTACACGCCGAAGCAGCTCACCGGCACGCCCGCGCTGTCGTCGGCGAACGCCAGCATCCTCAAGGACATGATGCTGGGGTCGGAGAGCTTCACGAAGGGCGGCGGCAAGCGCCCCGACGTGCAGATCGCCTCGAAGACCGGTACCGCGGAGCACGGTGTGAACTCGAAGACCACCCCGCCCGACGCGTGGTACACCGGGTTCGCCCCGGCGAACGACCCGCAGATCGCGGTGGCGGTGCTGGTGGAGAACGGCGGTAACGCCGGCCTGGAGGCGACCGGTGGCTCGGTGGCCGCCGAGATCGGCCGCGCGGCGATGAACGCCGTCGTCGGGGGTGGGTAGCGGATGCTGTCCACGGGCCAGTTGCTCGCCGAGCGGTACCGGCTGACCAGCCGGATCGCCGTCGGCGGAATGGGTGAGGTCTGGCAGGCCAACGACACCCGGCTGGACCGCACCGTGGCGGTGAAGGTGCTGAAGGCGGAGCTGTCCGGGGACGCCGAGTTCCTGCACCGCTTCCGCACGGAGGCGCGCACCACGGCTTCGCTGAACCACCCGAACATCGCCGCCGTGCACGACTACGGCGAGACCGTCGCGGACGAGCTGTCGATCGCCTACCTGGTGATGGAACTGGTCGAAGGGGACCCGCTGGCGGGCATCCTGGCCAGGGAAGGCCGGATCACCGCGGACCGCACGCTGGAGATCCTGGAGCAGGCGGGCAACGCGCTGCAGGCGGCGCACGAGCGCGGGCTCGTGCATCGCGACGTGAAACCGGGCAACATACTCGTGGTGGCGGGGCAGGGCGGCCAGATCACCGTGAAGCTCACCGACTTCGGGATCGCGAAGGCGGCGGACGCGGCACCGGTGACGCGGTCGGGCATGGTGATGGGCACCGCGCACTACATCGCGCCGGAGCAGGCACTCGGGCACGACGCGGAGCCCGCGAGCGACGTCTATTCGCTGGCGGTGTGCGGGTGGGAGTGCCTCACCGGGCACCGGCCGTTCCTGTCGGAGAACGCGGTGACGGTGGCGATGATGCACATCAGGGACGTGCCGCCGCCGCTGCCGCCGGACGTGCCGCCGGGTGCGCGCGCGGTGATCGAAGCGACGATGACGAAGGACCCCCGTCAGCGATACAACAGTGGGGGCGAATTCGCGCGCGCCGTCGCGGCGGTGCGCGCGGGGCATCCACTGCCGTTGCCGTTGAGCGTGGTGAACGCGGCCTACCCGCAGCCGCAGCTCGGCGCACCGGTGGGCCCGGCGTCACGGCCCGCGATGCACCCGGTGCCGCAGCCGGTGGTCGCGCACCCGCCGTCGGGCGGGATGGTGCCCGGTCCGGCGTCGCTACCGGTCCCGCCACGAAAACGGACCCACACCGCCTTGTGGGTGGTACTCGCCGTGGTACTGGTGGCACTGATCGTGGCGGCGGTGTTGCTGATCCCGGTGTTCGCGAAGTCGGGCGGCACCCCCACCCCGGGTCCGATGGACCCCGGCACCACGGCGGGAAGGGCACCGGAACCGAACGAAGGCGGCCAGGAGCCGGGAGTGCGGACACCGTCGTCCGGCCTCACCCGGCCGGGTGAGGAAACACGCTCACCCGAAAGTGGACCGCCTTCACCAGAGACAACGGCTTACAGGGCATGATGGGCACACCTTGGACGGAATGGAACGGCACCCACCGATGAGCACACCGAGACTGCTCTCGAACCGCTACGAGCTGGGCGACACGCTCGGCTACGGAGGCATGTCCGAGGTCCATCACGGCCACGACGTCCGGCTCGGGCGCGAGGTCGCGGTGAAGATCCTGCGCGCGGACCTCGCCCGCGATCCGCAGTTCCAGGAACGGTTCCGGCGTGAGGCCCAGAACGCGGCCGCCCTGAACCACCCCGCGATCGTCGCCGTGTACGACACCGGTGAGGCGCAGACGGAGAACGGCCCGCTGCCCTACATCGTGATGGAGTTCGTCGACGGCAGGACGCTGCGCGACATCGTGAAGACCGAGGGCCCGATGCCGCAGAAGCGGGCCATGGAGGTCATGGCCGACGTCTCCGCGGCGCTGGACTTCTCGCACCGCCACGGGATCATCCACCGGGACGTCAAGCCCGCGAACGTGATGATCACCAAGAACGGCGCGGTCAAGGTGATGGACTTCGGCATCGCGCGCGCGCTGCACGACGGCCAGTCCGCGATGACCCAGACCGCCGCGGTGATCGGCACCGCCCAGTACCTCTCGCCCGAGCAGGCGCGCGGGGAGAGCGTGGACGCCCGCAGTGACGTCTACGCGGCGGGATGCGTGCTGTACGAACTCGTCACCGGCGAGCCCCCGTTCACCGGTGACTCGCCGGTCGCGGTCGCCTACCAGCACGTGCGGGAGGACCCGCAGGCCCCGTCGAGCGTGAACCCCGCGGTGTCGCCGGAGCTGGACGCCGTGGTGCTGAAGGCGCTCGCGAAGGGCCCCGCGAACCGGTACCAGTCGGCCGCGGAGATGCGTTCCGACCTGGTGCGCACGCTGTCCGGTCAGCGTCCGTCGGCGCCGATGGTGATGGCCGACGACGAGCGCACCCAGCTCATGGACGGCCGCCGCCAGGCCGCGCCGTCCGGGTACGAGGAGTACGACGACTACGACGATCCCGAAGCGGAAGCACGCGAGAAGCGCAAGCGCCGCACGAAGATCGCGGTCCTGCTGGCCGTGCTCGGGATCGTCGTCGTCGGCCTGCTGATCTGGCTGCTCAGCTCGCTGGGCAGTGACACGAAGACCTTCGCGATGCCTTCGCTCAAGGGACAACTGGAGCAGAAGGCGATTTCCTCGCTGACCGACCAGGGCGTGCCGCAGACCAACATCTCGTCGGAACCGGTGATCTGCCAGGCCACGAACGACGGCAGCGCCGCGCCCTGCGGGCCGGACGACGTCAACAAGGTCATCAGCACCACGCCGGACACCGGCGCGCAGGTCAAGACGACCGACAAGGTCGTGCTGAAGGTGGGCAGGCCGCCGGGCAAGGTGAACGTGCCGGACCTGAACGGCAAGACCCAGGCCGAGGCGACCACGCTGCTGACGCAGGCCGGGCTGAAGCTCGACCCGAACGTCAAGGAGCAGGAAACCGACAACACGAGCCAGTACGGCCGGGTCCTCGACCAGAGCCGGGCGAGCGGCACCTCCGTCGACGCGGGCACCGCGGTCCAGATCACCATCGGCAAGACACCGGCGATGAGCGCGGTGCCGGACACGCGCGGCTCGTCGGTCAGCCAGGCGAAGAAGACGCTGCAGAACGCCGGGTTCAAGGTCAAGGTCAACACGGTGGCCAGCGACAAGGACAAGGACATCGTCGTCGACCAGCGGCCGAACAGCGGTCAGCAGCCGAAGAACAGCCAGGTGGAGATCGATGTCTCCGACGGTTCGCTGGCTCAGGTCGACATGCCGAGCCTGAAGGGGCAGAGCTTCGACCAGGCCAGCGCGACCCTGCGAAGCCAGGGCTTCACCGGCCAGGTTTCCATGCAGGAAAAGGCTGTTTCGGACCAGAGCCAGGACGACCAGGTGCTCGACCAGACTCCCGGCTCGGGCACGAAGGTCAGCAAGAACCAGCCCATCACCCTGGTCGTCGGCAAGTACGACAGCAACGGCAGCACGAGCCCGAGCAAGCCGACGGGGCTGCCCGGATTCCCCAACAGCAACGGGCAGTAGCCCGGACGCTCGGCACTGGTGCCCCGCGGAGCTTCACGGCCGCGGGGCACCGCTGTTTTCTCCGGGGGCTTCTAGAGCCAGGTGAAGTCGACATCGGCGATCACCTGCTGCAGCTTGAACACGCGCTCGGGGCTTTCCGAGCTGTGGATGCCGGAGCTGCCGAGGAAGCGGAAGATCGTGCCGTCGCCGTCGGGGAACTCCATGCCCAGTGAGCAAATCATGCGTGCGCAGCTACAAATCTTGTCGCTTCGTCGAAGCGACCCAACGTGACCATCCAGGTTCTGCCTTTCACCGTGCCAGGTCGCATCACCATGGCGTCGGCCTTTCAGCTCTTCCGCCTGAAGGAACAGAACCTGCCCATCGTGTATCTCGAAGACCTGTTCGGGGCGACGTACCTGAAGCAAGCCATCGAGTTCACCAAGTACAGCGTCGTCTTAAGCCGTCTGCGAGATGCCGCACTGGATCCTGAAGAGTCCCGGAGGTTCCTCGCTAGGCTGCCCCGACCTTCTCCAACTCTGCGTGGTTCACCAGCTCTCACAGCGGTGGCAACGGTGGGGACTGCGTGGAGGTTGCGCGCGCCGAGCAGGCGGTCGGGGTGCGCGACACCAAGGACCGGGCGGGTGGCCACCTCCAGCTCTCGCCCGCCGCCTTCACCGCCCTGCTGACCCGCCTCCGCTGATCCGCCGCCGGTACAGCACCCATGCGCAGCCGGCGGCGATCTCCAGCATCATGACGATCACGTCGACGGTCAGGGTCACGCTGCTCAGCTGGCCGGTGCTCGACACCGGGGTGACTACCGCCGTGATCGCGATCGCCACGCACAGGGGCGCGATGAACGCCAGCAGCGGCGTGCTCACTCGCCGGACCACGACTCCGAGCGCGGGATAGGACTCGGTCAGGCTCGCCGCACGCGAATTTCGGTCGCGCGACTGGCGCAGCCTCCGCCGGATGCCCCATCCGCACCCGGCCGCGACGACGAGCGTCGCGGCACCGGTCGCGAGATCTCTCGTCTGCACGAAGATCCCACCGGCCAAACCGCCTGCCCCGAACGCCGCCGAGATCGCGAACACCACCCACAACACCCAGGTCAGTACCGGCGGCACATATCTGGCCCGCCGGTGCTGGCCCCCTTCCGCCCCAACTTCACCGGAGGCCCCCTCCGTCTTCGGCGGAACGGAGGCGCCCTCCGGTCGCGGCGGAGCGGAGGCATCGTCCGACTTCGGCGGAGCGGAGGCCCCCTCCAGCTTCGATGAAACGGAGGGCAGCTCCGATTGGATGGGAGCCTCCGATTGAACTGGCACGGAGGGGCCCTCCGCTTTCCGCTGGAGGGGCTCCTCCGGTTTCACGGGCATGGCGGTACCAGCGGGCGCGCTGACCGCGCGGCGGAGCACGACCATGCTCGCGGTGTCCACTGTGGACATCTTCGGTTCCGGCAGCTCCCGGCGGGTCATCGCGGCCGTGACCGAGCGGAACAGCTCGGCGGCGTCGAGCTGGCGGCCGGGGATCCGCGGGCCGTTCTTGAGCAGCGACAGCACTTCCGCGGTGAACGCGGTATGCCGTTCCCCTGGCGGCGACAGCGATTTCCTGTTGCGAGGCGACGACGTGATCACCGACGTTCCCCGCACCGCGACCTCGTCGGACTCGACGCCGGCGCTCGACATCCGGCCGATCGCCATGCCCGAATAGCAGCAGTCCAGGATCAGCAGCTTGGTGCGAGCCGAGCTGGCCGCGACGATCTCGCGCACCGACTCGTAGGGCACCGCCGTGCCGTCGAGTTCCTCGGGATCGGTTTCGCGGACCGCGAGGTAGAGGGTGTCGCGGTTCAGGTCGCGCAGGCCGTGCCCGGCGTAGTACACGATGAGCAGGTCCTCGGCCTGCCTGGTGACGGGCCGGAGCTGGCCGAGCAGACTGCGCGGGGAATCCGGCGTGTACACCGTGGTGCAGTGATCGGGGTCGAGCACTCCGGTTTCCGCGTTGGTCAGCGCGTCGGCGAGATCGGCGATGTTGCGATTGACCGCGGGCAGCGGCGGCAGCGGTTCCGCGTGCTGGAAAGCACCGGCGCCGATCAGCACCGCGCGGGAAAGCTCCCGGATCGGCAACGCGGGCGCGGTCATTCCGTGCCGTTGAGGAATCGTTCGACGGAGAGCAGGACCGCGTCTGCCTCGGTGGCCGAGCCGCATTCCAGCTCGAGATGATCAGTTCTCCCCGGCCGTTTCACGAGGATTTTCACCTGGTCGGCGGTACGGCGATGCTTCAACCATTCGAAGAACGAGGTGACGGCCTGCTTGGCGACCCCGCTGCCCAGAATCACCGACAGCGCCTCGATCGTGCCGCCCATCTCGCCGTCACGGGGCGCCGACTCGGTGAAGCCGACCCTCCCGGTCAACCCGTCCTCGTCGCGGAGCCAACGGGCGAGCGACCGAATATCCTCGTCCGCTGCAACGAAATCGATCATGCCGCTCTCTTCAATCACGCAGAGCGACGATACTCGCCGATTCGACCACCGGCTAAGGACGGGATAAGAATGATCCAGCAAACAACCACCACCATTAGCACCATTGTCGTGAATCGCCCCCTGCCCTGATCGGACCAGCGATTGCCCCGCCGGACCCCGCACCCGCCCGGCAACTCGCACACCCCGAAACTGTCGGCGCACCAGGGTATTGTTGAATTCGGGGGTCCCCTGGCGAACGAAAGGGATACTTCGTTCGATCCAAGCCGGGGATCAGGGGTGTTCGCGGTTCACGAGGGCCGGGTTCAGGGCGCTCAGTTCCCCGACGGCGGCCTTCAGGGCGTGCGGCACGCTGCACACTGACGCCGAGCACGCGAAGGGAACATCTGAGGCGTTCAATTCCCCGAAGGCGTCCTTCAGGGACTCTGACGCCACTTTCCCACCCTCGCGGGCAGGCAGCCCGGGGCTTGCCTATGCCCCGAAGGCGCCCTTCGGGGACTCACACGCCCCGAAGGCGCCCTTCGGGGCATGCGAGGCCCCGCAGATACAGCGCGAAGGCCGAGTTTGAGGCGTTCAAGTCCCCGAAGGGCCCCTTCGGGGCATCGCGCAACTCCGCCGACTCGCCAAGCCAGCACGCCGCCGACCGCCCGACCCGCCAAGCCAACGAGCCAACGAGTCAGCGAGCCAACGAGCCAACGAGCCGACAAGTCAGCGAGCCAGCGATGAGGAGCAGCAAAAGAGCGGGGCCGCCTCCCCGCGGTGGAGGCGGCCCCGCGAGGAAGGAAAGATCAGCCGGTGACGTCGAGGTGGGCCTTCGCCGGGGTCGGGGTCGGGGCCTTGCCGTCGGCGGTCGGCTTGTCGCCGGGCGTGTGGGAACCGGTCGAGGTGGTCGGCGTGCTCGGCTTCGTGGTGCTCGGCTTGCCGGGGGTGCTCGGCTTGCCGGGCTTCGTCGGCTCGGTGGTCGGCGGCGTGCCGCCGTCACCCTCGCCGCCGCCCGCGCAGGTGGCCGAGGCGAGGTCCAGCGTCTGGATGCCGTCGACGCTGACCGACAGCGCGGTGACGGTGAAACTGCCGTCCTTGTGCTTGACCTGCTTGTTCACCGTGACCGACGCGAGGCCGTCGATGCCGACCTTCGTGTTCGGGGCCGCGGCGACGTCGAGCTTGATGCCGCCGATGTTCGCCTTCGCCAGCGAGGCCGCGCCTTCACCGGCCTTGCAGTGCGCTTCCAGCGCCGACGCGGAGACCAGCGGCTTCCCGCCGCCGCCGAAGATCGCGTCCAGGCTGACGCTGACGTCCTTGATGCTGGCCGCCGCCTTGTTCCCGCCGGCCTGCGCGTTGAGCGCGTTCAGCTTGACGAGCTTACCTGGCAGGGAGAACTCGGCGAGCGACTTCTGGTCGAACCCGGACGCGCCGTTGGCGTGCGGCACCGGGTCGATCTTCAGCAAGCCGGTGGCCGACAGGGCGAACGCGGAGCTCTTGGTGAACTCGGTGGCGCCGGCGACCGAGGGCGCGGCCACCGCGACCGCGGCGACGCCGAGCGTGATCGCACCGGCGAGCTTTTTTCTGGAGAACAACGGACTACCTCTTGTCTTTGTTGGGGGGACCGTGATTCAGGTGATGTTGACAATGGTGCCGAGCGGCACCTTGACCAAAGCGTCCAGCGCTTCCTTCGGCACGCGGATACAGCCGTCGCTGTTCGCCTTGCCGACGAAACTGTCGTTCGGCCAGGTGTGGATGCCGACCGTGCCGGGACCGCCGCCGAAGGTTTCGTGCGATTCGGAATGCACGCTCAGCGGCAGCACGATCGGGCTGTACTTGTTCACCGTTTCCTCGATCGAGGCCAGCAGGAACGCGCGCCCCTTCGGGGTCGGGAACTCGGGCTTCCCGGTGCCGATCTTCCACTTGCCGAGCGCCTTGCCGGACTTCGTCAGTTCGAGCGAGAACGCTGCCGTGTCCACGTCGATGCGGTAGTCGTTCTCGGCTGATTCCACTTCGGACGGATCGGCGCGCACCCACCCGCTGGCCTGGTTCGGCCTGGTGGGCAACAGAACCTCGGCCCACGGGCCCTGTTCGGAGAGCACCGGCGCCCAGGTCGGCGAGCCGACCTGGTTCGTGGGCAGCTTCGCGATCGCCTTGCCGCCGACGCTCTGGTACACGACCAGATCGGCCTTCGGGTGGATGACCTTCGCGGTCGCGGCCGAGCCGGCGTCCTTGGCCGCATCGGGCAGCGCGGCGAAGGTGGTCGCCTCCGGCAGCATCGTCAGATCTTCCTGACTCAGCTTGGCCGGTTCGGCGGTTTCCTCGCCGCCACAGCCCGAAACCGCGAGCACGACCACGGCGACGATGCCGTAGATCTTCGCCCGGTTACGCCTGCGCGCACGGGGGTTTATGACATCACAAGTTTCCATACATCCCGATCCTGAGCAGGAGAATTCAACCACTAGGCACAGAAAAATATGGCTTGATCAAGCAGTGCGCGGCGAGCGTAGCAGTACCGGAAAACGCCGTAAACCGGGGCCGGTAACGGGAAAAACATATCACCGGCGTGATAGCCGGTGATAAAGCCGGCCCGCGGCGGGGCTCATGCGGGTGCTAACCGGCGGAGGCCTGCTGCAACGCCGTGGTCTCGCGTTCGAGAGCGTCCACAATGGACTTCTCGACCGCGTTGCCGGCGCCGGACATCCAGTTCGACAGCATGCGGTGGCCGTACTGGGTGAGCACCGACTCGGGGTGGAACTGCACACCCTCCAACGGGTGCTCGCGGTGCCGCATGCCCATCACGATGCCGGACTCGGTGCGCGCGGTGACCTCGAAGGCGTCCGGAATGGTCTCCGGCAGCACGGTCAGCGAGTGGTACCTGGTCGCGGTGAGCGGGCTCGGCAGGCCGTGGAACACACCGGCGTCGGAATGGTGCACCAGGCTCGTCTTGCCGTGCAGCAGTTCGGGGGCGCGGTCCACGGTCGCACCGAACGCGACGCCCATCGCCTGGTGGCCGAGGCACACGCCGAGCATCGGGGTGCCGGATTCGGCGCACACCTTGACCACGTCGATGCTCTTGCCCGCGCGCTCGGGGGTGCTCGGCCCCGGCGAGACGAGCACGCCGTCGAAGTCCGGCACCTTCTCCAGGTCGACGACGTCGTTGCGCCACACCGTGCAGCCGGCGCCGAGCTGCGCCAGGTACTGCACGAGGTTGTAGACGAAGGAGTCGTAGTTGTCGACCACGAGAACGCGCATGCCCGCAGTCTAGTGCGTGCGAAGCGTTCTCCGATTTTGGCTGGTCAGAGGATTCTCAGCCGCGAACGAGCGGCATAGTGCGCCAGCCGTCCGGCGAGCGCGTGCCGGTCGTGGTGGTCGAAGGCGGGGCGGTCACGGGTGAACTCGGCACCCGCGATCACGGCCGTGACGAACCGCGCCACCTCCTCGGGAGGCGGGACGACGTCGCCGCCGCCGAGGTAGGCGAGCACCTCGGCGGTCTCGGCGGGCGCGGTCTCCACCGCGAGCGCCCAGCCGGTGCGCTCACCCCACTCCAGCATCAGGTCATGACCGGGCCGCCGCGGCCAGCGCCTGGCCAGCGCCAGGTACGCGGTCGCGGTGTCGCTGATCTCGTAGCTCGTGCCGTCGGAGGGCACACCGACCGCGACCGCCACGGCGCGCAGGTACCCCGCGAGCCCTGGCCGGAGCGCGGCGGTGCTGTCCTGACCGGCGGGAAGTCTCAATGGACGTTTTCGGGCACCGTGTCCAGGGTGCGCACGATCTGGGTGGCGAGTTCGGCGGCGGCCTTGTCACCGAGCTTCGTGTGGGCGCCGACGACGTCCTTGACGAGCAGGACCCGCTTGTCGTAGCGGGACACGAACGCGGTGCTGGTTTCCTTGGCTAGAGCCGACTTCATGTCGGTGCTCCTGTCTCCGGCGGGAACTCCAACCGGGGGGATCGCCGGGGACGACGCGGACTTGACCGTCCGTGTGCGAGATGCGCCCGACACCTTCACCCTACGCCCAAAGGCCGGTTCCCGGATGCTGGACCGTATCGAGTATCACACTGCAAGTTAGCCTAACCTTACTTTAACGTGGATCGGGTGACTCGTTCTCTTCGCGTGGCGATCGTGGGCGCCGGACCCGCCGGCATCTACGCAGCCGACAGCCTCCTCAAGTCCGACGCCGACGTCTCCATCGACCTCATCGAGCGCATGCCGGCGCCGTTCGGGCTCATCCGCTACGGCGTGGCACCCGACCACCCGCGCATCAAGGGCATCGTGACCGCGCTGCACAAGGTCCTCGACAGGCCGGGCGTGCGGCTGCTCGGCAACATCGACTACGGCACCGACCTCAAGCTCGACGACCTGCGCGAGTTCTACGACGCGGTGATCTTCTCCACCGGCGCGAGCGCGGACCGCCCGCTCGACATCCCCGGCATCGACCTCGACGGCAGCTACGGCGCCGCGGACTTCGTCTCCTGGTACGACGGGCACCCCGACGTGCCGCGCACCTGGCCGCTGAACGCCACCAGCGTCGCCGTGCTCGGCGTCGGCAACGTGGCGCTCGACGTCGCGCGGATCCTCGCGAAGACCGCCGACGAGCTGCTCACCACCGAGATCCCGCACAACGTCCACCAGGGCCTCAAAGCCAGCCCGGTGACCGACGTGCACGTGTTCGGCCGCCGCGGGCCCGCGCAGGCGAAGTTCACCCCGATGGAGCTGCGCGAGCTGGACCACTCGCCGAACGTCGAGGTCATCGTGCAGCCGGAGGACATCGAGTTCGACGAGGGCTCGATCGCCGCGATCCGCGGGTCCAAGCAGGTCGACATGGTGGTGAAAACGCTGCAGGAGTGGGCGATCCGCGACCACGGCACCCGGCCGAAGCGGCTGCACCTGCACTTCTTCCACTCGCCGACCGAGGTGCTCGGCGAGGACGGAAAGGTCGCCGGGCTGCGCACCGAACGCACGGAGCTGACCGGCGACGGCAACGTCCGCGGCACCGGCGAGTTCCACGACTGGGACGTGCGGGCGGTCTACCGCGCGGTCGGGTACCTGTCCTCGCACCTGCCGGAAATCCCGTTCGACCACCTCTCCGGAACCGTGCCGCACCAGGCGGGCCGCGTGCTCGACCTCGACGAGAACCAGCTTCCCGGCGTGTACGTGACGGGCTGGATCAAGCGCGGCCCGGTCGGGCTCATCGGGCACACCAAGGGCGACGCGGCGGAGACCGTGACGAGCCTGCTCGCGGACGCCGACACGCTGCGCGCGCCGACGCAGGGCCACCCCGACGCGATCCTCTCGTTCCTCGCCGAACGCGGCGTGCCGTTCACCACCTGGGACGGCTGGGGCCGCCTCGACGCGCACGAGCGCGCGCTCGGGGAACCGCACGGGCGCGAGCGGATCAAGGTCGTGGACCGACACGAAATGGTGCGCGTGTCACGTCTGAACGGGTGACGCCTGCGCCATATCGGTAAAGATGATCATTTTCTCTTGTCCGCGATGAGGAGTGCGAGTAGCCACAGAGGTGGCCCTTCACGCCCATCACGGAGGTTCGATGTCTCTCGATGTTTCCCCCGCCCTGCTCGAAAAGGCCGAACGCGGTGAGGTCGATGACGCGGAGTTCGTCGCCTGCGTACGCGAATCGCTGCCGTACGCCTGGGATGTGCTCACCACGGTGATCGCCGATCTCGACGGGGCGCCGGACGGGTTCGCGGATCACGAAACGCCGCCGCCGAGCGAAGCCGAACGCGGTCAGCTCCTGCGCGCGCTCGCCTCGGACGCCATCCGCGGCGGACTGGAACGGCACTTCGGCGTGAAGCTCGCCTTCCAGAACTGCCACCGGGTCGGCGCGTTTCGTCCGTCCGAAGTGGACAGTGACAGGTACCGCGCGTTCGTCTCGCCGCGCGGGCAGTTGCTCAACCAGAGCCCGGAGCTGCGGGACTGCTGAACCACCGTGCCCCCGTCTTCGGCGGGGGCACGGTCAGTTCGCGCTGTCCAGGAACCGGATCACGGCGAGGCCCCTGCGGTTGGTGTCGTCGGACGGGCCGAGGCCGAGCTTGCCGAAGATGCTCGCGGTGTGCTTGCCGACCGCGCCGCTGGCTCCAGGTCCGCTTGCCCTGAAGGCGCCCTTGAGGGAATCTGACGCCGCGAAGGTCACCTTCGGGGCAAGCGGGACGTCAGCCGGGGAAGGACCTCCGCGCCGATGCGGCGGATGTTCTCCTCGGCCCGGTCACCGGATCCTTCGATCATCATGATCACGTGCTCGACGCCGGTCCGCCGCGCGCTCTCGGCGAGCTTCGCGACGCAGTCGTCCGCGCTGCCGACGGGATGGATCCCGCACAGCTCTTCGGTGTAGGCGACCGGATCCCGGTTCGGCCGCGGCCGCCCGTCCACCGGCACGTGCGCGGCGAGGCCCGCGTCGAGCCAGCCCGGCATCGCGGCGCGCAGCCGGCGCACCGCCGCTTCCCGGTCGTCGGCGACCTCGCACAGCACGGTCGAGATGTGGCCGGGGTCCGACGGGCCGTAGCGGCGGACGGTCTCGGCCTTCTCCTCGTCGTCGGCGTGCACACCCAGCAGCATCGGCAGCCCGCGCGACCACCGGCACTTCGCGGAACGAGAAGTGCGTGCCGTCCGCGTGCACGCGCTCGTCGGCCGTGGCCCGCAGCAACAGGTCGAGACTCTCCGCGAAACCGTCTTCGTACCGGGCCACGCCGGTGCCGAAGACCTCCAGGTCCTGCCACGGACCGCCCCTGCCGACGCCGAGCCGGAACCGCCCGCCCGACACCACGTCCAGCATCGCCCACTGCTCGGCGAGCGCCACCGGGTGGTTCGTCGACAGCACGCTCACCGCGGTGCCGATTTCGATCCGGCTCGTCGCGCCCAGTGCGTGTGCCGCCAGCGTCACCGCCGACGGGCACACGCCGTACGGCATGAAGTGGTGCTCGGCCAGCCAGGCGTCGGCGAAGCCCGCTTCCTCCGCGGCGGCGATCGCGCGCACCGTTCTGGTCAGCGCGGCGGAGTCGTTCTGCCCTGGAAAGCGACCGGTGATCAGGAAAACGCCGAAGCGCACTACTGCACGGACACGTCGTTGAACGGCAGCATCGGCTCCAGCCACGGGAAGATCACGAACATCAGGAGCGCCACCACGGCGAGCACCAGCACCAGCGCGAGCGCCGCCTTCGCCGCGACCGGCCCCGGCAGGTGCCGCCAGATCCACGCGTACATCAGGCACCTTCCCCGATCTGCTTCAGCAACTGCGGGTACCCGCCGTTGCCAGGCTGCTTCGCGAACTGGTTCGTGAGCACGGCGTGCACGATGAGCCGCTCCCGGTCGGAGAACTGCGGGTGGCAGGTGGTGAGCGTCAGCAGCGCGACCTGGCCGGCCTTCGGCAGCGGGTTGTCCGCCCGGTACGGCACCGGGGCCACCGCGTCACCGCGGTTCGGCGTGACGATCTTGCGGCCGGCCGTCTGGCCGTACGGGCCGCCGTCCTGCTGCGCCGGGTCGGCCAGCGGCTTGACCTTCGCGCACTTCGGGTCGACGCCCTTGGTGGCCGCCCAGTCCGCGACCTCGTCGTCGTGCGGGAGCACGCGGTACACGAAGAAGTCGTTCACCGTCTCGACGACGACCGCGTCGCACGAGGCGAGCTGGTCGAGGTCGTTGAACGGGGCGCCCTTGCCGACGCGGTGCCCGGCCATGGCGAAGTTGCCCGGCTCGCCGGGCAGCGCGGTTTCCTTGTAGTGGCCGGGACCGACCTCGAGCGCGTCCGGGCCGACGCCCTGCTGGACGGTGAAGTGGTAGTCGGAGCCGAACGACGGGATGTACAGCCGCGCGAACGCCTTGCCGTCGACGAGGTCGGAGCGCAGTTCGCGGCCGTTCTTCCAGTCGTCGTCGAGCTGGGACGACGCGGTCGCCTGTTTGCCAGCGGAGAAGATGTCCGTCACGTACAGCTCGTAGACGACGAACAGCAGCACCACCAGGCCCGCGGTGATCAGCACCTCGCCGATCGTGCGGACCGTCCTGGCGCCGGTACCGGGTTTCGCCGCGACCGCGGTCGACGGTGGTGCGGAATCGGGGCCGGTGAGCCGACGCTCACCCGGCTCGTCGGGCGTGGACACGCAGGCGCCTCCTCAAGCGTCGAAAGTGCCCGCCGTCACACTCTTGTGACTTAGCGGGACGAAAGGAGCGCTCGTCCCCGGTTCTTGCGCGTCCTCGATTACGTTAACGTGTTCACGAAGCACTGGTTGCGCACCCGATGGGGTGGCTCCCGGCGCCACGACTGGTTCCAACGCACGCGAGGACTCCCATGCCCAAGTCCAAGGTCCGCAAGAAGACGGCGTACACCCCGCCGACCGACCGGCGCACACCGGTCAAGGTGCGTGCCGCTGGGCCGTCCCACCTGCTCTACAAGATCGTCATGTTCGGGTTGATGCTGCTCGGGCTGATCTGGCTCGTGGTCAACTACATCGCGGGCGACAAGATCCCCTTCATGGCCGACCTCGGCAACGTGAACTTCGCGATCGGGTTCGCACTGATGATCGCCGGCCTGCTCATGACGATGCGCTGGCGGTAGCGAGACGGTTACGCCGAATGGCCGCTTGACACCGAATTACATCGGTGTGACTCCATCCCCATTGTGGACAACGCCTGTGGATAACTATCCGGCCGATTCGGCTCCCCAGCAGCAATGGGCCCCGAAGACGGCGCTGATCGCCGTAGCCGGTGTGCTCGCGCTCGCCGCCGCGGCCGGTGCCGCCTACGCGGCCGTCCGCGGTGACCGCGGCGGGCTGGTGCTGTTCGGCCTCGCCGCCGTGGTGCTCGCGGTCGTCACCGGCTACGGCGCGCTCGTGCGCCCGAAGCTCGCCGCGGGCGAGGACGGCGTGCGGATCCGCACCGCGGCCGGGCGCGTCGCGCTGCCGTGGCCCGGACTCGAAATCCGGCTGCGCACCACCCGCAGGCTCGGCAGGGACAGCGTCACGCTCGAGTTCGAGAGCGGCGAAGACCTGCACGTGCTCGGCTGGCTCGAACTCGGCGAGGACCCCAGGGACGTGCTCGACGCGCTCAGCGCGCTACGCGCCGGTCGTTGACCTGTCCACGCAGGTCACGCGCTGGCTGTTCCCGTAGCACGCCAGGTTCTCCACCTGGGCGTCCCGCACGAAGACCCCGGCCACCAGCGCGCACGCCACCAGCACGAGCGCACCCGTCTGCCAGGCGACGCGCCCCTTTTCCGGCGCGTACAGGATCGCGGCGGTCACCAGCGCACCCACGACGAGGCCGCCGAGGTGGGCCAGTATCGAGATGTTCGGCAGCGAGAAGCTGATCACCAGGTTCAGCGCGATCACGCCGAGCGCGGGCACCGGGTTGAGCTTGAGCCGCAGCACCGCGATCAGGATTCCGCCGAGCAGGCCGTAGATCGCGCCCGACGCGCCCGCCGTCGTCCCGGCGGGGTTGTCGAACAGGTAGACCGCCACCGAGCCGCCGAACAGCGACACGAGGTACACCGCGGTGAACCGCGCCTTCCCGAGCAGCAGTTCGAGATCGCGCCCGAGCATCCACAGCGACAGCATGTTCACCGCGATGTGGATCAGCCCGAAGTGCAGGAAACCCGAGGTCAGCAGCCGCCACCACTCGCCGTTCTGCCCCACCGCGAGCGGGAACATCACGCCGTCGAGCGAGAGCTTCGACGCGCCGTTGTCCATCGGGCTCTTGGCCTGGAACGCCGTGATGGCGTACAGGACGGCGTTGAGCGCGATGAGCACCGGCGTGACCACCACCTTGGTGGACACGCGCGCGCCTGCCACCGTGCGGGCGCCAGGGCCGGCCGCGCGGTACTGCCGCTGCCGGCCGCGGTCCTGCCGCTGGCCTGCCTGCACGCAGTCGATGCACTGCGACCCCACGGAGGCGTCGCGAAGGCAGTCGGGGCAGGCAGGCCGTCCGCAGCGGGTGCAGCTCAGCCCGGTGTGCCGGTTCGGGTGCCACCAGCACGTCGGCATTTCCTGCTGGTAGTTCGGCTGTGGTTGCGTCACGATGCCCCCAACTTACCGAAAGACCGGCGCGAAGCGGACGTCAGCGCTCGACGTCGACCTTGGTGATCACGATGTCCTCGACGGGCTTGTCGCCGAGCCCGGTCGCGGTGCGGCCGATCGCGTCGACCACGTTGCGCGAGTCCTGGTCCGCGACCTCACCGAAGATCGTGTGCTTGAAGTTCAGGTGCGTGGTCGGACCCACCGTGATGAAGAACTGCGAGCCGTTCGTGCCGGGACCGCGGTTCGCCATCGCCAGCAGGTACGGCTTGGTGAACTGCAGCTCGGGGTGGAACTCGTCGCCGAACTCGTAGCCGGGGCCGCCGCGGCCGGTGCCGGTCGGGTCGCCGCCCTGCAGCATGAAGCCGTCGATCACGCGGTGGAAGATCGAGCCGTCGTAGAACGGGCCCGAGTTCTCTCCCTTCGCGTTCGGCTGCGTGTACTCCTTCGTGCCTTCGGCGAGGCCGACGAAGTTCGCGACCGTCTTCGGCGCGTGGTCGGGGAAGAGGTTCAGGTGAATATCGCCCTGCGTGGTGTGCAGGGTGACCTTGCGGGCACCACCAACGGGGGATCCATTGCTTTCAGTCACGCGACTCATCGTGCCATCTGCGGCAGGATGGGGCGGAAAGGGGCACGATAGGTTACAAGCAACTAAGCAGAGCCAAAACGATTGACGAGGTGAAGGCCATGACTCGGGCCGCAGATTCGGTCGGTGAGTCGGTCCGTACCGGCTTGCTCGACCTGCGCAAACGCGCCATCGAGGCGGCGCAGGCCGGGGCCGAAGCAACAGCCCAGGCGGCTCAGGCCGCCGAGCAGAAGTTCTCCGACGGGACCGAGAACGTCCGCAAGGAGGCTTCGAAGCGGGGTCGTCGCGCTCGCAAGAAGCTCGCCAAGAAGAGCGGGCAGACCCGCAAGGAGCTGGCTCGCAGCTCCAAGGAGGCGCGCAAGATCGCCGCCGAGCGGCTCGCCGAGATGCGCAAGCCCGGCCGCAAGGCCAAGAAGGCCGCGATCAAGGCCGCGAAGTCGGCCGGCCAGTCGAAGCGCCGGGGCAAGAAGGACTTCAAGCACGCCAAGAAGGACTTCAAGGCCGCGCTGATCGAGGCGAAGACCGCCGCCAAGGGTGGTCGCAGGCGTCGTCGCTGGCCGTGGCTCGTCGTCATCGGCGCGGTCGCCGCCGGTGCCGCCGTCGCGCTGAAGTCGAAGCCGGAGCCGCCGGTCGCACCCGCTCCCCCGCGTCGCCCGGAACCGCCGAAGCAGGCCGCGAAGCCCGCTGAAGCCACTGGTGCGGCGAAGCCGGCCGACAAGCCCGCTGAGCCCAAGCCCGGGCCGAAGCCGGCCGAGAACAAGACGACGGCGGCCCGCAACGGCCAGCAGTCCGGCAGCCCCAGCGAAAAGAAGAACTAGCTCGGCTCCGCCGGACGGTCCTGCCGGGCTGTCCGGCGGGAGAGCCGGAGAGCCGGAGAGCCGGAGAGATGAAAAGTCCCCGGCGCCCGCACGGGCGCCGGGGACTTTTTCGCGGTGGCTGGGCTCAGCCCGCGTGCTTCTGGATCAGCGCGCCGAGGCGGGGCAGCGCCTCCTCGACGTTCTTCTTGCCGTTCGGGCGGAGCTTGCCGTAGACCTTCTTGATGCTGTCGCGGCCGCTCTTCTCCGCGCGCTTGTCGGTGACGCTCAGCAGCGCGTCGGAAGCCTCGTCCGAGCGGCCGGTCAGGTAGGCGCCGAAGTCGCCGCCGCCCTTGGCCTTGTAGTCGCCGTAGAACGGGTCGAGGGCCACGGTGAAGTCCTCGAGCAGGCTGTCGACGGCCGCGGGGATGATGCCCGGCTTGATCTTCTTGACGGCCGCGTAGCCGGTCTTGACGACCGCACCGGACACGCCACCCTTGTCTGAAACCTCTTCGTCGACCAGCGTCTGCAGGTCGGTGACGACGGCCGGGCGACGGGACGAGTCGGTCAGGATTTCCTTCAGGGTCACGGCATTTGTCCTTATGAATCGAAGTGCACGAAACGGGTCCGCAGCACTGGCGCGCCACCTTGGGGGGCGGGACCGTGATGGGCGGTGCGCTGGTCCTCACCGGCTGCGAGTGACGCCAAGGGTAGTACAAGATCAACTTTGCCCCGGCAGTGCGTCACCTGTTGGTGCCAGCGTGTTGACTGTGCGTCTACCAAGCGTGGTTACAGCGCCAATTTCGTGATGACCTGCTTGACGACCGTGCGCGCCTTCACGGTCTGCTTCTGGTTGGTCGTCACCACCACGGCGACGCCCTCCTTCGCGACCGCGTACACCGCACCGGCGTCGGTCGGCTGGTACCCGCCCTGCCAGCCGGGCGGTTCGGTGGCCGGGCTGCTCGTCGCCACCGGCGCCACCTTGTCCACGAGCGCGCGGGCGACTTCCTTCGTCCCGGTGTACACCCGCGCGGTGAGCTGCAGCTTTCCGGTGAGCGCGTAGAAGAAGCAGGCGGGGTGCGGCGCGTCGGCCGAAACCTGCGCCTTCGACACCCGCTGCCCGTTGGCGTCCGAGACGAAGGTGTTGTCCAGGTACGGGCAGGGGCCCGGCTTGGCCGGCTGCGGATCGGGCGGCACGACCGGCGCGGCGGACACGGGCACGGGCGGCGGCGGCGCGGGCGGCGGCGGCGGTGGCGTGCCGCCGGAGCACCCGGTCAGCACGACCGCGGTGGCGGCACCGAGAGTGAGGACGGCTCGTCGCATAGCGGCGTCAGTCAACCACGCGCGGCGGCGTGCTGCGACCATGACACCCATGAGTGCGCTGCGCGGCTGGCCGTCGTTCCCCGCCGAGCTGCCGGAGTTCGATCCGGACACGGCACCGGAGCGGCCGCACGAGATCTTCCTGGCGTGGCTCGAAGACGCGGGTGAGCACGCGCTCGCGCCCCACGCCGTCACATTGTCCACAGTGGACGCAGACGGCATGCCGGACGCCCGCGTCGTGATCCTCAAGGACGTCGACGCGGCGGGCTGGTACGTGGCGACGAGTTCGGAGAGCCCGAAGGGGATCCAGCTCGGGAAGCACCCGATGGCCGCGCTGACGTTCTTCTGGGCGGCGCGCGGGCGGCAGGTCCGGATCAGGGGCGCCGTCACGCCGTCGCCGAGCGAGGTGTCGAGGGAGGACTTCCTGGCCAGGCCGCCGGAATCGCGGGTGGAGGCGTTCATCGGCAACCAGTCCGCGGTCCTGCGCGATCCGGCCGAACTCGAGCGCGCGGCGGCGGCAGCACGCGAGTGGGTCGCCGAAAACCCGGACGAGGCGCCGGAAACCTGGGTCCGCTATCTCGTCGCGCCGCTGTCCGTGGAGTTCTGGCAGGCCCGCCACGACCGGCGCCACGTGCGGCTGCGCTACCGCCTCGAAGGGGGCCGGTGGACAAGGGAGCGACTTTGGCCCTGATGTCAGTGCTTTTCCGACTATCGACGGGTTGTGGTCGAAAGCTGACCGAAGGACGCTGAGCGGCACTGTCGGCGATCTTTCGGAGGCGAAATGTTCACACGACGTCGAACCTGGGGCGCGCTGGCCGCGGCCGCGGGACTCGCCCTGCTCACCGCGACCGCGCCCGCGCACGGCGATCCCGCCGCGCCGCAACGCGGTCTCTACGAAGTGCACGGGGCGACCGACGCCGCGAAGCGCACCACCGTCCGGAACAGTGGCGCCGACGTGGCCGGGACCCGCGGCGACGTGATGACCGTGGTCGCCACCCCGAAGCAGGCCGACGGCCTGCGCGCGGGCGGGTTCGCGCTGGACCAGGTCGGCGACTTCGACCAGCTCCTCGCCCAGCGCAGCAACGCGGGCGGAGCGCACGAGCCGAACGACTTCCCGCCCGGCGACGAGGCGTACCACACCTACGCGGAGACCACCGACGCGCTGAAGAAGGCCGTCGCCGACCACGGCGACCTCGCGCAGCTCTCCAGCGCGGGCAAGTCCTTCGAGGGCCGTGAGCTGAACGTCCTCAAGATCGCGAGCAAGGCCTCGGAAGGCAAGCCCGAGGTGCTGTTCACCTGCAACCAGCACGCGCGCGAGCACCTGACCACCGAGATGTGCCTGCACATCGTGCAGCGGTTCACCGACGGCTACGCGAGCGACAACGCGATCAAGGACATGGTGGACTCGCACCAGATCTACGTCGTCCCGAACATGAACCCCGACGGCTCCGAGTACGACATCTCCGGCGGGAAGTACCAGGGCTGGCGCAAGACCCGCAAGCCGGTGCCGGACAGCACCGAGATCGGCACCGACCCCAACCGCAACTGGGGCTACAAGTGGGGCTGCTGCGGCGGATCCTCCGACGACCCGTCGGCGGAGGACTACCACGGCCCGTCCGCCTTCTCCGAGCCGGAGACCAAGGCCGTCTCGGACTTCATGGCGGCGCACCGGTTCAAGGCGCACATCGACTTCCACACCTTCTCCGAGCTCGTGCTGTGGCCCTACGGCTACACGAAGGACGACACGGCCGAAGGCATGTCCGCCGAGGAGGCGAAGCGGTTCGCCGACGTCGGCAGGCAGATGGCCGACACGAACAAGTACACCCCGGAGCAGTCGAGCGATCTCTACGTCACCGACGGCGACGTCAACGACTGGGCGTGGTCGAAGTCCAAGACGCTGAGCTACACGTTCGAGATGTACCCGAAGGACGGCGGCATCGACGGTTTCTACCCGCCCGCCAGTGAGATCCCGGAGCAGACCACCCGCAACGACGCGGCGGTCGACATCCTGGTCAAGCAAGCGGGCTGACCCCACCGAAAGTCTGGTGCCGCCGACCGCGGTGGCGGGCAGAATCAGCGCCATGCGCCTGAAGTTCTTGCTCGTCACCGCGTTGGCGGCCTCCTTCGTCACGGCCGGTGCCGCGTCCGCCGCGCCGAACCCGCTCGAAAACGCGCATCCGTGCGCCGGGCAGCCGGGATTCACCTGCGCCACGCTGAAAGTGCCGCTCGACCACACCGGCCGCGTGCCGGGCACGCTCGACCTCCAGGTGGCCACCGGCGACAACACCGATGCGCCGAAGGGCGTGCTGCTGTTCCTCACCGGCGGACCCGGCCAGCCCGGTGCGTCCGCGATCAAGGGGATCACGTCGCGGCTGCCCGAGGTCGCCAAGGACTACCGGTTCGCGATGATCGACCAGCGCGGCACCGGCGAGTTCGGCGCGATCCGGTGCCCCGGCCTGCAAGCGCAGGTCGGCAGCTCGGACATCATCACCGCCACCCCGGAAGCCATCGACGAATGCTCCGGCCTGCTCGGGAAGACCGCCGGGCTGTACAACACCGACCAGAACGTCGCCGATTTCGACCAGCTCCGCCAGGCGCTCGGCGTGCCGAAGATGGTGGTGGACGGCGTTTCCTACGGCTCGTTCAGCGCCGCGCGCTACGCGATCGCGCATCCCGATCGCGTGTCGAAGGTCGTGCTCGACTCGGTGCTGCCGCACCACCAGAGCGCCGCGGACACCTTGTATCTCAAGGGACTCCAGGCGCAGGCGCGCGTGCTGCGCGACGCGTGCACTGTCGCACCCGCCTGCGGTTTCGACCCCGCGGACGATCTCGCGGCCGTGGTGCGGAACTCCTCGACGGCCGACGGCGTCCGGATCTTCGACATGATCGTGTCCTACGAGTTCGAGGACCCGACCTACCGGAGCGCGGACGCCGGGGACCTCATCGGCTCGCTGCACCAGGCGCGAGGTGGCGACCGCTCGAAACTCGACGCGCTGCTCGCCGCGTTCAAACCCGGCGGGGACAACGTCCTCCGGTACAGCGCGGGCCTGCACGCGGCGACCGTGTGCACCGACCTCCGCTTTCCCTGGGGCGACGCGGGTTCCCCGTCGTGGCTGCGGCAGCCGTCGATCGGGCTCACCGAACACCTCCTGCCCGCCCACGCGACCTGGCCCTACACCGCGCGGGTCGCGGTGAACCAGTACTTCGTCCAGACCTGCGCGCGCTGGCCTCGGGTGCGCCCCGCGTCGAACCCCGCCGCCGAGCTGCCGAACGTCCCCGTGCTGCTGCTCAACGGCGACCGCGACCTCTCGACCCCGCTCGAATGGGCACAGCAGGAAGCCGCGGCCGCCCCCACCGGAAAACTGGTCGTGGTGCCGGGCGCGTCGCACTCGATCCAGAACCGCGAACGCGGCCACGCGGGCCGCGACGCACTGATCGACTTCCTGCGCTAGGCCCTTCGGGCTCCCGCCCCGAAGAGACGCACGAGTCCCCGGGGGTCACCGGCAGGCGCGTCTCGGCCGCGACCCGGGGTCAGGGCCAGAACCTGACTTCGGGGTTGGTGGCGACCGGGCCGTCCAGCAGTGGTTGCGGGCGGCCTCGCAGGTGCAGGTCGAGGAAGGCGGCGACGTAGGCGCGGGTCAGTTCCATCGACCGCGCGCCGGGCATCGTGCCGGGCTTGGTGACCCCGGCCTGGTCCATCAGCGCGATGTTGTCGGTGAAGCCGGTGTGCGCGGCACCGTCGACGCTGAGCCAGCGCTTCCAGCCGTGCAGCTTCGGCCAGCTTTCGGGCCAGGTCGGGTCCGGGCCGGTGGGGGTGTGCGCGGATTCCCTGCCCAGCAACAGGATCGGACGGTCCACACCGGACTCGGGCAGCGGTGACCAGAAGCGGCCGTCCAGGTTCACCCCGGCGCGGATCCGGCGGTCGGCCAGCATCGCGAGCGGCGCCGCGTTGCCGCCGACGGACTGCCCGACGAGGCCGATCTTCGCCGGGTCGATCAGCAGGGCGTACGGGGAATCCCTCGCGGTGAGCCGGTTCAGCACGAAGGACACGTCCGCGGTGCGCACCTTCGACAGGAGGACGTGGTCGAGCCCGGGGCCGCAGGCCGCGCACTCGGTGACGTGCCCGTCCGGGAACGCGGTGCCGTCCGCCTCGTAGTTGTGCCCGACGGCGGCGACCACGTACCCGCGGCTGGCCAGGTCCTCCGCCAGGCCGGTGAGCGTGGCGCGCGGCATGCCGAGCCCGTTGGACAGCACCGCCAGCGGGTACCCGTGCCACCGCGGCAGCGGCGGCGCGCCCACCCGCGCGCTGCTCCTCGTCCCGGCGAGCAGTTCGGGCGGGATCTCGGGAAGATCGTTGGCCGCCAGCAAGATCTCGGCTTCCCGCGCGGTGAGGTACTGCCGCGGCGCGCCGACGGGCACCGCGGCCGGGTAGTACATCGACACCACCAGCTCGCGCGGGCCGGACTCCGGCACCCACGGGTCGGCACGCGTCTCGTCGACGAGGTGCAGCTCGGCCGTCCCGACCGCATGGTGGCCAGTGGGTGGCGGCACCGCCAGCCGCTTCGGTGGGGGCGAAGCGGTCGCGGGGCTCATCATCGCGGCGACCGCCGTCACGGTCATCGCGGCCGTCGAAATCCTTCTCACTGCGTTCACGCTCCTGTCCGAGGTTCGATCCCGGCACAGCGTGGACCGGCGGGCGCTCGTCGCACATCGGCCGGCGGGCACGATCCGGCAGCCCTTTCTCTGCCGGAGGTCGCACTCCGGTGTCCGCCTCGCGGGAGATCCGCGGCCGCGGATTCCGAACTACGCTCCGTCGGCTATGAAGCTGTCTTCGAGGTTCGCCTCGGCCGCCGCGAAGGCGGAGCACGCCCGTTGGTCGCCACTGGGCACCGACATCGCGGTGGCGCTGCTCCTCGCGACGGTCACCGTGGTCATCGCGAGCGACGACGACGTCGACGGGGCATGGTGGCTCGCTTCGGCCATCGCGATCGCGGCGGCCGGCGTGCGGCACCGGCTGCCGCTCGTGACCTTCACGGCCGGGCTGGGGGCGGCTTTCGCGCACCTGGTGCTGGGCAACGACGTCCGCCCGGTGGACGTCGTCGTGCTGATCGGGTTGTACACCGTGGCTTCGCGGGGCCCGCAGTTGCGGGCGATCGCCTTGGTGCTGATCGGGTTCGTCGTGGCTGGCGGGTGGTCGATCTACGAAAACGCCGTGACGGAGGACGAACACGCATCGGGGATGGCCCGGATCGACGACAGCGCGGCCTGGGTGCCACCACCGCCGTGCCCGCCGCTACCGCGTCAACCGTTCGTGGCACCGCCCTGCCCGGTGGTCCCCGTCGACGAGGCTCGAACCACCACCTGGGGCGGATTCCCGGTGCTGGGCCTGGCGCTGACCGTGACGTGGTTGACGGGTCTCACCGCCCAGCAGCGCCGGGTGCGGCTGGCCGAACTGCGCCAGCGCGCCGAAGACCTGGAACGGGAACGGGACACGCGGGCCGCGCTCGCGGTCGCGGCCGAACGGGGCCGGATCAGCCGCGAGCTGCACGACGTGGTGGCGCACGCGCTTTCGGTGGTGGTGCTGCAGGCGCAGGGCGGCGCGGCCGAACTGGCGCGCAGGCCCGAGCGCACCGGCGAAGCACTGGAGGCCATTGTGGACACCGGGCGCACCGCGCTGGCGGAAACCCGGCTGCTGCTGGGATCGCTCGGGCAGGACGCACCGGAGTGGCAGCCGCGACCGGGCGTGGAACGGGTGCCGCAGCTGGTCGAAGAGGCACGGGGCGCCGGTACCGGCGTCCGGCTTCGCGTCGACGGGCAGCCGCACCCGCTGCCGCCCGCGGTCGACCTCGCCGCGTACCGCATCGTGCAGGAAGCGCTGACCAACACCAGGAAGCACGCCGGCGCGGGCGCGTCCGCCGCTATCGTGCTGCGCTACGCGCCGACGGCACTGGAGATCGACGTGACCGACGATGGCACCGCACCTGACCGCGATACCACCCCTGGGCAAGGGATTCGCGGCATGCGGGAACGCGTGACCGTGCTCGGCGGCGCCTTCGAAGCGGGGCCGATCGAGGAAGGCGGCTTCGCCGTCCACGCGACCCTCCCGCTCCTCGCGGGGCGGCCGTGACCATCCGCGTCCTGATCGCCGACGACCAGGCGCTCGTCCGGACCGGGTTGCGGATGATCCTGGACAACACCCCGGATCTCGTAGTAGTCGGCGAAGCGGGGACGGGCACCGAAGCCGTCGACCTCACCGCGAGCACCCGGCCCGATGTCGTGCTGATGGACATCCGCATGCCCGGCCTCGACGGGGTGCGGGCGACCGGGCGGATCATCGCGAACCACGGACCCGAAGGCCCGCGCGTCCTCGTGCTCACCACCTTCGACCGCGACGAGTACGTCTACGCGGCCTTACGCGCCGGAGCCAGCGGCTTCCTGTTGAAGGACGCGTTGGCCACCGACCTGCTCGCCGCCGTCCGCGTCGTCGCCGCGGGGGAAGCGGCGCTGGCGCCGACCGTCACCCGGCGCCTGCTCACCCGGATCGCCGTCGAGCTGCCCGCGCGGGAAGACCCCAGGCTGGGCCTGCTGACCGCCCGTGAGCGCGAGGTGCTCCAGCAGGTCGCGCGCGGCCTTTCGAATGCGGAGATCGCCGAACTGCTGTGCCTGTCGGCCGGGACGGTGAAGACCCACGTCGGCCACATCCTCGCCAAGCTGGACCTGCGGGACCGCGTGCAGGCCGTCGTGTTCGCGCACGAATCCGGCCTGACCGGCGCTCAGGAAAGGTGACGGCGCGAGAAATCGAGCTGATCGCGACTTTACTCACGAGTAGTAAACCGGGGCGAAGTACGCTTCCCGGACCTTCGGAAAAAAGTTCGGCGGGTGTGTCGATCCGTGTCGTGCCCCGTTCGACCAAGGGGTGAACGGGCCCGAACGGGGCCTGACGGGACTCAGGAGCCGGAACCATGAAGTACATGCTGATCATGCGCGCCACCGACGACGCCTACGCGGGGATGGCGAACTTCGACTTCGACGAGATGCTCGCGACCGTCGGCGCGTTCAACGAGGAGCTGATCAGGGCGGGCGTGCTGGTCGCCGCGGAAGGGCTCACCGACGCCGAAGAGGGCGTCGTCGTCGACTACTCGTCGGAGCCGCCCCTGGTCACCGACGGCCCGTACGGCGAGACCAAGGAACTGTTCAACGGGTTCTACATCCTCAACGTCGCCTCGAAGGAAGAAGCCGTCGAGTGGGCGAAGCGGTCGCCGATCTCCGGTCCCGGCTTCAAGACCGAGATCCGCCGGGTCAGCTCGATCGACGAGTTCCCGCAGGACAACGAGTGGGTCAAGCGGGAGCGGGCCTGGCGCGAATCGACCGGCCAGCTCTGAGGGATGACCGGGCACAGCGGCCGTGAGGCCGTCGCCGCGCTGTGGCGGATCGAGTCCGCGCGGATCGTCGGTGCGCTCGCGCGGTACACCGGCGATTTCGCGCTGGCCGAGGACCTCGCACAGGAGGCGCTGGCCGAAGCGCTCGTGACCTGGCCGCGCGACGGCGTCCCGGAAAACCCCGCGGGATGGCTGCTCACCGTCGGGAAGCGCCGCGCGATCGACGGGTTCCGCCGTCGCTCCGCCCTCGACGAGCGGTACGCCGCCCTCGCCCGCGATCTCGGCGAGGGCGGCGTCGCCTCGGGGGGCGCGCCGGTGGATCCTGGCGGCGACGTGCTGTGGGATCCGGACCAGATCGACGACGACGTGCTCGCGTTGATGTTCATCTCGTGCCACCCCGTGCTGTCCCGCGAGGCGCGGGTGGCGCTCACCCTGCGCGTGGTCGGCGGGCTGACCAGCGACGAGATCGCCAAGGCGTTCCTCGCCCCGACCGCCACCGTGCAGGCCCGCATCACCAGGGCGAAGAAGACCCTCGGCGCGGCCGGGGTGCCGTTCGAAGTCCCGGCCGCCGGGCAGCGGGCGGAACGCCTCGGCTCGGTGCTCAACGTGGTCTACCTGATCTTCACCGAAGGGTCGTCCGCCAGCTCGGGCGCCGATCTGATCCGGCTCGACCTGTCGAGCGAGGCACAGCGGTTCGCCCGCCTGCTCGCCAGGCTGGTCCCGGACCAGTCCGAGGTGCACGGCCTGCTGGCGCTGCTGGAGCTGACCGCGGCGCGCTTCCCCGCCCGCACCGGCCAGGACGGCGAACCCGTGCTGCTGGAGCACCAGGACCGCGGCCGCTGGGACCAGGCCGCGATCCGGCGGGGACGAGCGGCGCTGACCCGCGCCAAGGAGGTGGGCCGTGGGCTGGGCGCGTACGGCCTGCAGGCGGCGATCGCCGAATGCCATGCCGTCGCGGCGTCGGTCGGGGAAACGAACTGGGAGCGCGTCGTGCTCATCTACGAGGCGCTCGGGCGGCTCGCACCGTCACCGGTGGTCGAGCTGAACCGGGCGGTGGCCGTTTCGATGGCGACCGGTCCGGCCGCGGCACTGGCGATCGTGGAGGAATTGGTGACCGCCAATTCCCTGCCGAATTCGCACATGCTGCCAAGTGTTCGCGGCGAATTGCTCATCCGGCTGGGCCGGACGGCCGAGGCGCGCGCCGAACTGGACCGCGCCATCCACCTCTGCGCCAACGAACGCGAACGCGCGGTGCTGGCACGCAAACGAGCGGCGCTGGCCTGAACGGGCCGAAACACTTGCGGAAAGCACGGCGGGCGGGGAAACCTTGTCGTCGGCATTCCGCACACAACCGGGGGACCTGCCACGGATGCGCGGGGATCTGTTTGTCATATGACGCTGATCCCGTGCGCGGGCGACCCATAATCGAGTAGTAGTGGCCTTGCTGCCGGGTCGACGCCGGTATCGCGGGAGGGAGGGCCAGTGACGCACCTGACGCCGACCCTCTACCGCACGATCGTCGTGGTCGACGTCGCGGGTTTCACCGCGCCCGACCGGAGGCTCCCCGACCGGCTCGCGGTGCGGCACGGCATGTACGAGGTGCTGAAGACCGCCTTCGCGGAAAGCGACGTCGACTTCGATTCCTGCGCCACCGAGGATCGCGGTGACGGCGCGCTGGTCCTGCTGCCGTCGGGCACGCCCAAGAGCGCCGTGGCGGACCGGCTGCCGGACCGCATCGCGGTCGCGCTCCGGCGGTACAACTGGACCCGCACTTCGCAGGCCCAGATCCGGCTGCGGGTCAGCCTCAACTCGGGCGATGTGCTGCACGACGGAAAGGGGTGGGTCGGCGAGGCGGTCGACACCGCGTTCCGCATCCTGGACGCGCCGCGGGCGAAGGAGGTGTTCGCCGAATCCGGCCGGATGGTCGCGGTCATCTCCTCGCAGCGGTTCTTCGACGAGGTCATCGCGCCGGATCCCGGCCTGCTTCCCGAGTTCTACGCACCGATCCCGGTTTCGGTGAAAACCTTCACCGGGACAGCGTATTTGCGCCTGCACGGCGAACTCGTCGCGCCGAGCCCGGTGCCGATGCCCCACGCCGCGCCCGCCGACACGAGCGGAGCCGTACTGGACGTGGTCCCGCGCGCGGAGCTGACGGATCTGCGCCGCCACCTCACCCGGACCGAGGTGCCCCAGCTCGCGATCATGGTGAGCCGCGCGCTCGGCCCGGCCGCCTCGCTGCCGCCGCTCGACGGGATCACCAACGCGTGGAGCGCATTCCAGCTCCTCACCGACTTCACCGCGGGCCCGGACGGCATCCCGCCCGCGGTCACCTTCCTTCGCCTGCTGGCCGATCAGGTCGGCGGTGAGATCGGCGAACTCCTCGGCGGCTGGGTGGGCAACCAGGCCCGCCGGCTGCGCGTCGGCCCCGCGCTGGAACGGCAGCAGCAGGCAAGGGCGCCGGTTCCGGGGCGCGCGCACCTGCACCTGACGATCATGCTCGAACCGGTCGTCGCCGATCCGGCCCGCTGCACCCTCGCGTTCTGGCGCCAGGACGACCCGGCGGTGTGGCCGCCCGCGCTCGGCGGTGTCCGTGAAATCGGCATCGACGAGATGGAGTACCGGGTCGACGAAGTGATCCTGGAGGCCGAAGGAGTCTGGTCCGGCCAGGGCATTTCGGCCGCGGTCGAATTCCTGCTGCCGAGGACTTTGATCAATTTGCCGGTGCAGCGCTGGGCCAAGGAGCACGCGACCGGGCAACCGCAACCGCTGCGGTACGGGTACCGGCTCACCATAAGATCCCTCGAACGGATGAGGGCAAAACATTGGCATCGCGCGTGGCACGTCCGATGGGACTCTATGCTCGAAGACCCGTCGGCCGACCGGCTGCACTATTCCGGATGCGCGGAGTTCGAGGAGTTCCCCATCGACGCAGCACTGAGCGATGACCACTGGGTCGGGCTGGTGATGGCGAAACCGCCGCCACCGCAACCGGAACCGGGTGCACCGCCGGACGAATTGATCAGCGCGCTCCGCAGCGGGCTGCCGGTGATCCTGTGGCACCCGGACGCGGGCCCCGCGGAGCTGCGCGAGCTGCTCGACTCGGTGCTGGCCACCGACAGCGGTCTCATGGAACTGCCCGAACGCCGGAAAATTGCCAATTCATCGCGGATGGCGGTACCGCTCAAGAATTCGCTGGCTCACGATTTGGTGGTAATGTGGGACGACCCGAAAAGGGTAATCGTTCTCGACCAACCGTTGGCCCCGGCCGTTGATCTCGGCTCGACTCTGAGGGGGTACCACGGATGAGCGTGAACGACAGTGCGGACAAGAACGGCGCCGCGGCACGCGTCGAAGCGCCCGACTGGTGGATATACCGCGGCACCGGGCGGCCGATCCACGACATCGACCTCACCCAGATCCTGCCCGAACCACCGCCGTGGCGCGATTACCGCGGCGGCCCGGTGCCCGAGCACGACGTGCCACCGCCGGACGACGGCGAGTCCGAACGCAGGCTCGGCTCCGCGTTCACGCTCACCGATCAGGAGATCGACCCCACCGAGCTGAACATGGTCAACGCCGCGCTCTACCTGCGGCGGCCGCTGCTGGTCACCGGCAACCCGGGAACCGGCAAGTCCAGCCTCGCCTACCGGATCGCCCGCGAGCTCGGGCTCGGCCGGGTGCTGCGCTGGGCGATCACCAGCCACACCACGCTGGGCTCCGGCCTGTACGGCTACGACGCGATCGGCCGCGTCCAGGCCGCCGCGACCAGCCAGGCGCAGCGCGGCGGCGAGGCCGAGGAGCCGCCGATCGGCGACTTCGTCCGGCTCGGCCCGCTCGGCACCGCGTTCCTGCCCGCACGGCTGCCCCGCGTCCTGCTGATCGACGAGCTGGACAAGTCCGAGGCGGACCTGCCCAACGACCTGCTGTCGATCTTCGAGGACGGCGAGTTCCCGATCGAGGAGCTGACCAGGGTGCGCACCCGGCATCCCGAGGTCACCGTGCACACCGCCGACCCGCAGCGCACCGCCGTGGTGCGGGACGGCCGGGTCGCCTGCCGCGCCTACCCGGTCATCGTGCTGACCAGCAACGGCGAGCGGGAGTTCCCGCCCGCGTTCCTGCGCCGCTGCCTGCAGTTGCGGATCGAGAACCCGGACCGCGAGCAGCTCGCCGCGATCGTCGCCAGTCACCTGATCGACGAGCACGGCGAACACCGCGACCGGCTCGTCCGCGAGTTCGCCGAGCGGAGCAAGGCCGAAGGCGGCCTGCCGACCGACCGGCTCCTCGACGCCGTGTACCTGGCCACGTCGGGCGCCTACCAGCCGGATCACCAGGCGTGGCCGCGGCTGGTGGACTCGCTCTGGCAACGACTGACGGTGCGGTGACATGGGACGGCCGACCGGCGTCCCCCGTTCCGCCCCGCGGGCGGAACCCCACGCACCTGCCGCCAGAACGAAGCTCCGGCTCGACCAACTCGGCTGGCACGAGGTCGCGGACATCGTGTGGCTCGCGGCGGCCATCGGCCCGGCCGGCGCCACCACCGAGCAGGCACCGCCGGAAGAACCCGAGGAGCCGGAGCCGACGTTCGACGGCGGCGAGGCCCCGATGCGCCAGGCGCCTGCCGAGTCCCGGTGGATCCCACCCGCGCCGCCGCCCTCGTCACGGCACCCTTCGGTCTCCGATGCGCCTTCGCCGGGCGGCGAGCCGAATCCGGTCGGCGCCGGGGCCGGTACCGCCCCGGCCGAGCGGCCCGAACCGACCGTGGACGGCGCCGCCGTCGGCGGAATCGCGCTGGCCGAGTCGCTCGACTATTTTCGCGCTTTGAGAAGGCTGAAACGCGAAGCGGCCTCGCCGCGAATCAACGATGTGGTCCTGGACGAAGAAGCGACCGCCGTCCGGGCCGCCGAGACCGGTGTGTGGTGGCCGGTCACCCGATCGAGAAAAGAACGCTGGCTGGATCTGACGCTCGTGCTCGACAACGGCCCGTCGATGGCGTTGTGGCGGCCGAGGGTGACCGCGTTCATCAGCATGCTCGAACAATTGGGTGCCTTCCGCACCATTCAGGTCCGGCTGCTCGAAACCGCCAAGGACGCCGACCAGACCGCCCCCGTTCTCCGTGGTGGCACGCCGGGCGCGCCCGCCCGCGACCCGGACGAAATCCTGGACTCGTCCGGCAGGCGGGTGGTCCTGCTGGTGACCGACGGAGTGGGCGACGCCTGGCAGAAGACCGTGTTGCACCCGATGCTGGCACGCTGGGGCTCGGTGCTTCCGGTGAGCATCGTCCACCTGCTTCCGCAGTGGCTTTGGGGCCGGTGCGGGCTGGGCCCGCACAAGGCGAAGCTCCGGGTGCCGAACGCGTTCAACCCCAACAGCCGGTGGGCTTTCGACCTTGCCGACGCCTGGCTCGAACGCGGCTCGGCGGCACCCGCGGGAGTGGTTCCGGTACCGGTGCTCGAACTGCAGCCGCGCTGGCTGGCGTGGTGGGCGAAGCTGATCACCGGCGAGCACACCGACACGACGGAGGGAACCGTCGTCCTCGCCAGCACCGAACGGATTACCCCGGACGAGTCGGAAAGTTCACCGGAATCGTTGTCGCCCGTGGAAATGGTGCACCGTTTCCGTAGCGTGGCTTCCCCACCGGCATTGCGATTGGCCCAGTTGCTCGCATCGGTACCGGTCCACTTGGACGTCGCACGGGTGATCGGACGCCACTTTGTGCCGGATGCCGGACTCGAACACCTCCTGGAACTAGTGGTGTCGGGGGTCCTGTACGCTCCCGCGCCAAGGGAGGGGAAGTCCACTTGGGACACAAGTGGGACTTTTTCCTTTCCCGAGGCAGTCCGGGAATTGCTGCTCAGTGGTGTTCGTCGGTCGGAAACGGCCGATGTCGTCCGAGTGGCGGCCACCCATTTCGGCCGCCGGATACCGGTGCTCGGTCACCTCCGAGACGCCATCGCCGACCCGCACAACACGCCGGACCCGGTACTCACCCTCGAGTCCTCGGCCGACGTCGAACTGGAGAGCGCAGTCATGCGCGCGCTCTCCGGCCCGTACCTGTCCCGTGCCGACCGGCTGCGGAACGCAGTACCGCAGGACACCTCCCTACCCACTTCTGAATCCATCAAGGCTGTGACTTCCAAAATGCCCGAGACGGCTGAACGTCCCCCCGACTCAGCTCCAGCGACGGAGGAACGCGTGCCCCGTCTCAACGAGCCCGACCAAGCCGAGCAGGTCACCAGGCCGATGCCGCACCCCTCGGCGACGGGCACCACCCGCAGCTTCCCCAGCCGCCAGCCCGACGACCCGCCACAGGTCTGGGGCAACATCCCGCCCCGCAACCCCAACTTCACCGGCCGGGTCGAGCTCCTCGACCAGCTGGCCAAACGCCTGACCAGCGGCACCACCGCGGTACTCCCGTCGGCCGTGCACGGACTCGGCGGCATCGGGAAGACCCAGATGGCCACCGAGTACATCTACCGGCACCTCCAGGACTACGACCTCGTCTGGTGGATCGACGCCGCGCACACCACCCAGATCCGCGCCGGCCTCACCGATCTCGCCCGCGCGCTCGGCCTGCAGGGCTCCTCCGAGGCCAACATCGCGGTGCCCGCCGTCCTCGAAGCGCTGCGGACCGGTCGCCCGTTCCGCCGCTGGCTGCTCGTCTTCGACGCCGCGGAGAGCCCGGACGCGGTACTGCCGTTCTTCCCGCGCAACGGGCCCGGCGAAATCCTGATCACCTCGCGCAACTCCGACTGGGCCGGTATCGCCCGCCCGCTGGAGCTGGCGGTGTTCAAACGCGAGGAGAGCATCGAACTGCTCGGCCGCCGCGGCCCGGAGATCGACGTCGACGACGCCGACGAGCTCGCCGAGAAGCTCGGCGACCTGCCGCTGGCCGTCGAGCAGGCGGCGGCGTGGCGCGCGGTGACCGGGATGCCGGTGCACGAGTACCTGCGCCTGTTCGACGACTCGGTCGAGGAAATCCTCGACACCGCTTCGGCCCCGGACTACGAGGTGTCCGTCGCCGCCGCGTGGAACGTCTCGTTCGAGGAGCTGAAGACCCGCAACCCGGCGGCGCACCAGATCCTGCACATCTGCGCCTTCTTCTCCCCGGAACCGATTTCGCGCGACCTGCTCACCGGGGTCAGCCGGGTCTCGATCTCGCCGGAACTGGACGCCGCGCTGCGCGACCCGATCAAGCTCGCCCGCGCCATCCGGGACATCAACCGGTACGGCCTCGCGAAGATCGACCACGGCAACAACACGCTCCAGCTGCACCGCCTGGTCCAGCTGGTGCTGCGCAACCGGGTGATGGCCCCCCAGGTGCACGCGCGCATGCAGCACGGCGCGCACCAGCTGCTCGCCGCACTCGACCCGAACGACCCCGAGTCGAGCAGGCACTGGCCGCGCTACCGCGAGCTGCTGCCGCACGCCTACGCCGCGAACGTGCTGGACTGCGACGACAACTGGCCGCGGCAGCTCCACATCAACCTGATGCGGTACCTGTTCGAGTACGGCGACCACGAAGAGGCCGCCCGGCTCGGACGGCAGGCGCGGGAGCACTTCACCGAAACGCTCGGGCCGACCAACCCGCAGACGCTCGAAGTGTCCTCCCGCCTCGGTCTCTACCTGTGGGCGATCGGCCGGTACGCCGAGGCCGCGGAACTGAACCAGCGCACCCTCGCCCTGCGCCTGCAGGTGTCCGGCGAGGAGAACGAGGAAACCTTCGCGCTGCAGCGGAACATCACGATCGATCTCCGCGCACAGGGCGATTTCGCCGCGGCGACGAAGCTGAGCGAAGAGATCTACACCAAGTGCAAGCGCATGTTCGGCGAGGACGACCCGGAAACCCTCAACGCCGCGTTCCAGCACGCGCTCAGCCTCCGGCTGTCCGGCGCCTACCAGGCCGCTGCCGAACTGGACCACGACACCCACCGGCGTCGCGTCGAGGTGCTCGGCCGCGATCACACCCGCACGTTCAGCGTGAACTGCGCGCTGAACGTGGACTCCCGTGAAGGCGGCGAGTACGGCCAGGCCCGCGTCCGGCAGGAACGGCTCACCGAGAACTTCCACGCCCGCTACGGCGAGGACCAGCTCGACGCGGTGGCCAACACGTTCTACCTCGCGGTCGCCCGGCGCAAGGACGGCGACCACGCCGGCGCGCTCCCCCTTTCCACCGACGCGCTCGGCCGGTTCCGGCTCGCCTACGGCGACGACCACGCCACCACGATGGCCTGCGCGCTCGCGCACTCGATCGATCTCCGCCATTCGGGGGATCTGGCCGGGGCGAAGGCGTTGGGGGAACAGACCTTCGAGCGGTATCGCGGTGGTCTCGGCGAGCACCACCCGCACACCCTGGCCGCCACCGTCGACCTCGCGGTGACGTTGCGGCTCCAGGGTGACCCGGCGGCCTCGCGCACCCTCAACGAGCGCGCGCTCGAACACTTCCGCGCCAGCATCGGGCCGGACCACCCGTACGCCGTCGTCGCCACGATCAACCTGGCGAGCGATCTCTCCGCGCTCGGCGAGTACGACAAGGCGATCGAACTGGGCCGGGACGCCTACGAACGCGGCCGCCACGTGCTCGGCGAGGACCACCCGACCGTACTGGCCGCCTGCTTCAACCTCGGCCTCGACCTCACCGCCGTCGGCCGTACCGAGGACGCCGCCCCGTTCCACGACCCGATCCTGGTCAAGTACCGCCGCATCCTCGGCGAAGCACACCCGGGGACCCAGGCGGCGGGCCGCGGCGCCCGCGCCGACTGCGATATCGACCCGATGCTGATGTAGCGGGGCCGATCCGGGCGGCGGCCCGCTCCGCGGCCGGTGGTCGCGGAGCGGGGTTCGTGACGGGCTAGCCGGGCACGAGCTGGCCGATCCAGGCGGCGATCCGCTCCACGGCCGGTGGTCCCGGACTCGTGCCGCGCAGGTGCCGGTGCACCGCGCGGACGAGTTCGGGGCAGTGCAGCAGTGCGCGCGCCGCCGGATGGGGTCCCCGCGCGGACAGGGCGAGGCCGAGGCCGACCAGTGACGCCGGGCGGTCCGGATCGGCGGCCAGTTCCGCGCGGTAGCCCTCGACCGCCTCGGCGAACCGGCCGGTGGCGTAGGCGAAGTCCGCGCCGGTGGCGCCGGGGACGGTCAGCCACACGTCCGGAAGCGGCGGCGAGGGCGGGTCGCCGACGACGAGCCGGATCAGATCGGTTCTGGCGCGGGACCAGGATCCGTCCGGGACCGGGGTCGGGGGCAGGTCGGCCGGGTCGGCGGCGACGGGCGGGCGGGCACGTCCGTTCGACCACGCCGCCGCCAGTTCGGCGACCACGGACGGATCCGGGCGCAGGTGGCGGGCGCGCCACCCGGCGAGATGGTCCCGGGCGACGGCCTCGGCCAGCCGGTTCGCCTCCGCCTCGACGGCCTCGTCCTGCCACGGCCCGAGGCGTTCGGCGATGCCGTCGAGGAAACGACGCCCGGCGGCGGTCAGCGTCGCGTCCGCGCGCAGTGCCCGGAGCGCGTGCCAGCTGTGCCTGCGCCAGCAGGCGAACTCGAAGGCCGCGCGCCGGGATCCCGGGTCGGCTTCGGCCAGTGCCCGCCAGAAGGCGGCGACCCCGAAGAAGGCGTACACACCTTGCAGCGCACCGCTCAGCGGACGCGGATCGTCCCGCCACGGCACGTAGATCCGTTCCGCCGGATCGGGTTCGTACAGTTCGACCAGGTGCAGCAGGCCCCCGAGCACGATGTGCTGGAACTCGTGGATCAGGGTGGCGGCGAGCGTCGCGCCGTCGGTCGGCAGGCCGACCACCGCGCTGCCGAACGCCTCCCCGGTCGACGCGCTCAGGTTCCGGAACAGGACGTGCGGCTTCGGCACCAGCGAGGTCAGCCCGACCGGCATGACCCCGGCCAGTTCGGGCAGGTGAGCGGCGACCAACCGGCAGGCCTCGTCGATCAGCCGCCGCCACCGCTCGACGTCGCCCGCCGGAACCCGTTCCGGCGGGATCGGTTCGTAGAGGCCGCGGTAGGGGTCGAGATCGTCCAGCCGCAGTGAAAACCGGCGCGCACCGACCCGGCTCCGCACTTGGCGGACGCCCCACCAGCCGGGGCCGTCGGAGCTGAGCGCGAACGGGAGCCGCACCGTCTCTCCGTCGTGGGAGATGAGGTACCGGCTGGCCGCACCGCGCACGGTCGCCAGTGAAAACGGGGCGGTGGCGGAAAAGCGGGCCATCCCCAGCGACGGGAGCACGGCGTTTCCGTGCCACACCGGGATCTCGGTCTCGAAGTCGAGTTCCGCCCCGATCGCCGCGGCCGCCGCGATCGCGTGCACGTGGCCGAGGTGCATCCACAGTGGACTGACACCGTCCGTTCCGTTGCGCAGCAAGCGAGTCGTGTACCCCGCCCAGCTCCCGGTGTACGGGTTGGTGAGCATCCGGTTCACCACCCGCGGCGCCCTTGCCTCGGCACGCGCGAGCAGTTCCCATGCCGCGTCCAGCGGTGGCAACGGGCCCAGCCGCTCCGGGGTCTTCGCCGCCGCGGTCAGCAACGCGTGGATCAGCAGCTTGCGCCGGCTCCGCTCGGCCCGGCGCAGGCGCCGGGCCATGTCCTCATCGCCGTCGAGGCGCGCGAAGGCGTCGAAGTCACGCCAGGACAAGCGATGGAACGAGGGCCGTTCCGCCGCCGGCGGCGGCATCAGTCGATCCGCTCGCCGCCCCCGCTTTGGGCGCTCCGGTAACGCGCGCGGACGTGCCTGGTCCGTTCCACCACGTGGTGCGCCGAATGGCGGACGGCCTCGCTGTCCAGATCGCGCAATGCCGTAAAAGGAACCGCATCGAGGTCGATCAATTCGGATTCGATGCCTGGTTCGGTGCTCGCCGAGAACGAATTCACTGTGTCGATCCCCTCGCGAGAGTCAAATATTTTCCAATAGTAGCCGATTTCCGGTGCACCGGCCTTGATCAATCCGAACCGATCCCCGCGACCGGGGGCGGATGGCCCGCGGCCAGCTCACGAAGTGCCTGGGGATGCACAATCGTGATGCGACGGCGAGCCGTCCGCACGATGCCCAGCCTGCGAAGTTCGTCGAGGCCGCGGATCAGGGTGCTGCGGGAGACCCGCGCGAAACTCGCCAATTCGCCTTGGTTGAAATGGAGGTCGACCTGATTGTCGGACCGGCCGGCGTCGTGCTGGAGCGACAGTTCCAGCAGCACCGCGGCGAGGCGTTGCGGGAAGTCGGGGCCGCCCGATTCCAAGCGGAGGCGATCGGACTCCTGGAGCCGGATCGCCGTCGTGCGGAGGACTTCTTCGGCTATCCGCGGCCTGGCGCGCAGTACCGCCAGGAACCGTTCCCTCGTCACCACGAGGGTCTGCACCTCGTCGATGGCCGACATCGTCGCGGTACGGGGAAGGCCGCTGATGGGCGCCATTTCCCCGACGATCTCGGCGGGACCGCGCGCGGCCAGTGGTGCGTCGTCGCCGCGGTAGTTGGTGGCGCTGATCTTCACCCAGCCGCGCAGGATGACGAACACGCTGGCGGCAGGGCTGCCCTGGAGAGCGAGGATCTGGCCGGGGTGCCACACCTTGAGGTGGCCCGCGGCGGTGATGGCGGCCCGTTCCTCCGGCGTCAGCCTGCGCCAAGCCCTGCGTTCCTCGTTCTCAGCGGCCGAGGAACCCGTCACGGGGTCCCTCCGGTTCTGCCGGGCCCGGTCCGGCCCCGTGTTCCATATGACGCACCGCCCGCTCCCCCGACTCGTCAGCATGGTCAGTGAGCGAGATTGCCAGATCTCTCACCGCAACCCGCAATTATGCCAGGCGGCAGACCCCGTAACCAGGGCTTTCGCCGGCGTCCGGGGAGGAACGTCATGCGTGGTGCCAAAAGTGTCCTGGAGCCGGCGGACCGACACCAGACCGCGCCGACACCCGCGCCGACACCGGAGTCGTTCGGGGTGAAGCCGAAGATCTTCGCGCCACATCCGCCGCTCGTGTCCGGCGGGTGGTACCAGTGCGACGACCGGGAGGTGGCGGGCCCAGGGCGGTACCCGGTTCCCCGGCCGCCGGACAGGTCCGCGGTGACCGCGCTGCTCTGGGCCACCGCCTGCGGGCCGCTGGGACTTTGCTACCTGTCGGCCGCGGGCGGGCTGATAGCCGCGGCGGTGGCGGCGGGGGTGGTCGTCGTGGCCGGCACCGCCGCGGCGCTGGCCGCGATCTGGCCGGTTTCCATGGTGCTGTCGCTACTGGCCCGGCGTGGCACCGGCCGGTGCACGTCCTGAGTCCACATCAGACGAACTGCCATCCGGTACTCCCGTCCGGTTCCGGCCACGCGAGCGTGTCTTCACCGCCCCCAGGGGTCACCGAGGAGGTACCTGGGGTGTTGCCACGAGACACCCCCAGCGCCGCGTGACAACACCCCCGGCCACCCTCATTCCCCCCACCGAGATGCTCGGTAAACTTGACAAGATGCGATGACTGTAAGGTGCACTGATCACATCGTCAAGTTTACTGGACATATATTCCCTACAGTCATGCATGCATGGCACTCTGTTGGGGACTGGAGGGGGCGACCGTGGACGAGTCCGAAACACGCGGGCCGGTGTTCGCCGAGAAGCTGCGGCGGCTGTTCGACAGCGTGCGGCGCGAGGACGGGCAGAAGCACGCCAAGGCGGAGGTCGCCGAGGCGGTCGGTGTCTCACGCGGATACATGTACGAGTTGCTCAACGGCAAGTACGATCCTGGCTACGCTCTGGTGGTCAAGCTGGCGGAGTACTTCGAAGTCGACCTGGAGTACTTCGCGAACTCGGAGAAGAGCCGGGAGCTCAACCGCCAGTACGAACTGCTGGCCAAGCTCGGCGAGAACCAGGTCAACCGGCTGGCGACCCGCGCGAGTCAGCTGTCCCCGGAGGGCCTGCGCAGCGTTCTCGAGTTCATGGACTTCCAAGCCGAACGAGATCGAGGAGATGCCGATGGGTGAGGTGCGGTCAGGGACCGTCGAAGTACGCGGTGCGCAGCTGTACTACGAGGTCCGCGGCAGCGGCACCCCACTCCTGCTGGTCCAGGGAGGCATCAGCGAGGCGGGCGCGACCGATCAGCTCGCCACCGAACTGGCCCGGCAGCACGAGGTGATCAGCTACGACCGGCGCGGGCTGTCCCGTTCCACCGCCGGCGGCGAAGTGCCCGTGACGATGGCGCTGCACGCCGAGGACGCCGCCCGGCTGCTGGCCGCCGTGACCGATCGGCCCGCGCACGTCGTCGGGGCGAGCATCGGCGCCCTCATCTGCCTGCACCTGGCCGCCGAGCACCCGGCGAAGGTCGCGACCGTGATCGCGCACGAGCCGCCGATGTCCAGGGTCGTGCACGAGGACACCAGGGAGAAGGAGCTCGACACCGTCGCCGAGCTGGCCACCACCGATGTCCGCACGGCGATCCGGCACATGGTTTCGCTCGCGGGCGAGCGCCCGAAGCCCGAAGAAGGCGCCCGTCCCGCGCCGATGGTCGGCGACGTCGACAAGAACCTCGCCTGGTTCTTCGCCAACGACTTCCCCGCGGTCCGGGCCTCGGACCTCGACGCGGGCAAGCTGTCCGGCGCGACGATCCTGCCCACCGGTGGCGCCCAGTTCCCGGAGCGCTGGGAATACCGGTGCGCCCAGCAGCTCGCCCGCGAGCTGGACGTCGGGTTCACCGAGATCCCCGGCGGCCACGAAGCCCCGACCAGCCACCCGTGGGCCACCGCGGCGGTGCTCCAGCGCCTGCTCGCCGTCGAACGCGCGTCGTGAAAGCCGGTGCGCGGCGGCGGTGGCGGAACGACCTGCAGCTCCGGCGGGGCGTGAAGCAACTCCTGCGCGATCTCGACATCGGCGCGCCGCTCGACGTCCCGCTGCTCTGCGAACGCCTCGCCCAGCACCGCGGCCGTCCCATCCGGCTGGTGTCCTACCCCCTGCCGACGCCGGGCGCCTTCGGGCTGTGGATCGGAACCGCCGAGGAGGACTACGTCCTCTACCAGCGCGACACCACCCCCGCGCACCAAGAGCACATCATCCTGCACGAGCTCGGCCACATCATCAGCGACCACAGCAGCGACGAGGACGACGACGACATCTGGTCGCAGATCTTCCCCGACATCCCCACCGCGGTGGTGCTGCGGGCGTTGCGGCGGGAAGGCTACGACCTCGCCGCCGAACGCGAAGCCGAGATGGTCGCGACCGTCATCAAGGAGTGGGCGACCTTGCTGGACAGACTCGAAACCGGGCGCGGGAAGCAGACCGCGGCGGGACGGCGGCTGAGCGGCGCGTTCGACGACCACCAGGGGTGGCTCTAGATGGTCGTGGCCCTCGTCATGTGGGCCGCTGCCGCGGCCGCGGCAGTCTGGAAGTGCACTCAGCTGGCGCGGATGCCCCGCGACCGGGGGCTGCAGATCGTCACCGCGTGCACGGTACTGGTGCTGGTCGCGCTCACGGCCCAGCTCGTGGTCACCATCCCCGGCCTGGCCGAGCGGTTCCCGAGCCAGACCCCGGTACTGATCGAGTTCGTCCTGCTCAACAGCTTTTTCGCGCTGCTGCTCGGACTGCTGCACACCAGGGTCGCGCCGTCCAGGGCCGGCGTGCGCGGCTACCTCGAAATCGGGCTCGCCCTGCTGTCCAGCGGCATCCTGACCGCGACCTTCGTGATCACCGAA
This sequence comes from Amycolatopsis minnesotensis, assembly GCF_039529815.1. Classification (NCBI taxonomy): domain Bacteria; kingdom Bacillati; phylum Actinomycetota; class Actinomycetes; order Pseudonocardiales; family Pseudonocardiaceae; genus Amycolatopsis; species Amycolatopsis minnesotensis. The sequence continues at coordinate 55,389 of NZ_BAAANN010000017.1, read as the reverse complement.
ACGAGCGCCGGCGACACCGGCTACGGCGACTACACCGAAGCCGGCGTGCCCTCCGGCGTGCTCTTCTTCCACCTCGTCGGCAACCTCTACATGAGCTACGCGACCGCGCGAGGCGCCTACCTGGCCTGGAACTCCGCCGGGCACGTCCAGTCGCACACCGCACGGGGCCTGCGGGTCGCCGCCGTCGGCCTGGCCATCTGCTGCCTCGGCACGCACCTGCCCCGCGTCCTCGCCACCTCGGGCCTGCTGCTCCTGGACAGGGCCCTGATCCCCGGCACCGCCACCTGGACGTCACCACCGCTCGGGATCGGCGTCGCCATCTTCTTCCTCGGCGTCGGCTACCCCGGCGCCCGCACCGGCATCGCCAAGGCCAGGCTGTGGTTCGAGGCCCGCAGCCGCTACCGCCAGCTCCGCCCGCTCTGGTCGGCGCTGCACCAGCAGTTCCCCACCATCGCGCTGCTGCCGACCGCGGGCCCGGCCCGGGAACGCCTGCACGTCCGGCAGATGCGGCTGCGCTACTACCGCCGCGTCATCGAATGCCGCGACGGCCTGGTCTGCCTCAGCCCCTACATGGCCTCGCCCGTCGACGAAGCGGACTCCCCGGAACGACAGGCGGCCCTCGTCCGCGACGCCCTCGCCCGCTGCTCGCAGGACATCGACCTCGTCATGCCGTCGGTCATCGCGGCCCCCGCCAACACCGGCATGGAAGCCGACACCCGCGCGATCCTCGCCCTCTCCCGCGAATACGGCCGGACCACGAGCACGGCGCCCGAAAACAGTCCCCGCTGATTTGCCTCGAGGCCAGCCGCGCCGGCTACCGGCGTCCGCGTGATCATGATCCCGCAGCTCACCGCACCCCCGGCCCACTACGAATCAGGACGTGGGGAAGGTGGCCGAAGGCCACCGAACAGGGTGGACCCACCGTGTCAGCATAAGAACCACCACGCCCAAGGCGAGACGCATTGCGTGGCTGGGGGTCCGGGGGTTATCCCCCGGGAAGATACGGCGGGCACCAGGAGCGAAGCCGAAGGCATCGCGAACAGGAGTATCCGCCTCGTGGAGCTGAGGGGAATCGAACCCCTGACCCCCGCCTTGCAAAGGCGGTGCTCTACCAATTGAGCTACAGCCCCTCGCACGGGTGGCGATCCCACCCGTGGAAGATCAGTTGTTGCTGGCGGCGTCCGTGGCCTTCTTCGGCGCGCTGCCGTTGGTGGACACGCCCGCGAGCGGCTTGGTGGGGGCGGTGGCCTCGCGCCACAGGTCGGCTTCGGCCTTCGCGCTCTTGTTCCGCTTGACCACGAACAGCACGCCGCCCGCAACGGCGGCCAGTGCCAACAGCTTCTTCACGTGAAGCCCCCTCCTCGACGAGTTGCTCAGCTTGCCCTGCGATGTTACTGCACGCGCGCCGGGCGGGGTCGGGGCCCTTGGTTCCACGTGGAACGTTCAGCCGGTCCGCGAGGCCGTCTTGTCGACGACGAGGCGGAGGTTCTCGATCCGGCCGCAGTTCGTGTCGAGCAGTACCTGCCTCGCGGTGCGGAAGGCGACGCCGAGCTGCTCGCGTTCGGCGGCGGGGACGTGCTGCCGCGCGTCGTTGAGCAGGGTCTGCTCTTCCTCGTTGGTGTGGTGGTTGACGACTTCGACGAGGTCCTCGAGCGTCTCGTCGTACTCGTCGCCCTTCAGGTCGGTGAGTTCGGCGAACCTCAGGAGCGCCTCGTTGATCTCGGCGTGCTCCTTCTCGCCGTGCTCCACCTCGTCCTGGTCCGCCGCGTGCTTGCTCCGCAGCTTCGGGTACACCTCCTGCTCCTCGGCTTCGGCGTGTGCGACGAGCAGCGTCGCGAACTCGTCGCGAAGACGGCCGCGGTCAGCGGTGATGTCCCGGAGCCCGCGCATCAACTCCTCGAACCTGCGATGGTCGGTCAAGATCAGCTCGACGACGTCGTCGGTCATTACGGCTCCCGTGGTGGTGGGCAGTAGTCCGCCGGGTAAGTCCCCCGCCACCGCCCCGCTCAAACCCACCGCCACCCCTGCGCACGGATGTCCCGTGCCCGGCCCAGCACCGCCTCCACCCGGATGTCGTGCTCGTCCCAGTAGTTCTCGGCCGCAGTCGTCTGCGCCGGATGCTGCCGGTAGAGCATGCTCGGTTGGGCGATGAACTCCCCGGTCGCGACCGCTTCCGCCGCGAGCAGCAACCCGATGGTCTCCTGCCCGGTCAGCGCGGGCCACCCGCCCAACGCGCGTACCAGCCCGGTGTGCCCCGCGAAGTTCGCCGCCAGCACGGACAACTGCCCTCGCGCCTGCTCCTCGAAGAACCGCCCGTCAGCAAGCGCCCCGTCCGCCGGATCGTAAGGCCCCGCCGACGTCGACCCGTCCGGATGCAGGTCAAGCCCAGCCGAAACACACCATGCCACGCGTTGCAGCCGCTCGATGTCCCGCGCCAGCGCCCCTGGCAACAGCACGTCATCCGCATCCAAACACCTGACAACCTCACCCGAGGCCCGACTCAACCCCATCGTGCGAGCGACACCCGCGCGCCCAGCCAACCCCATCCCGGACAAGACCCGAGGATCCTCCGGCAACTCCCGCCCCGGCACCCCGCTATCCCCATCCTCCTGAACGCACCACTCCCACTCCCACCCCGAGGGAAGCTCCTGCTGAACCAGCGAGTCATACGCCTCGCGCAGATACCGGTGCCCGCCCGAAACCACCGGCGTAACCACAGAAATCAACCCCACACCGAAACCCTAACCGGACCGCGCGAAGCGCTGATCCAACGCCAACGCGACCAGGCCGTCAAGGTGAGGAGCTCGCACCGTGGGGGATGGGGGGCTCGACCCCCAGAAACGGCAAACGCCCGTGCGTGGTTCGCGCTTTCTGCGAACACGCACGGGCTACACGGGTGGGCCCACCAGGACTTGAACCTGGGACCTCTTCGTTATCAGCGAAGCGCTCTAACCGCCTGAGCTATGGGCCCGTGGAACGAGGAGAAGAATACAGGGCGGGTTCACCGCCCTGTCCACCGGGTTACTCCCGCTCCGAAAGGGTCACTTCGAGGCCGCCCGCGAGGTCCGCGGACACGTTGTAGATGAAGGCGCTGACGGTGGCCAGTGCCGACACCAGGACGATGTTGATGGCGCCGAGGATGGCCGCGATGCCGAACACGCGCCCGGCGCTGATCAGCGATTCGGACGGCGCGTTGCCGCCTTCGCCGGAGACGAGCGACGAGTAGGTGCCGTTCAGCTTGTCCCACACGCCCATGCCGTCGAGGACGGTGTAGAGCACGCCGACGGCGACGAGCCACACGAAGAACATGGCGACGCCGAGGACGAGGGACAGCTTCAGCACGGACCACGGGTCGAACCGCTTGATCTGCAGGCTCGCGCGGCGGGGGCCGCGGCCCGGCCTGCGCAGCGCGGTCGGCGCGGGGCGTTTCGCCTTGCCGTCGGCGCGGGGCGTTTCGCCTTCGACCGCGGGGCCGTCGCCGAACAGGCGGGGCGCCGCGGTGCCGGTGACGACGGGCTGTTCGGCCGCCTGCGGCGGGCCGCCCGACCACGCGTCGGTGCCGATGCCGCCGGCCGGGGCACCGTTGCCCGCCCCTGCTTCGGTGTCCTTGCCGAGGCGCTGCCACGGTGGCGTGTCCGCACCGGCCGCACTGGTCGATCCGCCCCGCTCGGGGTTCTCCGGTGGTGTCACGAACTCCTCAGTCCCTTACCTGCGCCGGCGAGCTACTGCTGCGCCGGTGCCTCGCTGTCGTCGCTGTTGTCCCGGCCGTCTGCGCTGTCACCGGTGGTGTCGTCGGTACCGGTGCTGCCATTAGCGACGTTCGAGGGTTCGTCCGCGTTGCGTGCGACCGCGAGAAGGGTGGTGCCCTCCCCGAGGTTCATCAGCCGGACTCCCTTGGTCTGCCGCCCCGCCTTGCGCACCTGCTCGGCTGGTGTCCTGATGACTCCGCCGCTCGAGGTGATGGCGTAGAGCTCGTCGTCGATGTCGACGATGAGCGCCCCTACCAGCCTGCCACGTTTGCGGTCGTGCTGGATGGTCAGCACGCCCTTGCCGCCGCGGCCCTGCACCGGGTAGTCCTCGATGGGCGTCCGCTTGGCGTAGCCGCCGTCAGTGGCGACCAGCAGGAACTTGTCTTCCGCGACAACGCTGATGCCGAGCAGTTCGTCGCCGTCGTTGAACCGCATGCCGAGCACGCCCGAGGTGGCGCGGCCCATCGGGCGCAGCGCTTCGTCGGAGGCGTGGAACCGGATGGACTGGCCTTCCGAGGACACGAGCAGGAGGTCCTGCTCCGCGGAGGCGAGCACGGCGCCGATCAGTTCGTCGCCCTCGCGCAGGTTGACGGCGATGAGCCCGCCGGAGCGGTTCGAGTCGAAGTCGGTGAGCTTGGTCTTCTTCACCAGCCCGCGCTGGGTGGCGAGCACGAGGTACGGGGCGACCTCGTAGTTGCGGATCTGGATGACGCTGGCGATCTGCTCGTCCGGCTGGAACGCGAGCAGGTTCGCGACGTGCTGGCCGCGCGCGTTCCGGTTGGCCTCCGGCAGGTCGTACGCCTTCGCCCGGTACACGCGGCCCTTGTTGGTGAAGAACAGGATCCAGTCGTGCGTGGAGCAGACGAAGAAGTGCTGGACGATGTCGTCCTGCTTGAGGGTGGCGCCCTGCACGCCCTTGCCGCCGCGCCGCTGCGAGCGGTAGAGATCGGTCTTGGTCCGCTTGGCGTACCCGGTGCGGGTGATGGTGACCACGACGTCCTCGACCGCGATGAGGTCTTCGACGGACACCTCGCCGTTGAACGGGATGATCTTGGTGCGCCGGTCGTCGCCGTGCTTCTCGACGATCTCCATCAGCTCGTCGCGGACGATGGTGCGCTGCCGCTCCGGCTTTTCGAGGATGTCCTTGAGATCGGCGATCTCCAGCTCGATCTCGGCCAGTTCGTCGATGATGCGCTGGCGCTCCAGCGCGGCGAGGCGGCGCAGCTGCATGTCGAGGATCGCGGTCGCCTGCTCGACGTCGATGTCGAGCAGCTCCATCAGCGCGGGGCGCGCTTCCTCCGCGGACGGCGACCGGCGGATCAGCGCGATGACCTCGTCGAGCGCGTCGAGCGCCTTGACGAGCCCGCGCAGGATGTGGGCCCGCTCCTCGGCCTTGCGCAGCAGGTACCTGGTGCGCCGGACGATGACCTCGATCTGGTGCTTGACGTAGTGCCGGATGATCTGGTCGATCCGCAGCGTGCGGGGCACGCCGTCGACCAGCGCCAGCATGTTGACGCCGAAGTTGTACTGCAGCTGGGTGTGCTTGTAGAGGTTGTTCAGCACGACCTTCGCGACCGCGTCCCGCTTGAGCGTGACGACGATGCGCATCCCGCTGCGGCTGTTGGACTCGTCGGCGATGTCGGAGATGCCGGTGAGCTTGGCGTCGCGGACGAGGTTCGCGATGTTCTCCACCAGGTTGTCCGGGTTGACCTGGTAGGGCAGCTCGGTGACGACCAGGATGGTGCGGCCCTTGGCGTCCTCCTCGACCTCGACGACCGCGCGCATGCGGACCGAGCCGCGGCCGGTGCGGTAGGCGTCTTCGATCCCGGAGGTGCCCAGGATCATGCCCTTGGTCGGGAAGTCGGGGCCCTTGATCCGCTGCAGCAACGCGGCCAGGAGCTCCTCGTCGGCGGCTTCGGGGTTCTCCAGCGCCCAGACGACGCCGTCGGCGACCTCGCGCAGGTTGTGCGGCGGGATGTTGGTCGCCATCCCGACCGCGATCCCGGATCCGCCGTTGACCAGCAGGTTCGGGAACCGCGCCGGCAGGACGTCGGGCTCCTGGGTGCGGCCGTCGTAGTTGTCCGAGAAGTCGACGGTGTCCTTCTCGATGTCCATCAGCATCGACATCGCCAGCGGCGCGAGGCGGGCCTCGGTGTACCGCATCGCGGCCGCGGGGTCGTTGCCGGAGGACCCGAAGTTGCCCTGCCCGTCGATCAGCGGGTTGCGCATCGACCACGGCTGGGCGAGCCGCACCAGGGTGTCGTAGATCGACGAGTCACCGTGCGGGTGGTAGTTGCCCATGACGTCGCCGACCACGCGCGAGCACTTGTTGTACCCGCGGTCCGGCCGGAAACCGGAGTCGTACATCGAATAGACGATCCGGCGCTGCACCGGCTTGAGCCCGTCGCGCACGTCGGGCAGCGCGCGCGAGACGATCACGCTCATCGCGTAGTCGATGTAGGAGCGCTGCATCTCGTGCTGGATGTCGACCGGCTCGACGCGGTCGTGGTCGGGAGCTGGCGGCAAGGTTTCCGTCATGAACACAGATCCTTCTGCATTGGACAGTCCGATGTGGACAGAAGTGGCCGGGGGTGACTACACGTCCAGGAACCGAACGTCCTTGGCGTTGCGGGTGATGAACGAGCGGCGCGCCTCCACGTCCTCGCCCATCAGCACGGAGAACAGCTCGTCCGCGGTGGCGGCGTCGTCGAGGGTGACCTGGCCGAGCAGCCGGTTCGCCGGGTCCATCGTGGTTTCCCACAGCTCGTCGGAGTTCATCTCGCCGAGACCCTTGTACCGCTGGATCGCGTCGTCCTTCGGCAGCTTCCGGCCGGACTCCACGCCGGCCTGGATCAGCGCGTCGCGCTCGCGGTCGGAGTAGGCGTACTCGGGCTCGGACCGCGGCCACTTGATCTTGTACAGCGGCGGGCGCGAGAGGAACACGTGCCCGTGCTCGATCAGCGGCCGCATGAAGCGGAACAGCAGGGTCAGCAGCAGCGTGGTGATGTGCTGGCCGTCGACGTCGGCGTCGGCCATCAGCACGATCTTGTGGTACCGGATCTTGCTGACGTCGAAGTCGTCGTGGATACCGGTGCCGAGCGCGGTGATCAGCGACTGGACCTCGGTGTTCTTGAGCACGCGGTCGATGCGCGCCTTCTCCACGTTGATGATCTTGCCGCGGATCGGCAGGATCGCCTGGAACATCGAGTCCCGGCCCTCCTTGGCCGACCCGCCCGCGGAGTCACCCTCGACGATGTAGAGCTCGCACTCCTCGGGGTTCGTCGAGCGGCAGTCCTTCAGCTTGCCCGGCAGGCCGCCGATGTCGAGCGCGCCCTTGCGGCGCACCAGATCGCGCGCGCGCCGCGCGGCCATCCGCGCCTGCGCCGAGGAGACCGCCTTGTTGATGACCGTCTTGGCCTCGCTGGGATTGCGCTCGAACCAGTCGGCCAGCCACTCGTTGGTCTTGCTCTGCACGAAGGTCTTCGCCTCGCTGTTGCCCAGCTTGGTCTTCGTCTGGCCTTCGAACTGCGGCTCGGCGAGCTTGATCGAGACGATCGCGGCGAGCCCCTCGCGCACGTCCTCGCCGGAGAGGTTGTCGTCCTTCTCCTTGAGGAGCTTCTTGTCCTTGGCGTAGAGGTTGACGACGCGGGTGAGCGCGGCGCGGAAGCCCTCTTCGTGCGTGCCGCCCTCGTGCGTGTTGATCGTGTTGGCGAAGGTGTAGACCGAGGGCGTGAACGAGTTGTTCCACTGCATCGCGACCTCGACCTCGAGGCCGTCTCCCTTGGCGTCGAAGGAAATGACGCTCGCGTGGATCGGGTCCTTGCTGCCGTTGATGTGCCGCACGAAGTCTTCGAGCCCGCCGGGGTAGTGGTAGACGCGCTCCTTCACGCGCGCCTGCTGACCGCCCGCGTCCTCCTCCGTCTCCTCTTCGGCGACGCGCTCGTCGCGAAGGGTGATCGAGAGCCCCTTGTTGAGGAACGCCATTTCCTGCAGGCGCCTGGCGACGGTCTCGGCGTTGTAGGTCGTGGTCTCGAAGATGGTCGGGTCGGCCCAGAAGGTGACCGTGGTGCCGGTCTTCGTGGTGGTGCCCTGCTCGGCGATCGGGGCGACCGGCTCGGACATCTCGTAGGTCTGCGTCCAGATCTTGCCGTCGAGGTGGATCTCGACGTCGAGCCGCGTGGACAGCGCGTTGACCACCGAGACGCCGACGCCGTGCAGGCCGCCGGACACCGCGTAGGACTCGCCGTCGAACTTGCCGCCCGCGTGCAGCTGGGTGAGCACGACCTCGAGGGTCGGCTTGTTCTCCACCGGGTGCATGTCGACCGGGATGCCGCGGCCGTCGTCGACGACGCGGACGCCGCCGTCGGCGAGCAGGGTGACCTCGACCTTGGTGGCGTAACCCGCCATGGCCTCGTCCACCGCGTTGTCGACGACCTCCCAGATAAGATGGTGGAGGCCGCGCTCGCCGGTCGAACCGATGTACATACCGGGGCGCTTGCGTACCGCTTCAAGGCCCTTGAGCACGGTGATGGACGATGCGCCGTAGGTGTTCGAGTTAGCTGTCACCGGCCTGATATCTCCTCGTCTTGCCCAAGGGAAATCCTCGGTCCCCTACATCCTACTTGGCCGCGTTCGCTCACATGCGGCAAGGACACCCCTGGTTTCGTCACAGACGAACGAAATCGACACCGGATGGGTCGGGTTGTAGCTGAGCGTCAGGCCGGGGCGCCTGGGGGAACTCACCCGTAGGTGTCGCGAGGTCCCCGTCCTGGCACATGGCGCAGCCCCTTGCGCCAGCTGGGGGCGGTCGGGCCGTGGATGCGCATGCGCTTGACGACACCGTGGCCGACCCCGGCCGCGATCTTCGCGATGAGCTGCCCCTGCAGCAACCTGAGCTGGGTCGCCCACGCGGTGGAACTGGCGCGGACGGTCAGTTCACCGTCCTTGAGCGCCACCGGCTGCGCGTGCTCGGCGACCTCTTCGCCGACGAGCCTGCCCCACTGGCCGAACACCTGCCCGTTCGCGAGCCGGGTGTTCCAGCCGCGGTCGACCGCGATGCGCGAGGCGATCCGGCCGAGCGGCTGCGGGTCGCGGAGATCGGAACCGGGCCCCGACCAGCGGCGGCGGCGCGGGTTCTGGGTGGCGCCACCGGCACCGGCCTGCCGCGGCTTGCGGACACCGGGCCCGACACCCCGCGCGCTCGCCTTGTCGCGCGCGGCCTGGAGCGCGGCGCGGGCGAGATCGCGGCCGGACTGCGGCTGGCCCTGTGGGGATTGGCCCTGTGGAGAGTTGTCCCCAGCCGAGGCCGTGCCGGGCGCGCCGGTCCCGTTCGGCCCAGCGGTGACATCACGCTCAGTGCCCGTGCGCGGGGTACCTCGGGCGGGTTCGCCCACGTGAGGGGTAGGAGACCCCCCATTTGGCCGTTCGGTCACGCCGGGCGATAACGCGTTCACGGTGTTATCCACACTATCCACAGAGTTGTCCCCAGATCGGTGGGTAAATGATGTGGCGCCGGTCACCCGGCGTGCCCGACTTGATCTTGCGGCGCCCGATTCGCCGCTGTCACCAGGCGGTTTCGGGTCCAGCGGGTGACCGTCAGGCACGGTTGACCTCACCTTCGGCGACGGTGAACCGGACACCGGTGAGCTCTTCGGGCACGTCTTCGTCCACCGCGGCCGTCACCAGCACCTGTTCGGCGCCGGCCGCCACCTCGGCGAGGCGCGCCCTTCTCCGGCGGTCCAGTTCGGCGAACACGTCGTCCAGCAGGAGCACCGGTTCACCGGCTTCCGCGCGAAGGAGCTCGTAGGAGCCTAACCGCAGCGCGAGCGCGAACGACCACGACTCACCGTGGCTCGCGTATCCCTTCGCCGGCGCCTCGCCGAGCACCAGGTCGAGCTCGTCGCGATGCGGCCCGACCAGGCTGATCCCGCGTTCCAGCTCCGACCGCCGTGCCGCGCCCATCGCTTCGAGCAGGACTTCGGTCAGCTTCTCGATGTCCGCGCGCTCACCGCCCGCGACGCCGTACCCCTCCGGCAGCGCGGCACCGAGGCTCGACCGGTAGCCGATCTCGGCGGGACGCGAGTCCGGCGCGACGCCCGCGTAGGCGGCAGACGCGTGCGGCCCGAGGTCCGCGACCAGGTCCAGCCGGGCCGCGAGGAGCTGCGCCCCCGCGGTCGCGAGGTGGTTGTCCCACACGTCGAGCGTGGACAGCGCGTACGGGTCCTCCTTGCCGGTGCCCTTGCGCTTGCCCGCGGTCTTGAGCAGGGCGTTCCGCTGCTTGAGCACCTTTTCGTAGTCGGCGCGGACACCCGCGTACCGCGGCGCGCGGAGCACGAGCAGTTCGTCGAGGAAGCGGCGGCGTTCGCCGGGGTCGCCGCGCACCAGCGCCAGGTCCTCCGGGGAGAACAGCACGGTGCGCAGGATCCCGAGGATGTCGCGCGGCCTGCCGACCGCGCCCCGGTTCACCCGCGCGCGGTTCGCCTTGCCGGGGGTGATCTCGAGTTCGACCGTCAGCTCGCGATCGGCGTTGACCACCGCGGCCCGCACCAGCGCGCGTTCGCACCCGTGCTTGACCAGCGGCGCGTCCGTGGCGACCCGGTGCGAGCCGAGCGTCGCGAGGTAGCCGATCGCTTCGAGCAGGTTGGTCTTGCCCCGGCCGTTCTGGCCGACGAGCACGGTGGGACCGGGTTCCAGCGGCAGGTCCGCGTGCCCCCACGAGCGGAAGTCGGTGACCTGCAGATGGCGGAGATACACGCCCTCGGTACCCGGCTGCCTAGCCGCCGGCCTTCTTGACCGCGTGCCCGCCGAACTGGTTGCGGAGCGCGGCCACGGCGCGCATCGCGGCGGAGTGCTCCTGGCGCGAGGCGAACCTGGCGAACAGCGCGGCCGAGATGACCGGCGCCGGTACCGCGTTGTTGATGGCCTCTTCCAGCGTCCACCTGCCTTCGCCGGAATCCTCGACGTAGCCTTCGAGGTCGTCCAGCTCCGGGTCCTCGTCGAGCGCGCGGACCAGCAGGTCGAGCAGCCACGAGCGGACGACGGTGCCCCGCTGCCAGCCCTTGATCACGGCGGGCACGTTCTCGACGATCTTCGAGGCTTCCATCAGCTCGAAGCCCTCGGCGAAGGCCTGCATCATGCCGTACTCGATGCCGTTGTGGATCATCTTCGCGTAGTGGCCTGAGCCGACCGAGCCCGCGTGCGAGAACCCTTCTTCGCGCGGCCCCTCCGGGCGCAGCGCGTCGAAGATCGGCATCGCGCGCTCGACGTCGGCCGCGGTGCCGCCGACCATCAGGCCGTAACCGTTGTCCTTGCCCCACACGCCACCGGACACGCCCGCGTCGAGGTAGCCGATGTTCTTCGCGGCGAGCAGGTCCGAGTTGAGCTTGTCGTCGGTGTACTTCGAGTTGCCGCCGTCGATCACGACGTCGCCTTCGGAGAGCAGCTCGCCGAGCTCGATGACGGTCTGCCTGGTCGGGTCACCGGCGGGCACCATCACCCAGACGACGCGGGGGCCGTTCAGCTTGGAGACCATGTCCTCGAGCGAGGTGGAGTCGCTGACCTCGGTGTTGCGGTCGTAGCCGACCACCTCGTGCCCGGCGGCGCGCAGCCGCTCGCGCATGTTGAAACCCATTTTGCCGAGGCCGACGAGTCCCAGCTGAACCATGGAATTCCCCTTACGGATCGTGCTTCGAAGCGAGTTCGTGTGGTGGCGCGAGGCCGAGTCAGCCGGGCAGGCGCACCGGCATCAGCAGGTACAGGTACCCGGGCACCGCGTTGCCCTCCTCGTCAGCGGGCTTCAACAGCGCCGGACGGTTCGGGGTGGTGAAGGTCAGCTCCGCGCGGTCGGCGTGCAGCGCGCCGAGCCCGTCGACGAGGTAACCGGGGTTGAAGGCGATCGTCACCGGGTCGCCCTCGTACTGCACCTGCAGCTCTTCTTCGGCGCTGCCTTCGTCGTCGCCACCGGCGGAGAGCCGGAGCGTGCCGTCGGCGAACTCGAGCCGGACCTGGGTACCGCGCTCGGCGACCAGCGACACGCGCTTGATCGACTCGGCGAGCGCGGACACCTCGATGACCGCGCGCGAAGTGTGCGAGTCGGGCAGGAGCCTGCGGTACGGCGGGAACTCGGCGTCGAGGAGCCGGGTCGTGGTCGAGCGCCCGGAGCCGGAGAGGCCGAGCAGCCCCTCGCCACTGGCCAGCGCGAGCGAGACGGTGGCGCCGCTCGCGCCGAGCGACTTGGCCGCTTCGGCGAGCGTGCGGGCCGGGACGAGCACGGCGGCGTCCTCGAGCCCGTCGGCGGGCTTCCACTCGAACTCGCGCATCGCGAGCCGGAAGCGGTCGGTGGCGACGAGGGTGAGCGAGGAGCCCGAGATCTCCAGCCGCATACCGGTGAGCATCGGGAGCGTGTCGTCCTTGCCCGCGGCGACGGCGACCTGGGTGACCGCCTGGCCGAACGCGTCACCGGTCAGCTCGCCGGCGTGCGCGGGCTGGCTCGGCAGCTGCGGGTAGTCCTCGACCGGCATGGTCGGCAGGCTGAACCGGGCACTGCCGCAGGTGATGGACGCGCGGGCGCCGTCGACGGAGATCTCGACCGGCTGCGCGGGCAGCGACTTGGTGATGTCCGCGAGCAGACGGCCGGACACCAGCATGCGGCCGCCGTCGGCGATCGTCGCGGAGACCCCCACGGTCGCGGAGACCTCGTAGTCGAACCCCGACACGGTCAGCGCGTCGGTGGCGCCGTCCGACCCGGCATCGAGCAGCACGCCGCCCAGCACCGGGACCGGTGGCCTGGACGGGAGGCTTCGAGCCACCCACGCGACGGCGTCGGCCAGCCCGTCGCGCTCGACGCGGATCTTCATGTGCCCATCCTTTCGGCAGCCGAGTGCTGCTCGGCTCGTGAAGGTCGGCAAACGGCCCCGGCGCGCACGCTGGAGTGCAGGCGCCGGAGAACTCGCCGGTGTGGTGTGGCCCGGGTGCCGGTGTCGCCAACGACGAACGGACCTGGTGTGGCCACCCACGTTAGAACGTGACCGCCACCCGCGTCATCCGGGCCCGCCCATCGACATGTCGACAAGACGACCCGGTCGTCCGAGCTGTCCCCAGATCCACAGCCCGCTTGTTTTTCTTTAAGAACTCTTCTTCCAAGAACTAAGGGCAGTAACAGTAATAAGCGTTGTGGATTGTGTGGACATCCCTTGTCGTCGCAGCTTGGACGGTGCGGCGTCCTGTGGACATCCAGGGCGGTGAACCCGTGGACAAACTCGGCGACCGGTGGAGAACTCCGGGCGTCCCCCGAACCGTCCACACCCATCCACAGTTGTCCCCACAGTTGTCCCCAGTTGTGGGTCGACCTGTGCCCAGGTTGTACCGGGGCACAGGTGCGGAAGAACGCGGCGAGAGCGTGACGTGGATCGCCCTCTTGAGTGACGGGCACACGCGAATTTCCTTGGTTTACAAGCGCTTCGCGCCCTTCGCGCGTCTCGCCCGCGTCGCGCGTGGCTGCTGCGCGTAAGCGCGCGAGGCGGTTTTCGTTGCCGTGAGCGAAGGTCGAGACGCCGTCTCGCGGGTTTCCCGGCGCGCCAAGGAGTCCGCCTGCCGCCGTTCGCCCACCGCGGGCGAGGCCGCTCGCGGGTGTCCGAAGTGGATCCGCACGGCGCCCCTCCAGATAGCGGCGTCTGAGGCCGGGAAAGACGCGCGAACGAAAACGGGGCCGCCGGATGTTCCGGCGGCCCCGAGGCGAAGACACGTGCTTACCGCGCGCGCTGTTTGATCCGCGACGTCAGTTCCTGCACCTGGTCGTAGATCCGGCGGCGCTCGGCCATCTCCTTGCGGATCTTCTTGTCCGCGTGCATGACCGTGGTGTGGTCGCGGCCGCCGAAGGTCTGCCCGATCTTCGGCAGCGACATGTCGGTCAGCTCGCGGCAGAGGTACATCGCGATCTGCCGCGCGGTGGCGAGCGCCTTGGTCTTGCCCGGCCCGCACAGCTCGTCGAGCGTCACGTCGAAGAAGTCCGCGGTGGCGCCCATGATCACCGAGGCGCTGATCTCCGGCGCCTGCGAATCGGGGATCAGGTCGCGCAGCACGATCTCGGCGAGCCCGACGTCGACCGGCTGCTGGTTCAGCGAGGCGAACGCGGTCACGCGGATGAGCGCGCCTTCGAGCTCCCGGATGTTCGCCGCGATGCGCGCCGCGATGAACTCCAGCACCTCACCCGGCACGGCGAGCCGGTCCTGGCCCGCCTTCTTGCGGAGGATCGCGATGCGCGTTTCGAGCTCGGGCGGCTGGATGTCGGTGATCAGTCCCCACTCGAACCGCGTGCGCAACCGGTCTTCCAGCGTTTCCAGCCGCTTCGGCGGCCGGTCGGAGGACACCACGATCTGCTTGTTCGTGTTGTGCAGCGTGTTGAAGGTGTGGAAGAACTCCTCCTGGGTCCCTTCCTTGCCCTCCAGGAACTGGATGTCGTCGACGAGGAGGATGTCGATGTCGCGGTAGCGGCGCTGGAAGGCGACCTTGCGGTCGTCGCGCAGCGAGTTGATGAAGTCGTTCGTGAACTCTTCGGTCGACACGTACCGCACGCGCATGCCGGGGAAGAGCCGCTGGGCGTAGTGCCCGACCGCGTGCAGGAGGTGGGTCTTGCCCAGTCCCGACTCGCCCCAGATGAACAACGGGTTGTAAGCGCGCGACGGCGCTTCGGCGACGGCGAACGCGGCGGCGTGCGCGAACCGGTTCGAGGCGCCGATGACGAACGTGTCGAAGTTGTACTTCTCGTTCAGGCGCGTCTTCGAAGTCTGCGGCTGCGCGGGCGCGGTGTAGGGCTGCCCCGCGATCGGCTGCCCGGAGAACATCGGCCAGATGTCCTGCGCGGCGGCGAGCGCTTCGCCTTCCTCGTCCACTTCTTCGTCGGCGCCGTCGGAACGATCGGAGCTGTCCGGCCCGGCGGTGTGCCGGGGGCGCTCGTCGCGCGGGGGCTCCGGCGCGGGCTGGAGGGGACGGGCACGCCGCGCGGGCGGGAGCATGCCGTCGTCGATCGGCGGCATCTTCGGCGGTTCACCGGTGGCGGGACGGCCGCCGTTTTCCACCCTCGCGGGTGACGAGGGATACACCGGCGGGGGACCCGGCGGCGGGCCGGGCTCGGACGCGTCGACCTTCACCGCGAGGGACACGGCCCTGCCGAGGCGGCGGGACAGCGCGTGGGTGATCGGCTCGCGCAGCGCGCGCTCGATGGCTTCCTTGGCGAAGTCGCTGGGGGCGGCGAGCAGTGCGGTGCCGTCGAGCAGGCCGATGGGACGCGTCACCCGCATCCACGCGCGCTGCTGCGGCGACAGCGTGCCGTTGGAGAGCTCCTTGACGACCTGCTCCCACACGACACCCAGATTGATCTGGTGCTCCGACACCTGGTCCGCTCCCCTCCCCCTGGTCTTCCTCGGCGGGCCACGACGTCTGTTCGCCCGATCCGCCCGCACTCCCGGTGGCGGTGGACCTCACTCCGCCGAACCGTAAACCGACTCCATCGAGCGGACATACCACCATGCCCAGTCACCGCGCGCAGCGGGTATCCACATAGTTGTCCACAACTGTGCACTAATTTACGGCGGCCCGCGGCCACTCCTACCGCGGGTGCAACCTACGCCAGGCGGCGGTACTTGGCCGCCTCCACACCCTCCGGCGACGGTGCCGAGCACCACGGACGGGTGACTCGGGAAGAGGCACGGTAACAAGCCCCGTGCGCTGCCACAAGGCGCCCATCGGGGCAAGCATTCCACGGCGGACGGCGTGTCGCCAATCGATCCCCCGGCGTGCCGGGGACCGGCGATCGAGCTGGTCGCGGTCCGTGTTCGAGGGGGCCGGTTCCGATGCCCGGCGAGCGGGTGCGTACCCTCGTAAGGTCTCCCGTTCGAAGCGGGTGCCCTTCGCGTGCCCGAGTTCGTCGGCACGAAAGTGTGCTCCCGTACCTCGTCCGTGTGACGAGGAGGAGACACCACAGACCTGGCGTGCGCGAGCACGACACGCCTGAACGCGGCAGCAGCCACTTGCCGGGTTCGCACCGACACACAGGAGAAGTTGAGCCGTGAGCAAGGGTAAGCGCACCTTCCAGCCGAACAACCGCCGACGCGCGCGGACCCACGGGTTCCGGCTGCGGATGCGCACGCGCGCCGGCCGGGCCATCGTCGCGGGCCGCCGCCGCAAGGGCCGCGAGAAGCTCTCCGCCTGATTCCGGCGTCGGCGAGGCGCGGCATGCTTCCGGCCGCCGCACGACTGCGGCGCAGCGAGGACTTCCGTCTGGTGATGCGGCGGGGCACTCGCGCCGGGCGTCGTCGCCTCGTCGTCCATGCGTTGACCACGAACCCGTCCGGTCCCGACGAGGGCACCAGGGCGGGTTTCGTGGTGAGCAAGGCCGTCGGCAACTCGGTGGTGCGCCACCGGGTGAGCAGGCGGCTGCGCCATCTCGTCGCCGGCAGGCTCGGAACGGTTCCGGCGGGTAGCGCGTTGGTAGTGCGGGCGCTACCGCCGGCCGCGTCCGCGTCGAGCCACGAACTCGCCGCGGACCTCGATGCGGCGTTGCGCCGGTTGGGCCTGCTGCCGGCACCCGGCAGCTCGCCGGAGCACGGGCGCCCCGGCGCCGCCATCGGAAGCAGTGCCAGCGAACAAGACGGATCAGCGGTGTGAACGGAAAGCAGGCGGCCACCAGCGAACGGCCCCCGGGCGAGCCCCGGCCGGGCCCGATCGCCTGGGTCCTGTTGCTGCCCATCCGGTTCTACCGCAAGGCCATCTCCCCCTTCTTGCCACCGGCTTGCCGGTTCTACCCGAGCTGCAGCGCGTACGCGGTCGAAGCACTGACGCGGCACGGCGCGGCCAAGGGCACGTACCTGGCGCTGCGCCGGTTGCTCCGCTGTGGCCCGTGGACACCGCCGGGCCGCGACCCGGTGCCCGAGCGGTTCAGCTGGCGCCACCAGAAACCTGGTTCACCAACCGAGGAGTAGCTCAGTGCTCGACTTCATCTACTACACGGTGTCCTTCATCTTGTGGTGCTGGCACAAGTTGTTCGGGTTCATCTTCGGGGAGTCCACGGCGATTTCGTGGATCCTCGGCATCATCTTCCTGACGTTCACGGTCCGCGGCATCATGTTCAAGCCGTTCGTGAACCAGGTCCGGTCGATGAAGAAGATGCAGGACTTCGCGCCGGAGCTGAAGAAGGTCCAGAAGAAGTACGCCAACGACAAGGCGCGCCAGGCGCAGGAGATGCAGAAGCTCCAGCGCGAACACGGCGTCAACCCGCTCGGCAGCTGCCTGCCGATGCTCCTGCAGATCCCGGTGTTCATCGGTCTGAACTGGGTGCTCCGCGCGTTCACCCACCCGCCGGAGGGCGGCGGCCCGAAGACCGAGAACTACTTCTTCGGCCAGCACGACGTCGATTCCTACGTCAACGCGAAGCTGTTCGGCGTCAACCTCGGCCAGGCCATCCACAACGGTGTCAGCGTCGTCGGCGGTAGCGGCGACACGGGCTGGCACTGGGAGATCGCGCCGGTCGCCATCCCGCTGATGATCGTCGCGGCCATCGCCACGCACCTGACCGCCCGCCACTCGGTGGCCCGGCAGAACGCGGCTTCGGCGACGCCCCAGACCGCGATCATGAACAAGCTCACCATGTACGTCTTCCCGCTCGGGGTGCTCGTCTTCGGTGCGCTCTTCCCGCTCGGCCTGCTCTTCTACTGGCTCGCCAACAACGGCTGGACCCTGATGCAGCAGCGCCTCGTCTACACCAGGATCGACAAGGAAGAGGAAGCGAAGAAGGCGGAGGCCATCGAGAAGCGCAGCGCGCTCGGCCCGAAGCCCGGCCAGAAGCCCGCCCAGAAGCCCGCAGTGGGCCAGAAGCCCGCGCAGCCGAAGAAGCCCGGCGCCAACGGCGGCAAGGGCAAGGCAGGCTCGCCCCACCACTTCGCGGAGCAGCCGAAGAAGGGGAACCAGCCGAAGCCCGGCCAGAAGCCGTCGAGCCAGAAGGCCCAGCCGAAGACCCCGTCGAAGCCCGACGCGACGAAGAACGGTGCGCCGGGCAAGACCGGCGACAAGAACTCGGAGCAGCAGAGCTCGAACGAGAACGGCACGGGTGTTCCCGGCCTGACCACCGACTCAACGAAGAAGCAGGGCCGGAAGCGTCGCTGACGCCGCCGAGGCCTGAGAGGAGACCAGAGAATGTCGGAGACGGTCGAAGCGATCGACACCGAGCAGGACAAGGTGGCGGACGTGGTCGAGGAGCAGGGCGAGAAGAAGTCCGGCGACGATGTGCTCGTCCAGGAGGGCGACATCGCGGGTGACTACCTCGAGCGCCTGCTGGACCTGTTGGACTACGACGGCGACATCGACCTCGATGTGGAGGCGGGCCGCGCGATCGTGAGCATCGACGGCGGTGAGGACCTCGAGAAGCTGGTGGGGACCCGCGGCACGGTGCTGGAGGCGCTGCAGGAGCTGACCCGGCTCGCGGTGCAGCAGGAGACCGGGACGCGGAGCCGTCTGATGCTGGACATCGCGGGCTGGCGCGCGGACCGCCGCGAGGAGCTTCGCGAGCTCGGCAAGTCGACCGCCGAGTCCGTGGTGTCCTCCGGCGAACGGGTTCGCCTGCAGCCGATGAGCCCGTTCGAGCGCAAGGTCGTGCACGACGCGGTCGCCGCCGTGGACGGGGCCCAGAGCGAGAGCGAGGGCGAGGACCCGAAGCGCCGCGTGGTCGTCTTCCCCGCGGAGTAGCCGAGGCAAGTGCGAAGAGCGCGGCCCACCGAATTCGGTGGGCCGCGCTTTTTTGTGCGCCGCGTTTCACGTGAAACTCGATCCGGCTCACCCTCGCGCCCGGGTTTCACGTGAAACGCGCATGGCGTCCCGGGGCCGATCTTCCCGTCGGGGACAATCGACGGAGACGCCGTTTCACGTGAAACGGCCGAGTCTTGAGGAGCGCGCGTGGAAGAGGTCGACGACAGCACCGGAGTCCCGGAGTCGGCGGCGAAGGTGTTCGGCGGCGGACTCGACCTCGCCCGCCGGTTCGCCGGATTGCTGGAACGCCACGGGGTCGAGCGCGGGTTGATCGGTCCGCGCGAAGTCGAGCGGTTGTGGGAGCGCCACCTGCTGAACTCGGCCGTGCTCGCGGAGCAGATCCCGCACGGTGCCCGGGTGATCGACGTCGGCTCCGGCGCGGGCTTCCCCGGTGTCCCCCTGTCGATTGCGCGACCCGATCTGGACGTCGTGCTGATCGAACCGATGGCCCGGCGGGCGGACTGGCTGGCCGAAGTGGTCGAGGCACTCGATCTCTCGGCTCAAGTGGTACGCGGTCGCGCGGAGGAAAAGACGGTGCGCGAAGATGTACCCGCGGCGGACGTGGTCACCTCCCGTGCGGTCGCTCCCCTGGCTCGGCTCGCCGGCTGGTGCCTTCCGTTGGCCCGGCAAGGGGGCGTGATGCTCGCGCTCAAGGGCAGCAGTGTGCGGGATGAGATCACCCGCGACCTCGACGCCGTGAAGAAGGCGGGCGGTGCGACCCCGTCCGTGCACGAATGCGGCGTCGGCCTGCTCGACACCCCGACGACCGTGGTGAAGGTGGAGCGAACCCGTCCCGCGAAGTCCGGTGGTCCTCGTCGCCGCGCGGGCGGGATGACCAAACCGAAGCGCGCGGGATGACAAGATGACGGCCAGCTACCGACGGCGGAGAGGGAAGCCGATCAGTATGGAGCGACGCATGTTCCACGTGAAACGGCGCGGAACCAGCGCCCCTGGCGCGACTGAAGCCTCGATCGAGACCTCGAACAAGGGAAGGCGGAACCGGTGACCCCTCCGAAGCCAGAGACCAGCCAGGAGATCGGCTGGACACCGATCGCCGAAGAGGCGGAGCGGGCGGCCAGGGTGCTGCACCCGGAAGGCAACACGCTCCCCCGCCCGCGGCGCCGTCGGGTGCTGACGGTGGCGAACCAGAAGGGCGGCGTCGGCAAGACCACCAGCGCGGTGAACCTCGCGGCGGCCCTCGCCGTCCACGGGTTGCGGACCCTGGTGATCGACCTCGACCCGCAGGGCAACGCCAGCACCGCGCTCAACGTGGAGCACCGGTCCGGGACGCCGTCCGTGTACGAAGTCCTCCTCGGCGAGGTGTCGCTCGCGGAAGCCGCCGCGGTCAGCGAGCAGTCGCCGAACCTGCTGTGCGTGCCCGCGACCATCGATCTCGCCGGATCCGAGATCGAACTCGTGTCCATGAGCTCGCGCGAGACCCGGCTGAAGGAGGCGCTGTCCGCGGAAGCGTTCGACGAGCTCCAGGTCGACTACGTCTTCATCGACTGCCCGCCGTCGCTCGGCCTGCTGACGGTCAACGCGATGGTGGCCGCCCAGGAGGTGCTCATCCCGATCCAGTGCGAGTACTACGCGCTGGAAGGTCTCGGACAGCTGCTGAGCAACATCGAGCTCGTCCAGCAGCACCTGAACCCGACGCTCGCGGTGTCCACGATCCTGCTGACGATGTACGACGGGCGCACCAAACTCGCCGACCAGGTGACCCAGGAGGTCCGCAACCACTTCGGCGAGGTCGTGCTGAAGACGGTCATCCCCCGCAGCGTGAAGGTCTCGGAGGCGCCCGGCTACGGCCAGACCGTGCTGGCCTACGACCCCGGTTCGCGGGGCGCCATGAGCTACATGGACGCGGCCAAGGAGGTCGCCGAGCGCGGCGCTGAACAGGGAGTGCGAGGTGAGTTGTCGTGACGCCGGAACGGAGAGGCGGACTCGGACGAGGACTCGCGGCCCTCATCCCGACGGGCCCGGTCAACGGCGAGACCGCCACGGTCGAGAAGAGCGCTGAAGGCCAGCCGCCGCAGGAAGGCGACAAGGGCTGGTTCCATGCCAACGGCACGGTGAACGTCGCGGGTGGTGAGGTGGCGGGCGCGGTCTATCGCGAGGTGCCGGTCAGCGCGATCAAGCCGAACCCGAAGCAGCCGCGGCAGGTCTTCGACGAGGACGCGCTGTCCGAGCTGGAGCACTCGATCCGCGAGTTCGGCCTCATGCAGCCGATCGTGGTGCGGGAGCTGCCGGGTGACGAGTACGAGCTCGTCATGGGTGAGCGGCGGCTGCGCGCGTCGCAGCAGGCGGAGCTGGAGGCGATCCCTGCGATCGTGCGCCAGACCGCCGACGAGGCGATGCTGCGGGACGCGCTGCTGGAGAACATCCACCGCGTGCAGCTGAACCCGCTCGAAGAGGCGGCGGCGTACCAACAGCTCCTCGACGAGTTCGCGGTGACGCACGAAGAGCTGGCAGGCCGGATCGGGCGCAGCAGGCCGGTCATCACCAACACGATCCGGCTGCTGAAGCTGCCCCTCCCCGTGCAGCGCCGGGTGGCCGCGGGCGTCCTCTCCGCGGGGCACGCCCGCGCGCTGCTGTCGTTGGAGGACGCCGACGCACAGGAAGAGCTCGCGATGCGCATCGTCGCGGAGGGGCTTTCGGTGCGGGCGACCGAGGAAGCGGTGACGCTCAAGAAGAGCGAAGCGCCGGCGAAGGCGAAGCCCCAGCCGCGCAAGCCGATCCAGGCGCCGGGTCTCCAGGAGCTCGCCACCCGCCTCTCGGACAGCTTCGACACCCGGGTGAAGGTCGATCTCGGGCGCCGGAAGGGACGCATCGTCGTCGAGTTCGGCTCCGTCGACGATCTTGAGCGGATCGTCGCGTTGATGGACCCGAACAAGACAAATCCGACACGAGAAACCGATTAGGGATCACCCCAGGGCCTTTCGTCACGGTGATGATTGCCGTGCGGCGGCCCTGGGCTACGGAAGGTGACTGCTCGGAGGGGTCAGTGCGCGCGGCTGATCGCGCGGTCGACGAGCGCGGCGAACACCGCACCGAGCGACTCGCCGGACGCCTCCACCGCCATCGGCACCGTGGAGGTTTCGGTCAGCCCCGGCGACAGGCCCACTTCGAGGAACATGACCGTGCCGTCGGCCGCGACGATCGCGTCGGTGCGCGAGATGTCGCGGAGCCCGAGCGTCCGGTGCGCCCCGACGGCGAGTTCGCCCGCCGCCTTCGCGGCGTCATCGGAGATGCGGGCCGGCGCGAAGAAGTCGGTGAGCCCCGCGGTGTAGCGAGCGGTGTAGTCGTAGACGCCGCTCTCCGGCACGATCTCGACGGCGGGCAGCGCGATCGGTTCGCCGTCGCGCTCGACGACCGCGACGGCCACCTCCACGCCGTCGACGAACCGCTCGGCGAGCACCGTGTCGCCGTAGGCGAAGCAGCCGACCATCGCGGCGGGCAGGTCCGCGGCGTCGCGGACGACCTGGGTGCCGAGCGCGGA
Organism: Amycolatopsis minnesotensis; assembly: GCF_039529815.1. Taxonomy (NCBI): domain Bacteria; kingdom Bacillati; phylum Actinomycetota; class Actinomycetes; order Pseudonocardiales; family Pseudonocardiaceae; genus Amycolatopsis; species Amycolatopsis minnesotensis. The sequence goes on along the minus strand of NZ_BAAANN010000017.1, from coordinate 33,345 downwards.
GCCGCCCTGGTCCGGCTTGAGGATCAGCGGGAGCCCGAGCCGGTCGACCATCGCGTCGAGCACCTGCTTCGCGCCCAGCTCCCGGAATGTGCTGTGCGGCAGTACCACCCAGTCCGGCGTGGTGAACCCCGTGTCGGCGACGAGCGCCTTCGCGGTCGGTTTGTCCCACGCGCGGCGGCATCCGTGCGAGGACGTGCCGACGTAGGGCACCCCCAGCATCTCGAGCACCGTCTGCACCGAGCCGTTCTCGCCCTCGCCGCCGTGCAACGCGATGACGGCCGCGTCGGGCCGGGTCGTGCGCAGCCGGTCGAGCAGGCCGGCGTCGGTGTCCCACTCCTCGACGCCGAGGCCCTGTTCGCGCAGAGCCGCGGACAGCCTGCGACCTGAGCGCAGGGAAATGTCACGTTCGTGCGAAAGCCCGCCAGCGAGGACGGCAACGGTGCGTTCGGCCACGCCGGAACTCCTTGGATGTCTCTGCGGTGGATGGTGCGGGCCCGCCGGGGCCTACGCGGTGTCCGGGGACGGCGACTGCGGCCCGGAGACGGCACGCGGGGTCACCGTACCGAAGGTGCGCACCAGGTCCATTTCGGACTCGAGCACGGCGGCCAGCCTGCGCACCCCTTCGCGGATGCGCTCCGGCGTCGGATAGCAGTAGGACAGGCGCATCTGCCTGCTGCCGAAACCGTCGGCGTAGAACCCGGTTCCGGACGCGTACGCCACCCGGGCGGTGACCGCGCGGGGCAGCATGGCCTTGGTGTCCACGCCCTCGGGAACCGTTACCCAGACGTAGAAACCGCCGTCCGGATGGGTCCAGCTGCTACCGGCCGGCATGTGCTGCTCCAGCCCGGAGATGATCGCGTCGCGCCGCTCGCGGTAGTTCTCGCGGAAGGTCTTGATCTGGCCCTTCCAGTCGTGCGTGGCGAGGTAGCGCGAAACGATCATCTGGTTGAACGTCGGCGGGCACAGCGTCGCCGATTCCGCCGCCAGCACCAGCTTCTCGCGCACCGCGTGCGGCGCCAGCACCCAGCCGACGCGCAACCCCGACGCGAACGTCTTCGAGAACGAGCCGAGGTACACCACGTTGTCGGGATCGGTCGAGCGCAGCGCGGGGTAGGTCTGGCCGTCGAAGCCGAGCAGGCCGTACGGGTTGTCCTCGACGACCAGCACGTCGTGCGCGCGGCAGATCTCCAGGATCTCCTCGCGCCGCTCCACCGCGAGCGTCACGCCGGCCGGGTTGTGGAAGTTCGGGATGGTGTAGAGGAACTTGACCCGCTTGCCCGCCCGTTCGGCCTGCGTGAGCGCTTCGCGCAGCGCCTCGGGGACGAGCCCGTCGTCGTCCATCGTCACGTGCACGACGTTCGCCTGGTAGGCGGTGAACGAACCGAGCGCGCCGACGTAGGACGGGCCCTCGGCGATCACGACGTCACCGGGGTCGCAGAAGAGCCGGGTGACCATGTCGAGGCCCATCTGGGAGCCGACGGTCACCACGACGTCGTCGGGATGCGCCGAGATCCCCTCCATCGCCATGATCTCGCAGATCTGCTCGCGCAGGGCCGGCACGCCGTGCGCGGACCCGTACTGGAGCGCGACGAGCCCGTCCTCGGCGATGATCTCGGCCACCTGTGCGGACAGCGAGTCCAGCGGCAGCGCGGCGAGGTTCGGCATGCCGCCCGCCAGCGAAACCACCTCGGGCCTGCTCGCCACCGCGAAGAGCGCCCTGATCTCGGACGCCGTCATCCCCGAGGTGCGCGCCGCGTACCGGTCGAGGTGCGGGTCGAGGTTGTGGCGCCCGGCCTGAGCCGGGTTCTTCTCGGGCGATCCGGAGGCAGTCATCGGCACTTCACTCGGTCGAAGGGGTTCTACCGGCAGGTAGATTCCTCCGAGTGTAACCACCCACCCTTGTGACGAGGCCGCCCTTTCGGCGCTCGTCACATCGGCCTATCCTCGGACGTGGCCGTTCGGTCATGGTGAGCCGCGCCCGCTCGGGCCCGCGGCTCGGTATCTCGCCGGTTGCGGAAGTGCTGTGCAAGTTCGGGGCAGGTCAGGGAGGGTCGTGTGTCGCGACGCGTCGTGGGCGTGACGCTGGACAACCTGGAGCAGCTGCCCCTGCGCTGCCGCCGGTGCGTCTACTGGGAGGTGGCACCCCACCTCAAGACGCAGGCGGAGGAGTACGGCGAGACCGAGGTCGAGAAGGAGTCCTGGGTGTCCAGCGTGCTGCTGGAATGGGGCTCGTGCGGCCGGATCGTCTACAGCGACACCCTGCCGGTCGGGTTCGTGCTCTACGCCCCGCCCAACGCGGTGCCGAGGTCGAACGCCTTCCCCACCTCACCGCCCGGTCCCGACGCGGTCCTGCTGACCGCCTTCCACGTGCAGCCCGAGTTCCGCGGTGGCGGGCTGGGCAGGATGCTCGTGCAGGCCGTCGCGAAGGACCTCACCCGGCGCGGCGTCCGCGCCATCGAGGCGTTCGGCGACGCGAAGGCGGGGGCCGACGAGTCCGATCGCGAGCACAGCTGCGTGGTGCCGGCCGAGTTCCTGCAGAGCGTCGGCTTCAAGACCGTGCGCCCGCACCCCCGGTGGCCCAGGTTGCGCCTGGAGCTGCGTTCGGCGAGCACCTGGAAGGAAGACGTCGAGGCGGCGCTCGAACGGCTCCTCGGCCACGTCAGCATCTCCACCGCCGAGCCGAGCGTGGCCCGCGCCTGACCTCCCCCGCGCGATTCCGCGGTGCCGGTGCCCGAAGGACGCGGTGGGCGCATCCGGCACGGCGGTCTTCGCAGAATGAGAACCCGGCCCGGTTGTCCACATTTTGTGGACACCATCGCCGGTTGTCCACAGGTGTGGTGGTGAAGTGGGCCGTTCGCGCTCGCGGCGGGTGCGCTACTCGGCCTTCGCCAGCTCGTGGGCGAGCACGTCCGCGAAGGTGAAGGTGCCGGTCGGCTGGTCGCCCTCGCCGAGCAGGTAGAGCCGCTTGACGGCGATCAGGATGCCCTCGGTGACCACGTCGCGGAACGCGGGGTCGGCGAGCCTGCGGCTGTCGCCGGGGTTGGTCAGGTACCCGATCTCCATCCGGACCGCGGGGCAGCGGGTCAGCCGCAGGATCTCCCACGTCTTCGCGTGCGTGCGGCAGTCCAGCAGGCCGGTGCGGGCCGCCAGCTCGCGCTGGATGAACCCGGCGAGCAGCTCGCCGACGGTGGACGTGGTGCCGTGGCCGTTGCCGAAGTGGAAGCTCGCGACGCCGTGCGCGTGCGGCGAGGGGTTTCGGTCGCAGTGCAGCGACAGGAACAGGTCGGCGCCCGCCTCGTTGGCGAACTTCGCGCGCTCCGCCTCCGTCGGGCCGTGCTCGCGGCCGCGCGAGATGAGCGCTTCCATGCCCGCGGCCTTCATCCGGCCTTCGAGCCGCCGCGCCAGGTCCCAGGCGAGATCGGACTCGCGCAGCCCGGAAGCCTCGATCCCCGGGTCGGCGCCGCCGTGACCGGGGTCGATCACGATGCGCTTGCCGCGCAGCCTCGGCCCGGCGCGCCGCACCTGCTCCTGCTCGCGCAGGAACACCGGGCGGCCACCGCGGGCCCTCGGGGAAAGCTGGCGCAGCGCGCGCACCGTGGCCGCGCCGCAGATGCCGTCGATGATCAGGCCGTAGTCGCGCTGGAAGTCCCGCAGCGCGCGCTCCGTCGACGCGCCGAACACGCCGTCCGGCCTGCTCGCGTCGTAGCCGAGCTCGGTGAGGCGCTCCTGGAGCGCGAACACGTCGTCACCGGTCACCGGTGCCGACATGAGATGTGCCAGCGGCCTGCTGCCGAGGTGGTAGCTGGCGCCGCGGAGCACCCGGTAGGTGGCCGGTCCGACCACCCCGTCGGTGATCAGGCCCCTTCGCTGCTGGAACCCCCGGACGGCCTGCTCGACGAACGGGTCGAACTGGTCGGCGGACCCGTTCGCCGCCGCTCCCGAGGGGAGCAGGCCCAGCGCCGACAGCATCGACCTGATCTCGGCGACGTCGGCTCCGGCGTCACCGCGGCGGAGTACCCGCATGCACTCCTCGCTCTACCTCGGGCACCGAGCTCGATCCGGTGCAGTACGGAAAGTCCTTGAGCACTTACTCAGGACTCCTATTGTGCCCTGTGAACTCTCGGTGAGCGCGCAGGGCCGGTCGGAGCGTCGGGTCTCGCCACATCCGGTAACGCATCCACCGGTAGTGACGATGGCGGTGGCCGCCGGTGACGCGAAAAGGGCCCGGAAACCATGCCGGGGGCGGGCCGGATGACCGGCCGCCCCCGGGTTGACCTGGTGTTTCGGTGTGCTCAGAGCACGTCGGCGAGATCGGAGAGCAGCGAGGACTTCGTCTTCGCGCCCACGATCTGCTTGACCGGTTTCCCGCCCTGGAACAGGATCAAGGTCGGGATGGACATCACCTGGTAGTCACGCGGCGTGTGCGGGTTCTCGTCGATGTCGATCTTCGCGATGGTGAGCTTCTCCTTGTGCTCGGCCGCGATCTCCTCGAGCACCGGCGCGACCATCTTGCACGGGCCGCACCAGGTGGCCCAGAAGTCGACGAGGACCGGCTTGTCGCTGGTCAGCACATCGTCGGCGAACGTCTTGTCGGTCACCTTCACGGTGTCGGTCATGGTTTCTCCTCTGGGTGGGAAGGCGGCGGGGTCAGGAACCGGAGGCGGCGTACCCGCCGCCGACCAGCTCCGGCGCCTCGGCGGCCGCGTCGGTCACCTGGTGCTCGGCGAGCCAGCGTTCCGCGTCGATCGCCGCGGTGCAGCCCGAGCCGGCCGCGGTGATCGCCTGGCGGTAGGTGTGGTCGACCAGGTCACCGGCGGCGAACACGCCGTCGATGTTGGTGTAGGAGCTGCGGTCCTTCGTGAGCACGTAGCCCGCGTCGTCGAGGTCGACCTGGCCGCGCACCAGCTCGCTGCGCGGGTCGTGGCCGATCGCGACGAAGAAGCCGGTCACGTCGAGGGTCTTCTCCTCGCCGGTGTTCCGGTCGGTCACCTTGAGGCCCTCGACCTTGCCGTCGCCGACCACCTCGGTGATCCGCGAGTTCAGCTGCCACTTGATCTTCTCGTTGGCCTTCGCCCGTTCGAGCATGATCTTCGAGGCGCGGAACTCGTCGCGGCGGTGCACGATCGTGACCGATCGGGCGAACTTCGTCAGGAAGGTCGCCTCCTCCATCGCCGAGTCGCCGCCACCGGCGACCACGATGTCGTGATCGCGGAAGAAGAAGCCGTCACAGGTCGCGCAGGACGACACGCCGCGCCCGAGCAGCTCCTGCTCGCCGGGCACGTTCAGGTACCGCGCGGCGGCACCCATCGACAGGATGATCGCGCGGGCGCCGTACCGCTTGCCGTTCACCGTCGCGTACTTGACGTCACCGGTGAGTTCGAGCGATTCGACGTCCTCGGCCCGCAGCTCCGCGCCGAAGCGCTCGGCCTGGCTGCGCATCTGCTCCATCAGGTCGGGACCCTGGATCCCCTCGCGGAAACCCGGGTAGTTCTCCACCTCGGTGGTGGTCATCAGCGCGCCGCCGAACTGCGTGCCCTCGAAGACCAGCGGCTCGAGCTGCGCCCGCGCCGCGTACACCGCCGCGGTGTATCCGGCGGGACCCGATCCGACGATGATCAGGTTCCGAATGTCGTCTGCAGCCACCCCGTGACCTCCGCTCGTTGTGACCCGTCCACCGGATCAACACGATCGTAGGTGGCCGTGTTCCCTCGCGTGACCGCCGCCATGGGGCAGTGCGGTCACCTCGCCCCGATCAGTTCGTCGAGCAGCTTGCCGGGTTCGCCCGGCCCGCACGTCGGCGACAGCACCACCAGCCGGAACTGGGCGAGCTTGCCGGTCGTGAAGAGCACCATCACGCCTGGCTTGCCCTCGTACGTCACCGGCCGCACTTTCACCGGACGGAGGCTCGGGTCGATGCCGTTGGCCGAAAGGCACGCGTCGAGCTTCTCCTCGCTGCCGAGCGGCCCGAAGTCGCGTACGCCCTGCGGGCCGCCGAGCGCGCCGCCGAGATCGTTCTTCTTCAGCGCGAGGGGTGGCTCACCGCCCGGCTGGCTCGTGGGGGGCTGCGCCATGTTCCCGTCGGAGCCGCTCTGACCGCCCGGCACGATGACCGCGACCGCGACGACCGCGGCCGCCGCCGCGGCGACCAGCCCGGTGCCCCAGCCGAGCAGCTTGTTCCGCTTGCGGCGGGCGGCCGCCAGGTCGGTCACCGGGGCCACCGGCAGGTCCGGCGGTGGCGGTGCCTGCTGGGGCGGTGCCTGCTGGGGCGGGCCGCCGAACGCGCGCTGTGCTTCTTCGGCGATGGCCGCGTCGAGCCGGGCCGCGAACTCCGCGGGCATCGGCTCCACCGGTGCCGAGCCGAGCGCGTCCAAGTCGGCCGTGGTCGCTTCGAGCGCCTCGATGATGGCCCGTGCTTCGGCGTCGGCGTTCACGCGAGGCCACAGCTCGGCCGCTTCGCGCTCGTCGAGCACGCCCGCGTGAAGGTCGGCGAGTACGTCGACAGACCAGGGCGGACCCACGGTTCCGCCGAGCCCCCGACTCTCGTCCGTCATCGCCCCTCCCCCTGCTGCTGCGTGCGCGACGCCTGCCGCACCCGGCTCGATTTGCTTTCGTGAGGTAGGACGTTCGCATCTGCATCGGGGTTCCGTAGATGTCCCAGAACCTTTGCGAGCTTGCCGCGGCCCCGCGCGCACCGGCTCTTCACGGTGCCTTCCGCGATGCCCAGCATCTTCGCCGTCTCCGCGACCGAGTACCCCTCGACGTCGACCAGCACGATCGGGGCGCGCTGGTCCTCGGGCAGCTCGTCGAGCGCGGCCTTGATGACGAGTTTGGTTTCCTTGTCCGACATCGAGTCGCGCGGCGACGCGGGCTCGTTGAACCCGGTCTCCGGCAACGGCACCGTCGGCCTCGCCTGCTTGCGGCGCATCCGGTCGAGGCAGGCGTTCACCACGATCCGGTGCAGCCACGTGGTCACCTGCGACTCGGCGCGGAAGTTCCCCGCCGCGCGGAAGGCCGAGATGAACGCGTCCTGCAGCGCGTCGGCGGCCTCTTCGGGGTCGCGGAGGGTGCGCAGGGCGACGGCCCACATCCGGTCTCGATGCCGCCTGACTATTTCACTGAACGCGTGCTGATCCCCCGCGGCGTGCGCCGCTATCAGGTCAGCGTCCGTAGGTGCTGCTGCGGTCACCCGGGAGAGCCTACTGACCGCGTGAGACCCCGGTGAAAATGCCCACACCCTGCACGAACAGCCAGTGCGCGGGCACCGCGCGTCACTTCGCGGGCAGGAAGGTCAGCTCCCCGATCTGCGACGCGAACTTCTTCCCGTCGCCGCCGAGCTGGGTGATCCACACGACGAAGAACCGCCCGCTCTGCGGCTGCTGGAGCGTGACGTCGGCCGAGTCGCCGCCGATGTCCGCCGATCCGACCACCCGGGTGTCGTCGAGCTGGGCGTTCTTCGTGTCGGCGACCCTGATCTCGACCTTCGTGCCCGCCGTCGCGCCGGCGATCTTCACCTGGGCGAGGGTGATCTGCCCGTCGAACGCGGCGATCAGCCCCACGCCGGGCTTCACCTTGGGGAACTGCTGCTGGTACTGCTCGGTCTTCCACGCGGTGCCGGGGTCGCCGTCGGTGGCGTTGCGCGCGCGGCCGGGGTTGTCGCCGTCGCCCTCGGGGTTGTAGACGGTGACGCCGGACGGTTTCGCCGGTTCGCCGAACTGGCCTTGTGCCGGTGCCGGGGACGCGGGGGGCGCCGACGAAGCCGGTGGCGGCGGCGCGGACGTGGTGGTCTGGGCGACGTTCATGTTCGGCCCGTTGGCCGCCTTGTCGCCCTGGAAGAAGCTGATCGCCAGCATGCCGAGCCAGGCGAGGATGCCGACCGCGAGCACCACCAGCACGGTGACGCCGAGCGCGAGCTTCCGCCTGCGCACGGCGTCCTTGACCGGCTTCTTCGTGGTCCACACGCCGTCGTCGGGCTCGGGCTCCGCCTCGGGGCCGACCTGCTTGATGAACTGGGTGCGCTCCTCGGCCTCGGCGGCCTGGTCGAGCGCGCGGAGGATCGCGGCGCTGGTGCGGATGCCGCCGTGGTCGCCGTCCTCGATGGTGCGGACCGCGAGCGACGACAGCGCGGCGGGCACCCTCGGCCGCAGCGAGTGCGGCGGGACGATGCGACCGGCGGGGGTGTGCGGCGCGGCCGGGATCGCGGGCGGCCCGCCCGGCAACGCCCAGCGGCCGGTGAGCAGCAGGTACAGCACGGCGCCGAGCGCCTTCACGTCGTCGCGCAGCGTCGCGTCCGGCAGCGGGCCGGGGAACGCGAGCCGCAGCGCGCCCTCCGGGGTGACCCGGAGCCGCTGCGGGTGGTCGAGGCCGAGCACGAGCCCGGACTGGTGCGCGCGGTCGACGGCGGCGGCCAGCGCCTGCACCATGCGGGCCGCGACTGCGGGCGAGACCGGCTCCTCGGCGGTCACGTCCACCAGGTCGGTGCCCTTGGTCCACTCCGCGACGACCACGCCGAGCAGGCCCTCGCCGGAGGTCACGCCGCTGCCGAGGCTCAGCACGTCGAGCACCCTGGCGACCCCGTCGTGGCCGAACTTCGCGGCGTGCGCGGCGCGTTCGAGGGTGCGGCGGGCGAGCCGCGCGGACTCGGCGTCCGCCGGGTCGCCGACCAGCAGGGTCAGCGCGACGTCGCGCCGGAGCTGCCCGTCGCGCGCGCGCCACAGGTGGGCGCCTGCCCGCTCGTCGATCCCGAACTGGGCCAGCAGGCGATAACGGCCGTCGCCGACGACGCCGCCGGGCGCCAGCGATCCGCCCCTGACCCGGCCGCCTGCCCTGGCCGTCTCGGCCTGGTCACTCCGCTTGGTGTTCACCGCACTCTGGCCCTCCTCCGCACCGAGGGTACGTGAATACGACCCGTGTACGGGGGTTATCTGTGCGTAAAACGTTACCCACGCTTGACCAAGCGGGTGAATCTTCTGGTAACAGGTGAGAGCTCGTCGACCTTCAACGCGATGAGCACGCCGAACGAAACAACGATGCCGACCACGCCCTGGAGGAAGAGTTTCACCCAGGCACCGATGGTGGGCCCGAGCGACGACGGCACGATCCAGCCGACCACCCAGGCCGCGGCGACGCCGAGCGCGCTGGCGAACAGCGTGAACAGGATCACCCCGAGCACGCGCTTGCTGCGCAGGTTGCCGAGCCGGACCCACAGCCACACCTGGCCGAGGATCGCGCCGACCACGAACGTCATCGCGTTCACCATCATCGCGCCGAGCACGATGTGGTCCGGGTCGAGCAGCGCCGGGCACAGGTAGAGCAGCGGGATCTTGACCACGGTCATCACGATCATGATCAGCGTCGGCGTCCTGGCGTCCTTCATCGCGTAGAACACCCGGAGCTGGAGCATCACCAGCGCGTACGGGAGCAGGCCGAACGCCGAGATCGCCAGCGCCTGGCCGAGCCGCTCGGCCGAGTCGAGGGTGCCCTTGCCGAGGGTGAACAGCGCGATGCCGATCGACGAGCCGACGATCGTCATCACCGCGGAGATCGGCACCAGCGTCACCGTCGACAGGCGCGAGGCGTAGGACAGGTCGGCGATCAGCTTGCCGTTGTCGCCGTCCGCGGCGGCCCGGCTCATCCTCGGCATGATCGCGGTCAGCAGCGACACCCCGATCACGCCGTACGGGAGCTGGAACAGCAGCCACGCGTTGCTGTACGCGGTGACCCCGCCCTGGGTGCCGCTGGTGAGCACCCGGGTGTTGATGGTGAACCCGATCTGGCTCACCGCGACGTACCCGAGGATCCAGCCCGCGAGCCCGCCGAACTCCTTCATCCGCTTGTCGATGCCCCAGCGCCATTTGAACCGGAACCCGGTCCGCAGCAGCGGCGGCACCAGGATCACCGCCTGCGCCACGATGCCCGCGGTGACGCCGAGCCCCAGCGTCAGCAGCTTCGCGTCGCCGAGCTTCACCGGGTCGAGCGAAATCTCGCCCGGCATCACCGCGACCACGATGATCGTGATGATCACGACGAGGTTGTTCACCACCGGCGCCCATGCCGCCGGCGCGAAGACGTGCTTGGCGTTCAGCACGGCGGAGAGCAGCGCGAACACGCCGTAGAAGAAGATCTGCGGCAGCAGCAGGTAGGCGAACGCGGTGGCGAGCGCCGGGTTCGCCTGCCCGGAGCTGTCCACGTAGAGCGAGGTGAACAGGGGCGCGGCGGCCACCGCGGCGACCGTGCCGAGCAGCAGGAGCACCGATGCCACCGTCATCAGGCGCTGGACGTAGGCGGCACCGCCGTCGGGATCGTCCTGCGAGCGCACCAGCAACGGCACCACCACGCTCGACAGCACGCCGCCGAGGAGCAGCTCGAACACGATGTTCGGCATCGTGTTCGCCACGTTGAACGAGTCGTTCACCACGCCGATGCCGACCGCCCAGGCCAGCATCACCTTCCACAGGAACCCGGTGATCCGGCTGATCAGCGACGCGATCGCGATCCGGCCGCTGGCCTTGACCAGCGACTGCGGCTTCTCCTCCGTCTTCGGCTCGATACCGGAAACCGGTGGCGGGGTGTCGCCGAACGGCTCGGCCGTGCGGGGCGCGTCGAGCACCCTCGGCAGCATCCGGGTGGCGAGCTCGTCGTAGGGCCGCAGCACGTCGGGGTCGGCCATCGGCCAGCGCACGCCCGGCGGCATCCCGCGGTCGCGCGGGATGAGCATGGTCGCGTCTTCGCGCCGCGGCGGTGGTGGCGGTGGTGGTGGTGGTGGTGGGGCGGCCTCCTGGCGCCACGGCCGGACGGGTTGCTGGCGCCTCGGCGGAGCCGGCTGGCGCCTCGGCGGGCGCTGACCCTGCGGCAGCGGTTGCGACGGCGGTGGCGGTGGCCGCCGTCCGCCCTGCCTCGACGGCGGTGGCGCGGCGGGCGGGAGCTGACGCGTCGGCTGCTCCGGCGGTGGCGGCGTGCGGCGGCGGGGCGGCGGCTGGGCCCGGTCACCGGACGGCGGGATGCGGCGCGGCTGAGCGCGCCGGGACGCCGGTGGCGGTGGCGGTGGCTGCGACGGGGGCGGCTGGGCCCGGTCGGGGTGGGGACGCCCGGCACGTTCGGGGCGCTCGGGCGGCGAGCCCGGCTCTCTGTCCAACACGTGCCCAATCCTCATCGCGACTGTTCTGGCCAGGCCAGGGTAGTCGTCGCGGGCGTCAGGCCGCCTTCCGCTCCTTGACCCGCCGGTAGATCCGGCGGCCGGAAAGCAGCAGCAACGCCACCCCTGCCGTCGAGGTCACGATAACGGTCACGATGCCGTATTCACTGGAAGTGAGTTCGAATCGCGCCGCGGGCCCGAGCTGAGTGCCCTGCGAGGTGGTCAACGACACGTCGAGGCTGAAGCGCCCCGCGCGCAGCGCTTCGGCGGGCACCCGGACCGGCAGGGTGCTGTTCCTCGGGATGTACTGGTCCGGCACCGGGTCGATGCGCAGGCCCGAGTTGTCCCGGAAGCGGAGCCGGACGGTCACCGCGACCGGCAGCTTGTTCTGCATCGCCACCGGGATCGGCGACGAGCCGGACGCGAACGAGAACGGCTGGCCGGGCGGGATCACCGCGACCCGCCCGCGCAGCTCGTCGAGCTGGTCGCGCGCGGTCGACGCGGCCTGGTCGGCGCCGCCCGGCACCACCCGCCACGCCGTCGACGTGGCCCTGATCACGGCGTCGTGCACCGGTTTCACGAGCAGGTCGGGGTTCACCTTGTTCGCCGAGTCCGGTTCCATCACCGAACGGACGTCCGCGGCCGCCGAGTCGATATCGGCGAGGTTGCCCGGCAGCGCGCCCTCCGCCGGGGCGTAGGTCATCCGCGCGACGCCCGACTCGCCCGCGGCCAGCTGCTGCTGCAGCGGCAGCCCGGTGAGCATGTTCCGCGAGATGAGCTCGTCGATCGAGTCGAAGAGCCGGTCGAACTCGCGGTCCGGCACCGCCCAGCGGCGCGGCGGCGCGACCAGCAGCGGCTTGCCCGAATCCGCCGTCGACGTGCTGCGGTAGGCGAGCACCGCGAGCCCGTTCTGGGTGCCGACGTCGGGATCGTCGGCGGGCGTGGTGACCCCGGCCGACGAGTCCGGCCGCCCCGACGTGCCGGCGAACGCCTTCGCGAGCAGCGAGTCGTAGGACTGCGCGCGCACCGCGCTGCCTTCGACGCCGACCCCGCCGCTGACCAGCTTGGTGGACTCCAGGTACTCCGTGTCGGCGAGCACGGTGTGCACGCCCGCCTCGGCGACGGTGCCGAGTGTGCCCGTGTCGAGCGAACCTTCCGGCCACAGCACGCCGTCCGCGGGGTCCGCGTCGAGCAGGGTCCGCAGCCTGCTGTCGTCGACGGCGGCCTTCGCGAGGTTCTTCCCGCCGGGGCCGAGCTGGGTGAGCTGGGAGAGATCGGCGTCCGACGACGGCATCGCCACCGTGCAGTGCCCGCCGACGAGCCCGCGCACGCCCTCGATCCAGTTCATCGCCGCGTCCTTGCCGCGGCCGGGCACGTTGCCGCCCCACGGGGTGCGGACCTGGTAGCCGCGGGTCATCGCGCTGACCGTGCCGATCAGGTCGGGGTCGATGCCGAAGCACAGGGCGTTGAACACCTTCGGGTTCTGCTTCGCGCGGCGGGCGCCGGTGAGCAGCGCGCCGAGCCTGCCGGTGGGCGCGAGATCGTCGGCGAGGTGGTCGTCGCCGAGGACGACGGACTCCCCCAGCGGCGCCGAGACGATGTTCGGGCGGGTGTCGGCCAGCGGCCACAGCAGCGTGAACGGGGTGGCCTTCGCCGGGTTCGGCGGCGCGGGCTTGCCGGGCACCGACAGCACCGGGAGCAGCAGGCTGACCGCGGCGAGCCGGGTACGGCCGCCGAAGTCGGGCGTGCCGTTGACGTTGACCAGCAGCGGGTAGACGCCCGGCTTCGAGATCTCCAGCCCGGATTCGCCGCGCAGCGAGGCGTTGACCGTCAGCGGCGCGGACTGGCCGGGTTCGAGCGAGGCCGCCACGTCGACGAACTGCGAGACCGACGAGTCGGTCGCGGGCGACTCCGCCAGCGCCTGCTTGAGCTGCTTCTCGGAGGTCTGCCGCTCGCCGAGCTGCAACTGCACCTTGATGGTGGTGAGGCGGCGGTCGCCGGTGTTGGTGATCCGGCCGGAGATGCCCAGCGTCGACGACGTCGAGGTGACCAGCCTCGGGTTCATCTGGTCCACGTCGAGGTGCAGCCTGCTCGGCTCGGACTGGTCCGCGGGCGCGGCGTCCGCCGGGACGAACCCGGTGAGCGTGGCGGCGAAGAGCACGGTCAACGCGATGGCGGCGAGCCGCTTCACTCGGAAGCTCCCTCGGGAAGATCAGCGTCTTGGGCGGCGAACAGGGCGCGCGCCTTCCGGACGAGCGTCCGCTCGTCGGCGTAGGCGAGCTTGGCTTCGAGCTCGGCGATCGGCACCCAGGCGACCTCGGTCACTTCGACGTCCTCGTCGGACAGCTCGCCGCCGATGGCTTCCAGCAGGAAGTGGTGCACGGTCTTGTGCACCCGGCGTCGTTCGGCGACGAACCAGTAGTCGATCGTGCCCAGCGGCCGCAGCACGTGCGCGGAAATGCCGGTCTCCTCCTTCACTTCGCGCACCGCAGTCTGCTCGGTGGTCTCGCCGTCCTCGATGTGGCCCTTCGGCAGCGACCACAGGAGCTTGCCATGGCGGTCCAACCGGCCGATGAGCGCCGCGTTGGCGCGCTCGGCGTCGACCACGAGACCCCCGGCGGAGGTCTCGGCGACGGTGGTCAGCTTCCGGCCCCGGTGGCGCCGCGATCGGCGGCGTCCTGGCTTCGCGCCACCGGAACGACCGGCCGATCCAGACATGCTGTGATGCTAGTGCCTGCCGTTCACACGCGGTCGCGAACGCGGAGCCAGGCGCCGCTCACTCTCTGGTAGCACCTCGGCGCTGCTCGTCGGCGGCGCGTTCGGAGTACCCTGGTCGCTCGTGTCTTTGTTCGCGGGTGCGCTGCTTCCAGTGCACCTCTTTCGTGGTGGGATCTGAGTGAACGAGCTGGCCGTCAAGAAGAACGCGGTGACCGAACCGATGCGCATCCCCACGCTCGCCGACGAGCTGGCCGCGCTGTTCGGCCGGGCGGGACACCGGCTCTACCTGGTCGGCGGCAGCGTGCGCGACGCGATGCTCGGCCGCGACTCCGCCGATCTCGACTTCACCACCGACGCGCGCCCCGACACCGTGCTCAAGATCGTGTCGGGCTGGGCGGACGGCGTGTGGGAGGCCGGGATCGCGTTCGGCACGGTCGGGGTCACCAAGCGCGGCACCACGCTCGAGATCACCACGTTCCGCGCGGACAGCTACGACCGGATGAGCCGGAACCCCGAGGTCACCTTCGGCGACGCGATCGAGGGCGATCTGCTGCGCCGCGACTTCACCGTCAACGCGATGGCGGTCGATTTGGAGACGAAGCAGCTCGTCGACCCGTACGACGGCATGACGGCGCTGCGCCGCGGCATCCTCGACACGCCGGCCCCGCCGGAGGAGTCGTTCGCGGACGACCCGCTGCGCATGCTGCGCGCGGCGAGGTTCACCGCGCAGCTCGGGTTCTCGGCGTCGCCGCGGGTGGTGATGGCGATGACCGAGATGGCGGGGCAGCTCACCCGGATCACCGCGGAGCGGGTGCAGGCCGAGCTGTCGAAGCTGATGGTGGCCGCCGACCCGCGCTCGGGCCTCGAGCTGATGGTGGAGACCGATCTCGCCGACCACGTGCTGCCCGAGGTGCCGGGGATGCGGCTCGCGATCGACGAGCACCACCAGCACAAGGACGTCTACGAGCACTCGCTGACGGTGCTGCAGCAGGCGATCGACCTCGAACGCGGCGGCGAGCCGGACCTGGTGCTGCGGCTCGCGGCGCTGCTGCACGACATCGGCAAGCCGGCCACGCGCGAGTTCCAGCCAGGCGGCGGGGTGAGCTTCCACCACCACGAGGTGGTCGGCGCCAAGATGACCCGCAAACGCTTGCGGGCGCTGAAGTACTCGAAGCAGATCGTCGACGACGTGTCCCAGCTCGTGTTCCTCCACCTGCGGTTCCACGGGTACGGGAAGGGCGAGTGGACGGATTCGGCGGTGCGCCGGTACGTCACCGACGCGGGCCCGCTGCTGGACCGGCTGCACAAGCTCGTCAGGGCGGACTGCACGACCCGCAACAAGCGCAAGGCGGCCGCGCTGCAGCGCACCTACGACGATCTCGAAGAGCGGATCGAGCGCATCCGCGCCGAGGAGGACCTCGCGAAGGTGCGGCCCGATCTCGACGGCAACGAGATCATGAAGCTGCTCGGCCTGCCGCCGGGCCCGCTGGTGGGCGAGGCGTGGAAGTTCCTCAAGGAGCTCCGGCTCGACCGCGGCCCGCTCGACCACGACGAGGCCGTCGCCGAGTTGCGCGAGTGGGCGGGAGAGCAGGGCATCACCCCCGCGGATTAGTACGTGACGCAGGGCATCACTTCGGCGAAACTTTGCACCATGACGAGCACGACGGCGGGCGCCTTCGAAGCGCTGACCGCATTGCACTCCGGCGAGCGGGACACCGCTCGCGAGCTGGCCGCCCGCGCAGGCGAGAACGGTTCCCTGCTCGGTGCCGAGCTGGCGCGCTTCCTCGGCGCCGGGTCGAACGGGGACGTGTACCGCGAGCCCGAAGCGTTCGCCGCCTTCATCAGGGGCGGCGGGAACGTCGAGCTGTACCGGCGGCTTTCCCAGGAGCTGGCCGCGAGCTACGACACCCTCAAGCCCGGTTCGCTGCTCGACCTCGGCTGCGGCGACGGGCTGGCCATCGGTCCCGCGCTCGACCAGGCGAAGCACCTGCCCGCCGAGATCGACCTCGTCGAGCCGTCGGCCGCGCTGCTCGACGTGGCGAAGACGCGGGTGCCCGGCTCGCCGCGGTTCTGGGCGAAGACCGCGCAGGAGTTCCTCGACGAGACGGAGGGGAAGCACTGGGCGCTGGCCCAGTCGACGTTCGCGCTGCAGACCATCCCCGAGGCCGAGCGCGGGGACCTGCTGCGCCGGGTGCGGGCGCGCACCGGCCGCCTGCTGATCGCCGAGTTCAACGTCCTCGCCCCGGCCGAAGGCACCGAGGAGCACCTGCGCGCGCTCGCCACCCGCTACGAGCGCGGCATCCGCGAGTACGCCGGCGACGCCAGCCTCGTCGCGCAGGGCTTCCTGCTGCCGATGCTGGTGGGCCAGCTCGGCGGCGGCACCCGGAACAACTGGGAGCAGCCGGCCGTCGCCTGGCGCGCCGACCTGGAGGAAGCGGGCTTTTCCTACGTCGACATCGAATCGCTCGCCGACTACTGGTGGTCGCCCGCCGTCCTGATCAGGGCGTGGTGACCCGTTCCAGCGCACCGGTTTCGAGGTGGTGGCCGACCGGGCGCGGCAGGAAGTAGCCGACCGCGCCACCGGGCATCGGGCCCCACGGCAGCGCGACCCCGGCGAGGACCCGCAGGGGCCGCCGGACGACCAGCGCCTGCCGCAGTCCCTGGCGGTCCGCGGGCAGCGAGGTCTCCGGGAAGGTGACCGTCTCGTCGTGCACGAGGTTGCCGCCGTCGGGGCCGTAGCGCACCAGCGCGGTGCCGGGGGCGAGCACCACCAGGCGCTTGCGCCGGAACAGGAACAGCGGCGGCTCGCCGCGCAGCGGGACGATCGGCCAGTCCGGCATCCGGTCGGTCGGCTCGGCCGGTTCCGGCGAGCCGGCGAACGCGCGCGCCGGGTACAGCAGCAGCGTGCCGAGCAGGAAGCGAGCGGCCTCTTCGAGATGCGCGAACGCGGCGGGGTCCTCGTCGTCCGGGCCGGACACCTCCCAGCTGTGCTCGGTCCGCGCGAGCGACCACACGCCCTTGGCGCGCTTGCCGATCGAGTACGCGCTCTCCGCGACGCCGTGCTCGGCGAGCCGGCGCCGCAGGATGGTCAGCACGTCCGAGGCGAGCAGCGTCCGCGGCCACTGCCCGCGGTCGACCATGTCCGGGGTGCTCGGCTCGGCGAGGTCGGCCACCGAGTGCACCGGCCGTTCGGCGCCGGCCAGCTCGGCTTCGGCCGCGGCGCGCACCGGCTCCGGCACGTACGGCGGGCGGAACCCGGCGGCCCTGATGTGGTCGAGCAGCTCCGGCTGCGGTGGCACCCGGTACTTGCGCAGGTAGTGCGGTACGGCGGCGGGCCAGATCCAGGTGCCGTCGGTGTGGAACGCGTCCGGCACGTCCGGTTTCCCGGTCGGGGCGAACAGGTCCGGCAGGCGGCCCTGCCTGGCGAGCGCCACCGGCGAGCGGAACAGGTAGTCCAGCACGCCCCGCATTTCCTCGCGCGGGACCGGCGGCCGGTTGACGGTCGGCTTGTCGCCTTCCGGCGGCCCGTCGACCACGGCCGCCTGCCGGAACGCGACGGCCACCGGCAGGCTCGCCTTCGCCGCGAGCCACGGCGGGATGTTCCCCGGCTCGCGGGGGTAGCGGGCGAGATCGGCGGAGTAGGCGGCCGGCGCGGGCTGTGCCCCGACGTGCGGCGGCTGGCGCCAGTCCGGCTGGCGGTCGAGGTCGTAGTCGAAGTCGAACTCCCGCGACGACTTCAGCACGAACGTGCTCTGGAACCAGGTCCCCGCGCCCGGCTCGTACATCGCCGCCCGCAGCGCCGCGAAGAGCTGCGACAGCGCGGGCGGCGGCGAAAGGAAGGTCACCTCGTCCACCGGGTCGCCGAGCACCGACCGCACTTCCAGCTCGGCGTAGCCGCCGACCTGGCGGTACTGCGCGGCGAGCGAGTTCCACTTGGCGGGCGCGATCTTGAGCAGGGCGCGCCCGATCCCGCGCAGGAACGGGTTGGGGTCCCCCGGAGACGACGCCGCGGGTTCCGGAGGTGAGGTCGGGTCGGTGAAGTCGTGCCGCTCCTGCCAGAGCGCCGAGAGGCCGTCGAGCGCGGCCTTGGTGCTGAAGTCGGTGAGCCCGAGCTGCGCGGCGAGCGCTTCGTCGGTGCCGGACCAGCGGAGCACGAGCGGACCGGGCGAGCCGCTGTCGCCGGGCGAGACCCGGTAGACCTCGTCGTCGAAGACGCAGTGGGTCTGCAGGCTGAAGGTGGCGCTGACCTCGGCCTCGGGCACGATCTTCGCCTGCCTCGACTCCCACGTGGTGTCGAACTCCGGCGGCGCGTCCTCGCCGGGCAGCGCGGCCAGCAGCACGGTGCCGTCCGCCGTCGACCGCTGTGCCTGGTACACGCCGCCCTGCCACACGGTGTACTGCCCGTCCGGCCGCTCGGCCGCTTCGACTCGGTAGTGCATGCCCACTTCTCCCCCGCGAACGAAACTCGACCGCTGTAAACCTAGTCCGGTGGGTACCGCGCCACCCAGCGATCACCCGAAGGCGCGCCGGGGCCGAACTCGGCGAGCAGGTCCGTGGCCACGCTCGTCACCACGTCCCGCAGTTCGAGCCGGTCGAGCCAGCGCCGGTCGATCACCTGCTCGCCGTACCGCGCGCCGGTGGAGTCGCTGTCCCCGCTGTGGTCGACCGCGACCAGCAGTGCCGCGTTCAGGTCCGGTGTGGACAGTGCGGCGCAGATCCCGATCGCGAGCGCGGTTTCGCCGACGTTCCCGCCGCCGAGCGTCGCCACCTTCTCCGGCGAGCGCGATCGCCGCGTCGATGGCGCCGTGGAAGTCCGCGCCCCGCAAGAGCTGCTGGACGATCACCGCGAGCGCGCCGGCGGGCAGGTACCCGCTCGGGTGGCTGTGCGTCAGCGCGCCGCTGACCGCGCCCAGCTCGAACACCCGCGCCGGATCGGGCGACCACAACGCGATCGGGGCCGCGCGCAGCACGCCGCCGCAGCCCTTGGAGTTGTTGATGGTCGCGGTGAAGGATGCTCCTATAGAGGCCGAGGTGAGGTCCGCTGCGCATGCCCTGAAGGTGCCCTTCGGGGAATCTGACGCCGCGAAGGTGACCTTCAGGGCATGCGCTGGGATTTCGCCGCCCGCGCCTCTTCCCCCGTCCGCGTCCAGGCCCCTGCAGGGGCCTTCATAGGCGTGAATGCCACGGATGCGGCCTTCACGGACCCGCTCTGCTCCGGGCGCATGCCCCGAAGGGGCCCTTGAGGGAATGTGATGCCGTGAAGGGCCCCTTCAGGGCATCAGCACCACCACGCCGCACGCCGCGAGGGGCGAGATCGCGGCGTCAGATTCCCCGAAGGCGCCCTTCACGGACCAAGGCCCCGACGGCTCCACGCATCCGCCACCCACCTCGCCGGAACCGACGCGCACACATCACTGTGGCTTCCTGCCCGCTCTGCCCGTACCCCTTCAGCGCGAAGAACGTGGTGGCGCCGGGCGCGCGGCACGCCCTGGGTGTGCAGCCACCGCTGGTAGGCGAGCTGCGGGCTGCGCCGGGGATCCGCGGTGCCGCCGTGCCGGACCGCGGAATGCGCGCGGATCAACGCCTCCGCGGTGAACAGCGTCATCCGCGTGTCGTCGGTGATGGTGCCGATCCCGTCGTGGGCCGGGATGAAGTCGACGAGGCCCTGCGGCGTGGTGCGTTCGCGGATCTGCTCGATCGGCCTTGACTCGATCGGCTTTGACTTGATCGGCTTTGACTCGCTCGGCGCGCCGAGCGAGTCCCCGACCGCGCCTGCCAGCATGCTGCCGCGCCAGCGGTCCGCCGGGATCGGCCGGGGCGCCTCCTCCGGTGCCGCGCGCACCGTTTTCGACGCGGTGCACCGAGACGGGCGGGGTGAGCGGATACGGGCGCCCGTCGATTTCCCGCTGCCTCGCCTGAAGGCGCGCGAGCACCGCGAGATCGTTGTCGCTGAGCCAGTGATCGCCTGCCATGACCTCATCCGCGCGGGTAGCGCTGCCGTTCCCAGTCGTGCCGTGCCGACGGTTCGCGCCGCACGCCGAACCGCGTGAAGTTCCAGAACGCGTCGCTCGCCACGTTCTCCACCAGCCCGATCCTGCCCACCGCGGCCACCGCGCGGCGAGGCAGCCCCGGGATTCCGCCGCGCGCGCCGAGCAGCGCGCCGGTCAGCGCCGAGACGAGCGGATCACCGGCGGCGGCGTCGAACGCGGCTTCGGCGTCGTAGTGCCGCTTGCCCGCCGCGAACAACGCGCGCCCCAGCAGGGACAACGGTGTGTGGCCGTCGCCGATGGTCTCGATCTGCGCGCGGTCGTCGGTGTCGCGGTCGTCGCGGAGTTCGAGGACGGTTCTCGCCAGTTCCCCGATGCCGGGGCGCTCGTCGCGCGCGAACGTGCGGAGGTGCACGTACACCGGCAGCGCGTAGTCGCCGGGTTTGAGCAGCTCCCACAACACATCGATGAGCGCGTCGAGCGAGTCGAGCGCGTCGAGCGCGGTGGCCGTCGATTCGGTGAGCGTGCCCGCCATGTCGCGGGCGATCGCCTTCGGGTAGTCCTGGCTCATCCCGGCGACTTCCGCGCCGGCGGCCGTGATCGCGGCGAGCGGCAGCAGCAACGGCGACAAGGCCGGTTCGGCTTCGCGATCGTCGCCGAGTGCGACCGCGAGCCAGCTCGACGGCGACGCGGGCGGCGGGAAACCCGGTGGGATGTCGAAGGTTCGGGGAACCTGCGGCAGGCCGCGGAGCACCGATTCGGTGTGCCGCAAGAGCTGTCTCGTCAGCGGCCCGAGCCCGTCGCCCGACACCAGCGCTTCACCGGCGGCGAACCCGGCGAACGCGCCGACCAGCCGGTGCCAGGCGAAGGTGCCCGGCGGCGTGTTCCTCGGGTCGAACTTGCCGAACGTCCACGGCACCGGTGACGGCGCGCCGAAGTGGTCGTAGTGCGTGGTCAGGCCGTTCGCTTCGAGATCGGCAGGCCACGACGGCCCCCGGTTCCGCCGGATCCCGCGCAGGTTCGAGAACCGCACCGCGTACCCGGTGAGGTAGCTCTTCGCCTCGTCGATGCTCAGCTCGTAGCCGGTGTTCCTCGCCCAGCCCGCGACCGCGGTGAGGTGGCGGCGCAACAGGCCGGGGGCCTCGATCCCGAAGTCCGCGGTCAGCCGCTCCGCCAGCGCGAGCACCTCCGGGCTCGCCTCGGCGGCGACCTCCTCGACGGGCTCGCCCGGCGGCGGCAGCGGTACGGCCCGCACGTACCGGGCCGGCAGCGAGTAGCTCAGCGCCCGGCCGGGGTCGAGGACGAACCCGACCGGGGCTTCCGGCCGCAGCAGGTGGCCCGCGAGCATCCGGCGCCAGCGCGTGACCCCCGCTGGAATCGTCCCGGTCGACGTGCAGACCGCCACCTCGTACCGGTCGTCGACACCGCGCAGCGCGGGCGATTCGCCGTCGTCGACCGGGACCACGACCTCGGTCATGGCGAGGCATTCGGCGAACTGCGCGACGCTGATCCAGTCCGCGTTCAGGTAGTCGAGCAGCTTCCCCGCGGCGGTGTGCCGCGCCGGGAAACCGCGCCACACCGGCGAAACCGTGTACGCGGGGTTCGGTTTGACCTCCCCGGTGCGCTGCCCGGTCCCGGTGACCGCTTCCCAGTGCCGGATCGCCTTGACCGGGACCTGCCGCCCGTGCAGGAGCGCGGGGTCCAGCTCCGGGTCGGCGACCTCCTCCCACAGCGTCACGGGGGCCCGCGGCGACGGCGTCATCACGTCCGCCGCCATCGTGATCGTGCCGCCGTCGTCGGGCACGAACACCGTCGGCGCCGGGAAGAGCCCCTTGCCGACGTCCGTGCCGTCGAGGTAGGCGGCGGCGTTGTACGGGACGTACCAACCGTCCGCCGCCCTGGCCGCGAACTCGGGCTGCACGCGCAGCTCCGGGTCGTCGAGCCACTGCTCGACCCGTGCCACCGCTTCCGCCGCCTTCACCACTGCGGGTACCGCGCCTTCCAGTGCTCGGGGTCGTGCCACAGCGCGGAATGCCGGTCGTAGTGCCAGAACGCGTCCGTGGCCACGTTTTCCACCAGGTGCCGCAGTTCGAGCGCGCCGACCCAGTCCGCCGGCAGGCCGGGGATGCCGAGCCGCGCGCCCAGCAGCGCACCCGCGAGCGCGCCGGTCAGCGCGCTGCGGCCGGAGTGGTTGACCGCCCGCCGCAGCGCGCGGCGGGGGAAGTTCTCGAAGCTCCCGACCGCGGCGATCGTGCGTCCCAGCACGGACAGGGTGTCGTGCCCGTCGCCGATCGTCTCCGGGTCGCGTGCCGACGGCAACCCGTACGACGGCACCACCGGCGCCGCCGCCTCGACCGCCGCGCGGATCCGGTCCCACGCCGGGCCGTGCTGATCGGACCGGGACGGGCTGGCCGTCTCCTTCGCCTGCACGGCCGCGGGCAGCACGATCGCCTTGCTGCTCAGCATCTCCTGCCACACCCAGGTCAGGTAGGTGACGGCCTCCAGATCGTCCTGGTCGCGGGTGGTCTGGCCGGCCATCAGCCGCGCCGCCTGCCGGGTGCCGCCGTCCAGCCCGCTGCCGGGACCCCCGTCGGTGAGCGCCGCGGGCAGCGCGGCCAGCAGCGACGTCGGGCCGGATTCCAGGTCCGACGGCTGGGGGTCCCGTTTGACGTGCAGCTCCGGCCTGCGCAGCAGCCAGCCGTCCACGCGTTGCAGCGGCACGCCCTGGGTGTGCAGCCAGCGGAGCACGCCGTTGCGGGCCACTTCGCCGAACTTGCCTTCGAGCTGGTGGTCCTCGCGGTGCGGGCTGCGGATCACGGCCTCGGTCATGAACAGCAGCCGCTGCGTGAGCGGGCCGAGCTGACCCGGTTCGGTGTAGGCGGTTTCGAACCCGGTGACGCCCTCGGGCCCGTACCGCGTCGTGATCTCGTGGAGGCTGAGCTTGTCGACGGCCGCGCCGAGCGCCTCCCCGATCGCGAACCCGACGTAGGCGCCGGTCACGCGTTCCCAGCCGTACCGGAACCCGGGCAGCCCGAGCGGGAAGTACTTCCCGAACGTGTCGAGCGCGGGTTCGACCCCGCCGTCGTTGCCGTAGCCGGGCACCAGGCCGTTGGCCGCGAGATCGGCAGGCCAGTCCGGCGGGTCCGGCTGCCGTCGCCGCGCGAGCCACGACTTGCCGAGCACGGTCCGGCGGCACTCGTCCTCGGTGAGTTCGAACCCGCGCTTGCGGGCCAGCGTCGCCGCGCGCACCGGCGGCTCGACGGGTTCGGCGAGCCCGAGCTTCCCGGCCGCCTCGGCCGCCGCCGCTGCCACCGGCTCGTCCGACTCCGGGCAAGCGCCCCGTACGTCGACGGGTTCCGCCGCGCGCGGCCATTCGGCGCACGCCTCGGCGAGTTCGGTGCCGGTGAGCACCGTGTGCATCGTCGGCGGGCCCCAGAGGTCCAGGTCCGGCGGCGGGGTCATCGCGGCGAGCCGCGCCACGTCGACGTGCCACCAGTGGTGCACGTCGGGCGGCAGCCAGCGGGTCGAGGTGAACACCTGCAGCTTCGGCGTCTCCTGGCGGTAGTAGCCGCGGGGGATCTCGCCGCTCTCGGGGTCGAGGGGGACGACCACCTCGGCACCGGCGACGCCGGTCAGCACCTGCGCCCTGGACAGCCACTTGCCGACGCCGAACAGCAGCACCGTTTCGAGGAAGTTCTCCGGCCGCGGGTACCCGCGGCGGATCGGGCCCGTCCGGTAGGCCGGGTTCTCCTTCTGCTCCCCGGTCGCCTGCCCGGACGCGTCGACGCGCGCCCAGCCCGCGATCACCGCTTCGGGCACGCCGAACAGCCCGACACCGGCGTCGGCGTACTCGGGGTCGACGATCTCGCGCCAGTGCTCCGTGCCGGGGAACGCCAGCGGAACGCTGATCCCGCCCGGTTCCGGCGCGGCCAGGCGCAGCTCGCCGTCCGGTTCGGTGACGACGATGACCGGCGGCGGGAAGAGCCGCCGGTCGGCCGCGCCCTCGTCCAGCCAGGCGACCGTGTCGTACGGGACGGCCCAGCCTTCGGGGACGCGGCGCACGCGGTCGTGGTCGGCGCGGATCGCCGTGCCACCGGGATCGGCGGCACGGGCGGCGGCGAGCCAGTCCTCGGCGCGCGTGACGGCTTCAGCTCGTTCCACGGCTACCTCGACGCTCCACACTGCCGTCCGCGATGTGCGCCGCGATCGGTTTCGGGAGTACGTAAGCGACACCGCCGCCCGGCTGGCCCGCCCACGGCACGGTCACGCCCGTGATCACGTAGAGCGGGCGCGCGAGCGCGTAGTCGCGGTGCTGCCCGGCGCGCCCGATCGGCAGGGACGTCCGGTCGAACCCGGTGCCGCGGGCGAACGCGAAGTTCCCGTCGGTGCCGCCGTAGCGGGTCACCACGGTCCCTTCGGCGAGCCGGATCATGCGCTTGTTCCGCAGCAGCGTCAGCGGTGGCTCGCCCTCGACGGGCTGGACGGGCCAGTCGGCGACCTGCTTTCCGGTCTCCAGCGCGGTTTCCCGCCCCGCCCACGGCCGGGCGGGAAGGAGCAGCAGCGCGCCGAGCAGTTCCTGCACGGCTTCCGCCGGATGCGGGAACAGGCTCGGGCGCACCGGTTCGCCGTCCTCGTAGCGCGCGACCTGCCACTGCCCGCCGACGCGTTCCAGGCACCAGAGCCCGTCGGCGTGCGATCCGATCCGGTAGGCGCCGGGCGAGACGCCGTACTCGCCGAGCCGGTTCGCGAGGACGGTGAACAGGTCGACCGTCGTCAGGTCGGGGTCGAGCGCGGACCCGTCCTCGGCGAGCGCCAGTTCGCTCGGCTCGGCGAACTCAGGGCCCCAGCCGGTCGGGCGCGGCAGGCCGAGCAACTCGGCTTCGGCGGCGGCGCGCACGATTCCCGGCGGCCACACCGGCTGGTATTCGCGCTCGCGGATCCGCGTCAGCAGCTCGCCTTCCGGCGGGACGCCGTGCTCGCGCAGGTAGTGCGGCACGGCCGCGGGCCAGATCCAGCGGCCGTCGGTGTGGTACAGCTCCGGCACGTCCGGCTCGGTGCCGGGGGCGAAGAGGTCCTGGGTGAACCCGCGCCCGGTCAGCACCACCGGGCAGCGTTCGAGGTAGCGCAGCACCTTCGCGGTTTCGTCCTCGGGAACCGGTGCCCTGTCCACCACGGGCGGTTCGCCCCCGGTGTGCGAGTCGACGACGCGCGCGTGCCGGAATTCGGCCGTGTACGGCAGTTTCGCGAGCGGGCGCCACCAGTCCGGGATGTTCTCGCCGGCGCGCGGGAAGAACTCCAGCTCCTTGTCGTAGGTGCCGGGGACCGCGTCGATCGGCAGCCTCGGCGGCTGGTCCGCGTCGAAGTCGAAGTCGAAGGTGCCGTCGGCGCGCAGCGTGAACCCGGCGTTCGTCCAGGTCCCGAAGTCCGGCACGGACATCCCGGTGCGCAGGCCCTGGAAGTGCTGGCCCACCTCCGGCGGCGCGGACCACCACAGCACCACGTCGTTCCGGGTGGTGGCGACGGTCAGCACGGAGACCTCGCCGACCGCGCTGAAGACCGCGTCGACCCGCTCCCACGGTTCGCCCCGCGCGGCGAGGAAGTCGCGCAGGGTCCGGCCGATCCCGATGACGAGGTCCTGCTGGGACTCCTCGGTGAGCCGTTCCGGCGGCGGCACCAGCGGGCCGATCTCGGTGCGGACCTGGTCGAGCCCGGTGATCTCGGCGGGGTCTGCCGAGACGCGGTACTCCACCGCGCCGTGCTCGCCGGGGAAGCCGGGGAGCCCCATCGCTTCACCGAGTTCGACGGCGGCTCCGAGGGAGAGCTGGAACCTCCCCGGTGCGTCGGGGTCGACGGTCGCCCCGAAGTGCGGCTGCCCGGCGAAGGTGGCCCTGGTGCGCAGGACGAAAGCGCGCTCGGCGGCCGGATCCGGGGCGCGGACGATCCGCCCGTCGTGGACGCCGTACGAGCCGTCCGGCAGCTCGTGCGCCCTGGTTTCGTAGCGCGGTTCGGACATCAGTTACCGGTGCCTTCCTCGGCGGCCTTGCGGTCGTCCCATTCCTGCTCCTCGTCCCGGCCGGACCAGGCCAGTTCGGTCGGCGGGTCCTCGCGCGGCGCCGGGCCGAGGTCCTCGTCGTCGTGCCGCGTGGTCGGCTCCTCGGCGAGCACGTCGTGCCGCGCCACCAGTTCCGCGTCCGGCGCGGGCTCCGGGCCCAGGTCCGCCGGTGCGCGGTGGTGCTCGGCGGCTTCCGGCGCGCGGGCGGGTGGCTCGGGTTCGGGCCGCGCCACCGGGTCCGCGTCGAATCCGGCGAGCCGGTCGGTGATGGCGGCACCGCCGTGGACCGGCTCGGCGACCTGCCGCCCGGCGTTCCGGCCGTCGGAGCCGAGCAGGTCGGCGAACCGCGTGCTCCCGCTTTCCGCGTACTGGTGCGCGGTCTCGGCGTACCGGGCCCGGCGTTCGGCCATCTGCTGCTTCGCGGTGTCCTGGTCGAGGTGCCTCGGATCGCCCGGCAGCACCTCCTCGGCGTGGATGACCCACTTCTTCCCGCCACCGGGGAGATCGACGAGTTCCTTGCTGTGCACGAAGAGCTGCGTGCCCGGCTTGGACAGGCCCTCCCGCTCGGGGTTCCGCGCGAGCGCGCTGATGTCCTTCACGTTCTTCGAGCCGACGTGGATCTCGACGTCGTACCCGAACTTCGGCGCCTCGACACCCTCGTCCTCGATCGTGGCGCCGCTGAACGAGGTTTCGACGTTCACCCTGCCCGGCACGTACTGGTCCGCGGTCAGCTCCGCGAGCCGCGCGTCGCCGTGGTGGTCGATGCCGCGCACGGTTCGCGCGGTCACGCCGGGCACTTCGTCGAGCGCCGCCGCGAGCGCGCGGGCCTGGCGCTCCCGCATTCCTTCGGGCGCGCCCGAGCGGTGCGCGTCGTTGAGGTCGTAGGCGAGATCGTGCGTGGTGAAGGCACGGAGCGCGGTCGCGGCCTCGTCGCTGACGTGCTGGAGCTTTTCGCTGCGGTCCCTCGCCGCCAGCGCTTCGCGGTGGAGCCGGTCGAACGCGTCGGCGTCCTCCATCGACCGCCGGATGGCGTCGTGGTCCGCCGCGGTCGCCCGCGGCTCGGGTTCGGGTTCCGGGTGGTGCTCCGGTTCGGCGACGGGTCCTTCGTGCGCGCGCTCGGTGATCTCCGGTTCCCGGTGCGGCGCCGCGTCGCTCTCGGGCAGGCCGCCTTCGCGGTGGTACGGCAGCAACTGCACCTTGGCGTGCCCCTCGGGCAACGCCGCGAGCCGGTTCGCCGTCGGGTCGACGATCGCCACCCCGTGCTCGGTGTGCGCGACCGTCACCATCCGGTTGGGCTCACCCGCCGCGGCCTGGAACGCCAGCACGCCGCGTGAACCGACCGGCCACGCGCCGATTTCCCTGATCGCGCTGCCGAAATCGGGGTGCTCCGCCCATCGCCCGCCGAGCTTCTGCCGCACCGAGTCGAGGGAACCGACGTCGTCGGGGAGCGCGGGCGAGGCCGCGCGCGGCCTGCCCTGGAAGCCTTCCTCCAGCGCGACGACGGCGTCCGCGTCGTTGCCGTGGAAGCCGTTCTCCCGCGCGTCCGGCGCGTAGTAGTTGTGCGCGTTGACGTTCGCGACCTCGGGCAGGTGTTCGCGGAGGAACCGCACCTGCTGCTCGGGGCTCCGCGCCGTGCCGTCGTGGATGGCGGGCTCGCCCGGCGGCGTGGTCGCCCGGTTCAGCTCCGCCCAGCCGCCTTCGGGTTCGTGCGTGCGGTGGTACTCGGCCTTGCGTTCCTCGGCGGCCGCGGCTTCCTCGCGGTTCTCCCGCTCGATGTCGGCGTTCGTCTTTTGGCGCTGTTCCGCCATTCCCGCCGGACCGAGCGCGCTCGCGACCGACTTCGCCGGCCTGCGGTCGTCCGCGGCCTGGCGCTCCCGGCGCTCCTGGACGTGCTGGTCCGCCGCCTCCTGGCCGAGGTGCCTCGGGTCCCCGTGGAGCACTTCCTCGGCGTGGACGACCCACTTCTCCCTGCCGTCCGGGAGGGTGACCAGCTCCCTGCTGTGCACGTGGAGCTGGGTTCCCGGTTTCAGCAGCACTTCGCGTTCGTCCCGCACCGAGGCGATCCCGGAGATGTCCCTGCCGGTCTTCGACCGGATGCGCAGTTCCACCTCGCCCTCGAACGCGCTGTCCCGGTCCTCCGCGGTGACCTGGGAGGTGCTGGAGAACTGGCTCTCCACGACCGTCTTGCCCGGTTCGTAGTGCGCGGCCGTCACCGCGGCACGGCCGTGGTCGCCGTTGTGGTTGACCGTCCGGACGACCTCGCCCTCGAACGGCGGCAGCTCGGTGAGCCCGGACACGATCGCGCGGACCTGCTTGGCCAGCGCGGGCAGGCCGAACCCGGTGCGCAGCGCGGCGTTCACCCCGCGGAAGACCTCGTGCCGCGTGTAGCTGTGCACCGCGTACGCGCCGTCGTCGGACATGTGCCCGTAGCGCGGATCCCGTGCGCGCAGTTCGAGCGCGTCGCGCCGCACCTCCTCGTGGCGCAGCTCGCCGTGGTCGCCGATCTGCCCGGTGTCGAGCTGGATTTCCCCGAGCGCGTCGAAGTCCGCGCGACGATCGGTGCGGAACTCGCGCCCGGAGTGCTCCCCGGCAGGCGGCGGACCCGTTTCGTCCTTTGTGGACGGTGGTTCGCCCTGCTGGTGCTCGGTGCTCTCCGGCGGTTCGGCAGGCGCTTCCGGTTCCCGGTGCGGACCTTCCGGGCGCGGCGGCTGGCCGGGCCTGCCGCCGTCGGGGCGGCGCGGACCCGGCTGGTGACCGGGCGGACGGGCCGGGCCGGGTGGCGACCCGGCGGGCGGGCGACCCGGCTCCGGTGGCAGCGGCCTCCCCTGGCGAGGACCGGGAGGCGGGAAGCCGCCACCGGGAGGCCGCTGCCCCGCCGGTGGTGGTGCGGGCGGGCGTCCACCGGGACCGTGCGGCTGGCCGTGGCGCGGCGGACCGCCGGGCCGATCGGGACCGGGTTGGCGCTGCCCCTGCGGTTGCTGCCTGCCGGGGAAGTCCTGTCCGGGGCGGGGAAAACCGGGTGGCCGCGGCCCGCGTGCCGGGGTCGCGGGACCTTCGGGCGGGCAGTGGCCACCCGGCGCCGGTGGCCGCGGCCCGGCCTGGCGGGGCGGGAGCTGGCCTTGGTTCGGCGCGTGCTGGCCTTGACCGGGCCGGCGCTGCCCTTGCGCGTTCGGGCCAGGCCGTTGCGGGCCTTGCGGACCACCGTGCCCTGGCCTGCCGTGGCCCTGCGGCGGGCGCCCGCCGGGTGCGTCCTGGCGGCGCGGGTCGAATCCGGGCGGCGGCCGTCCCGGCCCCGACGGTGCGCGGCCGCCCGGCGGGGGCGCACCGGGGATTCCGCCTGGTGGCGGTCCTCCCGGTGGGTGCTGTGGCGGCGCGGTGAAACCGCCGCTCGGCGGAACGAACCCCACTGGGCCGCTCCGCGGTCCGAAACCCTGGGGGCCAGCGCTGCGCGGTGCGTTCTGGGGAGGAGGCCCGCCCGGCTGCTCACCGGTCGGCGCCCGCCCCGCGGCACCGGCGGGAGGCCCTCCGGACGGCGCCGGGCTCCCGGCCGACAGCGGCGGCGCGGCGTGCGCGATATCAGGGGTATCGCGAGTGCCGGGGGTGTCCGGCAGCGCGGCTGTGGCCCGGTTGAGATCGGCGTCGTGCCTGCCGATCGCACCGCCGACCTCCTTCGCGTGGCCCACCGCGCCGCTGACGGCCGCGTCCTCGGTCTTGCCGAGGTTCATGCCGGCGTTCTCGAGCACCTCGGCCGGCACGCGCTGCAGGACCTTCTTGACGACCTGCTTGTGGCCCATCTCCACGAGCTTCGCGAGCAGCTCCTTGACCATGGCCTCGATGGCGGTCCTGGTGAGCGCCTGCGCGACCGGGATACCCGCCGTCGACGCGCCGAACGTGCCGAACGCGGCGGCGATCATCGCGACGATCTGCGCGAGCAGGATCAGCAGCGACGCGATGATCAGGTACTTCGTGTATTCGACGTCGAGCGCGGTCTGGTCGCACAGGTCGCCGAGCGCGTTCGCGGCCTCGGCGAGGGACTTCGGGTATGCCTCGTCGCCTTCGGCGAACTTCTTCCAGAGCTCTTCGAACGCCTCCGCCGACTCGCCGGTCCAGGCGGTGACCGCGGCGCTGACGGCCTGGTCGCCCGCGTCGGTCGCGGGGGCGACCGCTTCGGCGGCGGTGTGCCACGCGTCGCCGAGCTCGCGGAGCTTCGTCTCGTCGCCCTCCGGCCAGCTCTGGCCCACCACGATCGGGAGGAGCCACTTGACCGCGTCGGGCATCTCCATGCCCACGGCTAGGTCGTCTCCGTGCGCTTGAGCCGCGCCCGGGTTTCGGCGCCGCGCCCCTCGTGCGCGTCCGCGGCCTCGTCGGCTTTCTGCTTCAGGCCGAGCATCGCGTCGGCGAGCTGCTGTTCGCCCGCGTGGCGGAGTGCCTCGGAGCCACCGGTGAACTTCGCGGCGCCGGACCTGACCGCCTCGGGATCGAGTTCGAAGCCCTGAGCCGAACCGGCCATCAGCCCTGGCCCTTGGTGAGCGGGGCGTCCTGCTGGCCGTCTTCGCCTTCGGGCTCCAGCTCGGGGAACTTCGGGATCAGCGCCCCGAGCGACGGCGCGCCTTCGAAGAGGTCGGAGAGATCGGGCAGGCCGGTGGTCATCGGCGCCATCAGCTCGGTGACCTGGCGCTTGACCTGGACCGTCGCCTGCTGGACGAGGGCTTGCACGGTGCGCGCCAGCGATTCGGGACGGCTGCGCTCGAACGCGTTCTGGGAGAACTCGAGCTCGGTGAGGACGCCGGCCGAGTTGACGGTCACGGTGGCGAGGCCGTCCTTCGACGTCAGCGTCGCCGTCACCCGCGAGGCGTCGGCCTGCGCCTGCTGGAGCCGTTCGGTCTGCCGGGTGACGCCGTCGAGCAGCCGGTCGACCTGGTCCTTCATCGCGGCGTTGCGCGCTTCGAGGGCCGCGCGGTGCTCTCCTGGCGGCCGTCCGTCAGGCACTGTCAAGGGTCCCCCGCCGTGTTCTTGCCGTCACTGCGGGAATCACCCTAATGCCACCCGGTTGGCGGCATGCGGGGTTCCGCCCAACGGGTGGCTCTATTTGCGCCAGCGAATCAGTCGCGGCGGACGATCGCGAGGTAGCCCGCCGCGCCTGCCAGGTACACGGCCGTCGCGGCGGCGAGGAGGCCGGGCGAACGGCCGTCGAACGGGGTGATCGTGGCGGCGATCGCGACGGCGACCACCTGCGTGATGTTGAACAGCGTGTCGTACAGCGCGAAGACGCGGCCGCGGGATTCGTCGCGGATGTCGTGCTGCACGGCGGAGTCCACGCTCAGCTTGAGCACCTGCCCCGACGCCATGATCAGGAACGAGGCGAGCAGCACGGTGGGCAGCGTCATCGGCAGCCCGAGCCCGAGCTGGGTGACCGCGGCGACCACCAGCGAGCCGACGGTCGTCCGGCGGCGGCCGAACCGCGCGACGAGCTTCGGCGTGCACAGGCCCGCGACGAAGATCCCGGCGCCGGCCAGCGCCGCCATCTGCCCGAGTCCCGGCAGACCGGCCCGCAGCAGGCCGTGGCTGGTGAACGAAAAGCGCAGCAGCAGCACGGACAGCAGCAGCGAAACCCCGAACGACGCGCGGTGCGCGAACAGCGCGACGAACCCGCCGGTGACGTTCTTCGAGGTGCGTGCGGCGCGCGCGCCGTCGGCGAGCCCCTTGGCGACCGCGAGCACGACATCGGGCGGCTCGTCGACGGAGGACGGGCCGAGCGCGCCCTTCGCGAACTTCGCCGCGATCATCGCCGCGACGACGGTGCCGAGCACGGCGGCCGACGTCGTCCACGCGGACCCGGCGTTCCCGCGGCCGACCAGTTCGCGCAGGCCGATCGCGCACCCGCCGCCGAGCACCGCGACCAGCGAGCCGAGCGTGGTGGCGACCGCGTTCGCGGACACGATCGCGTGCTCCGGCACCAGGTGGGGCAGCGAGGCGGACATCCCGGAGCCGACGAACCGGGAGATCCCTTCGGCGACCAGCGCGAGCGCGAACAGCCCGAACCCGCTCGCGCCGAAGCCGACCGCGAGCGCGGCCGCGACGACCGCGACCGCGCGGACGAGGTTCGCGAACACCAGCACCCGGCGGCGGTCCCAGCGGTCGAGCAGCGCGCCCGCGAACGGGCCGACGAGCGAGTACGGCAGCAGCATCGCGGCGAACCCGCCCGCGATGGCCAGCGCGTCGGCGCCGCGTTCGGGGTTGAACAGCAGCGCGCCGGCGAACCCGGCGCGGAACACGCCATCCGCCCACTGCGAGGCGAAGCGCGAGAACAGCAGCGTCCGGAACCCCGGCATGGCCAGGAACGCGCGCGGGCCGGTCCTCGCGGCCGAGCCCTCGGCTTGCGTGGTCACGATTTCCCAGCATACGGCGGTATACCGGGCATGGTCACCATCGTGCGGGAGGCCGGTACGCGAACGTCCGGCGAAGAGGTGGGCTGGCGCACTTGGTCGCCTCTCGGCGGGTATGCGCAGTGTGGCTCCAGCCGAACGGTATTCCACAAAGGCGGTTCTTCAGTGAGCCCGGGGGACACGGAGTGCGCCAGCCACCCACTCCAACGGTACCGCGTGCCGCGTTGTTCCCCCGCCTTTGTTCTCCGGCCCCGGTACTTCCGGTCACGGGCAGTGGGATCATGGGCGGCGTGCCTGCGGACGCCGAGGTTGAACCGGGAACGCTCCTGGTCGCCGCCCCCACGATGTTCGACCCCAACTTCCGGCGAACGGTGGTGTTCGTCATCGATCACCGCGACGAGGGCACGCTCGGGGTTGTGCTGAACCGGCCGAGCCAGGTACCGGTCGACGACGTGCTGCCCAACTGGGGGCCGCACGTGGTGGAGCCGTCCTCGGTGTTCGTCGGCGGCCCGGTGGAGAAGAAGACCGCGCTGTGCCTCGCCGCGCTGCGCACCGGGGAAAGCGCGTCCGCGGTGCCCGGCCTGATCGCGGTCCGCGGCCCGGTCGCGCTGGTGGACCTGGACACCGATCCGGATCTGCTGGTGTCGAAGGTCAGGGGCCTGCGGGTGTTCGCGGGCTACGCGGGATGGGACTCGGGCCAGCTCGACGGCGAGATCGCCCGCGACGACTGGCTGATCGTCCCCGCGCTGCCCAGCGACGTGCTGGCGACACCGGAACGGGACCTGTGGGGCCAGGTGCTGCGCCGCCAGGGCGTCCCCATGGCCCTGCTCGCCACCCACCCCGGCGACGTCCAGCGAAACTGACCCGCGCTCGCCTGCCCCGAAGGCGACTTTCAGGGACCCCAACGCCGCGAACTCCACCCTCGTAAGGGCCTCGTGCGGTCTCGGCGGGGCCCGCAGATGCCCCGAAGGACGCTTGGGTTCATGGGGTCGTTGCAACACCGGTTGTGATCGGAGGTTGTGATGGTGGTTCGGGCGCGGTTGCCGCGTGGTGTGCAGGTGAGGTTTTGGG